>CAMNHF010000044.1 GCA_946538975.1 uncultured Clostridia bacterium | reverse complement strand
TCGCCGCGCAGCGCCAGCCGCTCCGTGCCCGCGCAGGGCCGGCCGGGATCGCGGCAGCTCTCGCCGTCCACCGCCGCAAAGCCTGCGCGGATCAGCTTCTGCACCTCCGAGCGGCTGCCGCAGCCCAGGGTGCACAGCCAGCGGTCCAGGCGCATCACGGCTGCTCCTCCGCCGCACGGACGTAGCAGGCCGTGATCAGGCTCTTCAGCGGGATCAGCGGCACCCGCAGGATCAGGAAGGCCAGCCCCAGCAGGATCAGCGTGCGCGGCGGCAGCATGGTGAAGCTGCCCGAGCTGCTGCGGATGGCCCCGATCAGGCTGTGCAGCCAGTCCCGCGCCAGCAGCAGCCCCGCCAGCAGGAAGGGAAGTGCGGTCAGCAGCCCCATGAGCCAGCAGCGGAGCACGCCCGCGCGCTGCCCCTTCGGCACGCGGCCGCCCAGGGCCAGCTCATGCCGGCGCCCGCTGTGGAAGGCCAGGCCGAACACCGCGATCAGCACGCACAGGGCAAACAATGCCGCCGTCATCACCAGACCGCGCACCAGATCGCCGCCGCCGAAGGTGCTGACGATGACCGAGCGCAGCAGGGTCAGCCCGTCCGTACCGCCGCCGCCGGTCTGGCCCGACCAGAGGACCGCGGCCTCCGCGGCGAAGGCAGTGAGCGGCACGGCCCACAGCAGCAGCAGCAGCCCCTGCTTGAGCCCCTCAAGCACCTTGCGCCCGTAATCCCCGCAGAGCACCAGCCCCCGGTCGAACAGCCCGCCGCCGTCCCCGATCGCCCGCTGCATCACCTCGGCGGCGCAGGCCCGGGCAGGCGGCACAATCAGGAAAAACAGCGGCACGCTGAGCAGGGCTGCCGGCGCCGCAGCGGGATCCGCCAGGGCCAGCAGCGGTGTCAGCACCATCAGCCGCAGCACACTCTCAATCAGCAGAAAGCCAAAAAGCTGCGCGGGCTGTGCCTTCCACACCCGCCAGGCCTGCCGCAGGGCATCGCGCACACGCATCGTCCCCGCCTCCTTTTGCCTTTGGATATTCTCTATTATACACAAGCGGCGCCGGAAATGCAAATCTGCCCCCGTGCGCCAAAAAAGCGCGGCACGGGGCCGCGCTGTGTGGGGCATGCGGGCGAATCAGTCCTTGCGCACGTCGCCGAAGAAGAACAGGGCGACGGTGCCGGGGCCGGTGTGGGCGCCGATGGTGGTGCCGATGTCGTTGATCATGACCTTGCCGTCCAGGTGCGGGAAGGCGGCCTCGACCAGGTCGGCCAGCGCCCGGGCGTCCTCATAGCAGGCGGAGTGGGAGATGAAGCACTTGCCGCTGTAATTCAGCCCGCCCTCCGCGTGCTCCTCCATGCGCTGCTCCGTCGTGCGGATGACGCGGCGCTTGGTGCGGATCTTGTCCCGGGGGATCAGCCGGCCCAGGTAGTCCACGTTCAGCAGGGGGCAGATATTCAGCATCTGGCCGAAGAAGCCGGCGGTCTTGCTGACGCGGCCGCCCTTGATGTAGAAGGTCAGATCCGTGGAGAAGAACCAGTGATGCACGCGCAGCTTGTTCTCCTCCGCCCAGCGGGTCGCTTCCTCCAGGGAATCGCCGGCGTCGCGCCGGTCGGCCACGGCGTCCACCAGCAGGCCGAAGCCGGAGGAGGCCGCCAGGGAGTCCACCACGTTCACCCGGCGCTCCGGGTACTTGGCCATGATCTGCTGCGCGGCCGTGCGGGCCGAATTCACCGTGCCGGAGATGCCGCTGGACAGGCTCAGGTGCAGCACGTCCTCGCCGGTCTTCACGAGGGCCTCGAAATAGTCATAATACTCCTCGGTATTGATCTGTGAGGTGCGCGTCTCGGCCCCGTCCGCCATGGCCCGGTAGAACTCCGGCAGCGGCATGCTCTCGCCCAGATCGTCCATCATGTCCTTGCCGTCCAGCTGGTAATGGAAGCAGATGTACCGGATGCTCCGCTTCTCCAGGTATTCCTTCGGCAGATCGACCGTGGACGAACAGCTGACAATATAACCCATATCAAGCTACCCCCTGTGAAATATTTCCTGCAGCAGCTTCATCATACACCATTTTCGCCGCCGCCTGCAAGTGTTTTTTTTCTGATTCCTCGTAATCGCTCAGTGTATGGGGGAAGGAAACCCTGTTTCGGGGCCGAAAAGGGCTTTCCTTCCCCCATGCCCCTATCTTTCCCAAAAGGCCTTTCCTCCGGGGGGGCTTTCGCGGTGCATGCGCAGTCGGGCACGATGCCGTTATTCCTGCGCTTCCTGTTCGGCCCGCTCGCTGCGGACCACCTGCATCATGATCGCGCATTCGATCCGCTTCTTGAACAGCTCGCAGCCCGGGGCATACACGCCGCGGATGGAGCCGGAGGCGTGGAAGGCGTTGGCCGCGCAGCCGCCGGAGCACCACAGCTTCGCCCAGCAATTCTCGCACTCGGGCCGCGCGTAGGCGTTGCAGGCGCGGAACTCCTCACGCAGCGCGGTGTTCGTCACGCCCTGCCAGATGTCGCCCAGCTTGTAGCGCTCCTCGCCGACGAACTGATGGCAGGGGTAGAGGTCGCCCCAGGGCGTGACCGCCATGTACTCCGTGCCGGAGCCGCAGCCGGAGATCCGCTTGTAGATGCAGGGCCCGCCCTCCAGGTCCAGCATGTAGTGATAGAAGGTGATCGGGCGGCCCTCCTCCTCGCGGCGGAGCATCTCCAGCGCCAGCAGCTCGTACTGCTGCTTCACGATTTCGATATCCTCCGGGGTGAGGGCTGCGGGATCGTCCGGGGCGCAGACCACCGGCTCCATGGACAGCTCCGTGAAGCCCAGATCCGCCATGTGGAACAGGTCCTTCGTGAAGTCCGGGTTCGCGTGGGTGAAGGTGCCGCGCATGTAGTACCGCGTGCCGCCCCGCTTGGCCACGAAGCGCTGGAACAGCGGCACGATGCGGTCATAGCTGCCCCGGCCCGCATAGTCCACCCGCAGCCGGTCGTGGATCTCCTTCCGCCCGTCCAGGGACAGCACCACATTGTGCATCTCCCGGTTGCAGAAGTCGATCACATCGTCGTCGATCAGCATGCCGTTGGTGGTCAGGGTGAAGCGGAAGTTCTTGCCGTGCTGCCTCTCGATGGAGCGGGCGTAGCGCACCAGCTGCTTCACGACCTCCCAGTTCATCAGCGGCTCGCCGCCGAAGAAGTCCACCTCCAGGTTCTTGCGCGCGCCGGAGTTCTCAATCAGGAAGTCCAGCGCCCGCTTCCCCACCTCGAAGGACATCAGCGCCCGCTCGCCGTGGTATTTGCCCTGGCTGGCGAAGCAGTAGGAGCAGTTCAGGTTGCAGGTGTGCGCCACGTGCAGGCACAGCGCCTTGACCACGTTGCCGCTGCGCTGCTTGAGCACGCCGGCCAGGCCGCTGTAGATGTCCGGCGAAAACAGCTTGCCCTCCGCCCGCAGCGCCGCCACGTCGGCAAGGCATTCCCGAATCTCCGCCTCGTTCACGTCGGCACGGCCGGCGTATTTCTCCAGCATGGCGGCGACGATCTCGTCATCCGTGTGATCCTCCGCCATCGCGATGATGTCATAGGCCAGGTCGTCCACGGCGTGCACCGAGCCGCTGCACGTGTCCAGCACGATATAACGCCCGTTGAGCTGATACTGATGAACCATTGCTGCCCCCCAACGATGTCACTCACAGAAAAATGCCGCCCCTTGCAGGCGGCACCATGGTGCACGAATTACTTGTTCGTGTTTTCGCACTGCTGATTCGCCACGCCGCAGCTGGTCTTGCAGGCGCTCTGGCAAGAGGTCTGGCACTCGCCGCAGCCGCCGTTCTTCGCGCTGGCGCACAGGTTGCGGGTATTCAGGGTCTTGATCCGGCTCATGGTACATCCTCCCCTCTGCCTGTCTCCAGGCGAATGTTACGCGTCCAGTATATCACAGCCTGCGCCGCTCGTCAAGTTTTTGCGCGCTTCCTTTCCGGATGGGGGCGGGAAAAGGGCTGCCCGGATCCTCCTCGGTGCAGCCTGACGCAAGCACGGCGGCCGGGGCTGCCGGTTATCTGCCGGCGGCGATGGCGTGAATCCGGTCCAGCGTGAGGTTTTTCAGGTGCGCCAGATCGTTGCGCGCCTCATAGAGCACCTTCAGCCATCTGCCTTCCTGCGCGGAGAGGCTCAGCTGCCTGGACGGATCCCGATTCCCCGCCCAGAAGACCAGATGCCGCAGCTCCACCTCCTCCGGCTCGGTGAAGGTGTTGCCGAAATCGTCCGTGAAGGGCAGCAGGCTCCCGATGCGCGCCCGGAGCTCCCCGATCAGCTGCAGCCGATGGGTTTCCAGCAGCGGCTCGATGTAGCGGATCTGCGCCCTGTGGACGCTGCTGCCCAGCTCCGCGTCGCCCAGCCAGGTGCAGACGGCGGCCGGGTTCTCCATCAGGGCCTGCATCTGCTCACAAAGCTCCGCGCACCGCACCGGATCACAGCCGCTCAGCTCCACGGCCAGCAGGGCGCCGTATTCGGTCAGCGGGGTCTTGCGCTGCATCAGCATCGTCCAGGCAAAATACTGAATGTCCAGCGCCGTGGGCGTCAGGGATTTCTGCAGCGCGCCCTTCACGGGGGCACGCGCGTCATCCTCAAAGAGCACCGCAAGCCGCAGCCCGAGCTGCCTGGCCTGCTGCGGGAGCCGGCGAACCTCCTGCAGCTGCTCCTCCTCCAGGCCGGAAAAATGCCACAGGATCATCGCGCCGGTTCGCTTGAGGTCAGCGGCGACGGAAGAGAGCGTCCCGTCGCACTGGTATCCCATCCCGTACTCCTGCGCAATGCTGGAGATGAGGCCGCCGAAGCCCCTCAGCGCGCCGCTGTCGAAATCCTTCCAGTCGAGCTGCGGATTCTTTTCCAGCAGGCTGTGCTTCAGCAGGAGAAGAAACTCCTCCGCCCACGGCAGGCCGCCCTGCAGGCGCAGGGACTTGCCGTCCAGGAGATCGTTCCGCACCGACTTGAAGAAGTCGTCGGCCTGCGGCACCTGATGCCACCAGATCTCTGCGTTCGTCATCATTGGCTGTATCTCCCCTGCAGCACGCGTCCCAGTTCATCCATCACCTGATTCTCATTGCCGAGCATCTCCATGAAGCTGGCCCGGCGGAAGAAGTAGCGCTTTTCATTCCCGATGAGGTCGCGCCGGAGCATATTCAGCCCGACCAGCTCATCCAGGAGGGAGGCGACCTCCTCGTCCGTCTTGTCGGCAAAAATCGCCGTGCCGCCGAAGTCCTCGCAGGTCACGCGGATATCCCGGGCCGTGGCGCCGTTGATGTGCTTCTCATCCTCCAGATGGCAGCACAGGGCCAGGGACAGCGCAAGGATGTAGTAATACGGCACCGTGCCGCCGTCCTCGTCCACCGTCAGGGTCATCATCATGCGTTCTTTCCGCAGCTTGTTGAACTCGGCGTCGCCCAGCATGCGCAGCAGCAGGCTCCTGTCCAGCTCGTAGGGCGGGCTGCTCTTGTTCGCGTTGGTCATGATGTAGCGCACGAGGCGGCTGGCATAGAACTGAATCAGGCCGGGGAAGTAGTTCGTATAGTGCAGAATCTGCGCGATGACGTCCTGGCTGTCCCCCGCGATCCGGAAGCCGAGATAGCTCAGCGGCAATTCCAGCAGCTCCCGCGCCTCCGTGAAGTCCATCGGCTTGATGACAATCTGCGTAAACTGCGGCACCGTGCTGTTGCCGCCCAGGGCGTCGCGGCCGAAGCGGAGCAGGCTGTACAGACCGGCCATCACAAACTTGAAGCGGTTGCCGGTGGTCAGCTGCAGGCCCTTCAGCTCGCTGAACACCTGATAGCGGTTGTCAGCAAACTCGCGCATCAGCGCGTCCATCTCGTCCATCAGCAGCAGGAGCTTGTCCTCGCGGCACTCCGGCGCCATCATGCGCCGCTCGATCATGTCCAGGAGCTCTCTCCAGGTGCCGGCCTCGGCCTCCTGCGGGAAGAAGCCCTGATAGCGGAGCTCGCGCGTGATGCGATCCACCGCGTCGCGGCTGTTCTTGCCCTTCAGATCGACATAGACGGCCCAGAACCGGTCGGTGTCCGGCTTGTGGCAGAGGTCCTTGGCCCGGTAGAAGATCGCGGTCTTGCCCAGCTGCCGGCCGCCGTAGATCAGATTTGCGCCCTTGGGGCTGATGATGTCCTGAATGATGTCCTTCCGCCCGATGAACATTTCCGGCGGGATGGGGTCGCTGCTCCCCTCCACATAGGGATTGAGCAGGCGGAAGGGCATTGCGCAGCGCAGCAGGGCTTTCCAGCGCTCGGACTGCGGCTTGCCGGCCAGATACAGCGCCAGGCTCCTGTCCAGCAGCAGCATGGGCTGCCGATTGCCGGAGTGGTTGAGCTGGTAGGCCAGCGCGCGCCTGTTGGGAAGGCTGATGGCGCTGTCCATCAGGATCAGCAGCGGGCGCGGCGCCGTTCCCTTCCCATGCGGACAGTTGAGCATCGCGCTGACCTGATTGAACAGATCGTCCGCTTCGCGGAAATTGCCGGCATACCAGCACACATCCAGCCCCAGCCGGAGCATCTGGCTGCCAAAGGGCGCCATCGGGTGGGGGTACTCAATGGACGCATCGCCGGTTTGCCGGAAGGTGACCGTATACTGCCGATGCTCCTGCGCGAAGACCACATCCTTCACCGGCAGATCCATCCGGCCGAGCAGGGTGCGGAGCTGATGCTCGGAGAGCGAACGGTTGCTGGGATTGTCCGGCCAGGCCTTCAGCATTTCCAGACCGGTCCGGATGTCCCTGTTCTGCTGGGCGTTGTTCATATCCTCGAACGTGTTCGCAAGGCGCTTTCTGCGCGACAGGAGCGCCTCGGCGGTCAGAGCCGGCAGCTGGCCGATGAATTCGAGCAGGGTCTGCGCCCGGAGGCTGCTGTCGTCCAGGACCTCGGGGCCGTTGGTGGCCAGCACGCCCAGGAAGCTCTCGGCCGCTGCAAACCTGCACGTGTCGATCATTTCCTGAATCTGGCGGAAAATCGGCAGCTTCAGCTCCTCCTCGCTGTAGCGCCTCATAATGGTGTCCAGCTGCCGCTGATAGGTGCCCCGCTGTCCCCGGGCCCTCTCCCGGAGCAGCGCGATCATGCGGTTCAGGGCGCGCCCGTAGCAGCCGAGATTCTCCGTCAGTTCAACGTAGATCTGATACTGAACCTTTCGGGCCTGCAGCAGACGCTGATAGAAGTCGCGCGCGTCCTCCAGCCAGCCGTCGGCCTCCGCCATCTCCAACTGGGCGTCGAAATCCTGGTCCCACAGGTGTACGGCCTGCACATGCTGCGGGTTGTCCCGGCTGAGGGCTGCCCTGACGCCGGCGGAGATTTCCGCCTCCGTATGCAGCGGGCTGCCGCCGTGGCTGAGCAGGTATTCGTTCAGCACCCGCAGGCTGCCGTAGTCCATGCCCAGATGCTCCTGGCTGCGGTAATCGAACATCCGCTCCTGCACCGCATTCCAGTCGGGCGCCTCCTCCTGCGCGAGATACCTGACTGCCCGCGCGCAGAAATCAAACGGCGCAATCTCCTCCTCGGGCGTCTCCACATAGGGGCTCATGGCGCCCTGCAGCACAACCAGCGGCTGCTCCAGCAGGCGGATGTAATAGCGGCGGCGCTGTTCGCGCTTGTCCGCGGCGCCGCGCACACGCTCCAGGCATTCGCGCACCGCGTCCAGGAGCACCGCTTCGCCGGCCTGCTCCTCGATCCCGCCGGAGAAGGGCGTGAGCTCCCGGCAGAGCGCTTCCATGGTCTTTTGCACCTCGGCGATCAGCATCTGCGCGCGGCTGCTCTGGTCATCGGAGACATCGGCTTCCTTCTTCAGCCGCAGCCAGTCCGTGATCAGGTGCTGAATCTCCGTGATCTGCTTGTTGAGCATCTTGCGCTCGTTGGCCTTGCAGTCCTCGCTGTAATGCTTCTTTTCCATCGAACGGGCCTGCCGCCAGGTTTCGTCGATGATGTCATCCACGCTCCGGCTGATCCAGTCCTCGGCCTTTTGCGCCAAGGTCTGATCGTTGTCCCGGATGGCCTCGAGAATGCGGTGCAGCTCGCTGTTGTTGCCGAAGAGCAGCTCCCGGGTCTTCTTGATGATGTTGCTGTAGCGGATGCTCTCGGTCAGCCGGCTGCCGAGCAGGTTTTCGGCGCGCTTCTTCAGGGTTTCCGCCTGGCTGAGCACCGTCTGCTGCTGCAGCACCACGCCCAGCAGCACATGGTCAAGGCCGCGCTGCTGCCTGTCCACCCAGCCGGACAGGGCGTAGAGCACGTTGCCCAGCAGGGGATGGCGCACGATGGAGAGGTTTCCTTCCAGCACGCCGATGTCCCGGCTCAGGTAGGGCTCCTCGCCGGCAGCCCGGGAGAAATACATGCGCAGATAGGCGGCGGCGCACAGGGCGTCGGTCAGCGGATCCTGTCCCTGCTGCTCCGGGAAGGCTGCCTGCAGCTTGCTCGGCGTGCAGACGTCCTCGCCGCAGGGATCGTCCGTGGCCATCTGCAGCCGGCTGACCAGCGGCAGCAGCGACGCGTCATACTGGCTGAGGGAGGCGAGCAGGACAGCGGCAACCTCCTTCCGCCCCTGCACAAGGCTGCGATAGACCTCCCGCAGATAGGCGTTCAGCTGCTCCCGCTCATCGGCTGCCAGCACATGGGGCGCCTGACCGGCGTCTTCCGGCGCGGGCTGCTTCTCCTCCTGCACGGCTGCCCAGTCCGGGAGTGCAGGCCGGTCCGCTTCGCCGCGGGCGGTTTCCGCAGGCGGCGGGGCCTGCGCTGCTGCTTCGTCTTCGCCGGCAGGCTCCTCCGGCGCGGCATCTTCTGCGTCCTCCCGGGCAGAGGGCTCCGGCTGCGGGGCGTCTGCTTCCGCCGCCTGCCCGGCTTCCCCGGCGGGCACTTCCGCCTGTTCGGCTTCCGCATGGTCTTCCTGCCCGTCCTCCAGCGCTTCCAGCTCCCGCAGATTGACGGGCCGGCCGTCGGCATCCGTGGGGCCCGCGTCCTCCGGAGACTGGAAGAGCAGCCGCCGGCGCCATTCCGGATGCTCTTCGCACACGGCCCCGGTCAGGCGAACCCGGTCTTCGCCCCGGGCGGTCAGCAGCAGGATGAAATCGTCCTCCCGGGTCAGGGCGTCGGTCAGGATGTCCACAAAGGCGTTTTCCCTGCCTCTTTCCAGCCACGCCGGCACCACAAACAGGCTGCGCTTGCCGGCAGCCTGAGCCAGCAGATACAGATATTCCGGATCACTGCTGCCGGCCTTGACGCGATCACTGCAGAGAAGCTCCTCGGGATGCTTCTCCAGCCAGCGCAGCAGTGTGCGGCAGCGCAGCAGATACAGCGCGGTGTATGCCTCCGGCACGATGCTGACTTCATGCAGATAGGCCTGGTCATCGGCACTCAGCTTGGACCTCTTGAGCTCCGGCACGACATCCCGCCCCATGGCCGCATACCATTTATGGGATGGCAGGAGGTAGAGCGACACCTCTCCAGTCGGGCTGAACAGCTTGCCGCTGGCCGTGTAGCCGCGCTTGCGCAGCGCGGGCAGCAGCTCCCTGGACTGCTTCCGGCCCATCTGCGGCACCGATCCGTCCTCCGCCATCGGGCAGGCGCGCTTTTCGCAGCAGTGGACCATCAGACTGCAGGCATCCCTCCGCCGCGGCAGGCTCTCGTATTCGGCCCGCCGGTACTGTGACGCGGGGACATCGCGGAATTCCGCCCTCCAGCCGTCCGGATAACCGGCAAAATCAGCCCAGCCGGCCTGCGTCTGCCCGTCCGCGGGGGCTGTGTCCTCAACGTCTGCACTTTCCGGCGGATCGGCTGCCTTCTGATCTGCCTGATGTTCCGCCTTCTGATCCGCCTTTTCATCCTCCCGATCCGCGGCTTCCGCAGACGGGGCTTCTGAAGACGGGGCTTCTGATGACGATGTTTCTGAAGACAATGCTTCTGCGGCCGCCGTTTCGTCCAAAGGCGCCTCCGCGGAAGCAGGCGCATCAGGCGCCTCCGTCGAAGGCTCTTCGATCGGGCCGGACGGAGCCGATTCCGCTGCCGCCTGCGGAGCCTCCTCCGCGGCCTTCTGCTCCGCCGCCGGCGCATCGGCAAGGTAATAGCGGCCGGCGAACAAGCCCGAGAACACCTCTTTGGGCAAGTCCCCCAGCTCCTGTTCGGCACGGTCGATCCCCTCGTCATCGTCCGCCTGCACGGCTTTGAGGGCCGCGAGGAAGGCGGCAAATCGGCCGGTGTCAGGCGCGTCGGTGTTCAGCAGCCGTTCCGCCTCCTGCCGCAGGGGCGCAAGCGCCTCCAGATAACGGCTTCGCTCCGATGTGACGCGCAAAAACAGCCGCAGCGGCTCCTTGAGCGTCTCCGCGCGGCGGGCTTCCCATCGCTGCAGAAGCTCCCCTGCGTCGGCGTCGTCCGCGGAGATCTCCGCTTCGCCGCCTTCTGCCCTGAGCAGCTCAGCCATCTGCCGACGAATGCCGCGCAGCCGGCGAAGGGCTTCCTCCGCGCTGTCCTGCAGGCTTTCCGGCGGAATGCGTCCTTCCTGAATCATTTCCGCCATCGCGGACAGGTCGCCGGCGGCGCGTTCCTGTTCCCGGCAGAAGGATTGGTATAAAGCATGCATCCCTTGCACCTCCTGAATCTTCAATTGTCTCCGGCCAAATCAAAAAAACCAATCCCAGTATAACATAAACGGGCGAAGCTGTAAACAAAAAAACTTCCCTGCGCTGTCATTCCCCCGCACTGCAGAAAATCAGCAGAAAATTTTTTCGATTTTTGCAAGAATTGCGTTTTCCCCCGAAAGGCCGCAAACCGCGCCGCCGCCGGGCTTTGCGGGGCTTCTGCCTTTCTTCGGGGCGGGCGATTCCAGCCAAATCCATGTCGGATGTGGTCTAAACAAATCTGACCGGATCAGTCGAAATGTCGTCCTTGCGACCTGCGGATTACGCAGCCCTGATCCCGTGTCCAAAAGCGCTCGCAGGGGGTCTGGGGGGCCCACGCGCAAGGGCCCCTCCGGGGCTGTCGCCTGTTCTCCGCTGAAAACTCCCCACTGGGGAGTTTCCCGGGCGCTCCGAACCCCAGGGCTTTTGCCTGCTTTTCGGTCACGAAAAGTAGGACTAAGCCGAATCACGCAATAAGCCTTTTTAAGAAAGCCATGGAAAACACGGCATTTCCGGGGATCGGGCTTTGGAAAGGCATGCGGGATCATGAATCCCGCGTGGGGCGGCCCGATCCTTCCGAAAAGGCCGTTTTTGGGGGAGGATGGGATTGGGGGAAGATGCGCAGGCGCGCCGGATGCGTTCGGGCGCGTCATGAGGGCGCGGACTGAGCGCCAGCCGGGTGGCGCGGTTTTTCCCGAAACGGCAAAAAAACGGGATTGACAAGCCTGCAAAATGGTGCTATAATCAGCAACTGTCAGCCGGGACTCGCGCCGGGGCTGACGCGGGTCGGCTCATCGGTCCACGGCGGGCGCCTGTAGCTCAGTTGGATAGAGCAACAGCCTTCTAAGCTGTGGGTCGGGGGTTCGAGACCCTCCAGGCGCGCATATGGTGGGTATAGTTCAGTTGGTAGAGCGTCAGATTGTGGCTCTGAATGTCATGGGTTCGAGTCCCATTACTCACCCTTCTTCTTTCCTCGGAAGCCGCCCGGTTCGGTTCTCATGGGCGATGTGCGGCGGGATCTGGTTCCGTGTCACGCGGCCGCCCTGCGATGGGGTGTAGCCAAGCGGTAAGGCAAGGGACTTTGACTCCCTCATGCGCAGGTTCGATCCCTGCCACCCCAGTTTCCGGCTTTCCATGACCCATTAGCTCAGTTGGCAGAGCACTTGACTTTTAATCAAGGTGTCTGGAGTTCGAATCTCCAATGGGTCACTCCCATCTGCCTCCCGGGCACCGGGATCTGCGGGCGTGGCGGAATGGCAGACGCGCCAGACTTAGGATCTGGTGCCCAACGGCGTATGAGTTCAAGTCTCTTCGCCCGCACATCACTTTCCCCCGTGCTGTACGCACATGCGGTAGTAGCTCAGTTGGTAGAGCGCCACCTTGCCAAGGTGGAGGTCGCGGGTCCGAGCCCCGTCTACCGCTCCATTTTTGTTTCTCCGCGCGGGTGTAACTCAATGGTAGAGCCCCAGCCTTCCAAGCTGGTTACGTGGGTTCGATTCCCATCACCCGCTTGCTGTCCTGCGCGATCAACAGGACCCGATATGCTCCCCGGTCTCGTACACCGGGGAGTTTTTTGATGCCGTTTCGTACAGGCCGCTGAGGGTCTGGGCCGCTTCGGCGATCAGGCGCTCCTGCGGGTGGACGTAACGGTTGAGGGTGATGTCCGCCTTGCTGTGCCCCAGGATGCTCTGGAGCGTCTTGATGTCCGTGTTCGTGGACGCCACGGTGGCGAAGGTGTGCCGCAGGGCGTGCGATGTGGCCGCCTCCAGCTGCGGGATCTGCCCGGTGAGCTTTGACCACTGGTAGTGGTAGGCTCGCTTCGTCAGGGGCCGCTCACCGCCGCCGAGGACGAACTGCTCCGGCTCGCCCGGCTCAGCCAGAAACGGGAGCAGGTCGTCGATGATCGGCACATCGCGGATGCCCGCTTTGGACTTCGGCCCCTTCAGCACCGGCTGGTTGTTGATGAAACTCACCGCCTGCCGGATCTGGATCAGCCTGCGGGCCAGGTCGATGTGCTTCCACTGCAGGCCAACCGCCTCTCCGCACCGCAGCCCGGCAAACAGCGGCAGGGCCACCATGCGCTGCTGCAGGGGCGTCAGTTCGGCCAGCCTGCGCTGCACGTCCAGGGCCGCGTCAGCCTCCAGCGGCTTGCGGATGGTCTCCTTCCCGCTGAGCACCAGGCGCTTGCTGGCCGCGGGATTCGACCGGATCAGCCCGTCTTCCAGGGCGTTCTCCAGAATCTGCCGAAGCAGGCAGAGCATGTGCTTCTGGGTCGAGTGCGCCAGGTCTGCCCGCTCATTCAGGAAGCGCTGCACCGTCTTTGCGTCGATCTCACTGAGGTGCATCCCACCGAAGAACGGGTACAGGTGCCGGTTCAGCAGGATGCGGCACTCTTCCGCCCAGCGCTTGCTGACCCGCGGCTCGTGGAACACCTCGAACCACTCCTCCGCGTAGCTGTGGAAGCTCCGCTCCTCCACGGCGGCCATGTTCCCACCCATGAGGGCATAGATCCCCTGGGCAAAGTCTTCGGGCTCCCGGCCCGTCAGCATATGGGTGCTCTGGTCCGGCTTGATGACCTGGACCGTTTTCAGGCACGCATTCCCGAACCACGGAACCCCGGAATTGCGTGCGTTCATCATTGTCACGCTGTTGTCCTCCTTGTTCTGCAACAGCCTGACATCCAGTTCCGAATCCTGAGCTTCTCCCCTCCCCTCTTTGTTCAGCGTCGTATCAGCGCAATCCATCACATTCCTATTGTAACCGTTCGCGGTCTTCCCGTCAACACGCGTCATCCGATTCTCCATGCAATCAATCCTTTCCGAATTCAACTCGCGGCAAATCCCGCCCGCAATCATCCCATCCGTGCCAGTCTCCCAGTCGTCATGAACTCCTGCTCTACCCGGCACGGATCAGCCCTGGCCAGATCTTCTGCATCCCGCAGCAGCCGTCCAGTTCATCAGCATCCCACGCAAACGTCTGTCGTCTCACCTCCCCCGGGTCAGCCCGGTATTTTCCATTATGTCTTTTTCCGATGCGTCAGGTTCCCGGCGGGGTGAAACAATGTTATGAATTCATATGTTTTGTGTTCCGGTCCCGGGTCGGTCGGGCCGGCCAACATCCCGCAGGAACAGCCGGGGCTGGCAGACGGAGGGGTGGTTTGCTGAAGGCAGCACGAAAAAAAAGCGGCTGTACGTCGTGTACGTCGCGTACGCCGTGTACGCCATGTACGTCGGGCACGTCGCGTACGCCGTGTACGTCGCGTACGTCGCGTACACCGTGTACACCGTGTACGACATTTGCGTTGTGTATGCGTACACCATCGTATTCAGTCTGAAACTGAAGATTGGTAGTTTATGATTGAATTCGGCAGGTCAGTATGATATAATTGGCTCGATGCTGACGAAACAGTGTGGAGGGAAATACGCATGGCTTGGCCCAGAAAAGGCAGCGGTGATCTGAACAAATCCATCGAAACGCTGCCCTATAGATTCCGTCGGGCTGCAGGCCGAACGAATGCCAGCGCTGCTGAAAGGGCCTTCACCGCAGATCTTCACGGCTTCGACGAAACCCACGGGAAGCTCAAAGAACCCTGGCACGGCAAGCGTGCCCCAATGGAGGAATAATGAACATGGCTGATTGGGCTGTTCCTGAAACGATCGGGGTCGATATTGTCGAGGACGCTCTTGTGAAAATCCATCCGTCTGTTCTCCAGATCCTGCTGCAAGATAAAACCACAAAGAAAAATATCATCTGGGCGACAAGGGACTATGTTTCGCAAGGGGAAGCCTACAGCGAGTGGTGTGAAATCTTCCCGGAACTGGTTACCGGTGAGCATGCTTTCCTGATCCAGCCCCGGTCAGCGAAAGCCATAGGAGAGCAGGCAGCAAGGACTCGCGACAAGGCGGAAGTCTTCACTCCCTCCTGGGTCTGCAACAAGCAGAACAATCTCGTTGATGCACAGTGGTTTGGCAAGACCGAGGTGTTCAACACCGAGACTGACCAAGGATGGATAACCCTCCCGCGCAGAATTGATTTCCCGGGCACCGGCTCGCGGACCTGGAAGAAATACGTCGATGCAAGGCGCCTGGAAATCACCTGCGGCGAAGCCCCCTATCTGGTAAGCCGCTATGACACCGTGACAGGGAGCCTGATTCCCGTACAGGAACGAATCGGCCTGCTCGACCGGAAGCTGAGAGTCGTTGCGGAGAACACGCAGGGCGAAGACGAATGGTTCACCTGGGCGCTCCGAGCCTATCAGAGCGTATACGGATACGAGTTTCAGGGCGATAATCTGCTGCTCGCGAGGGAAAACCTGTTTGTGTCGTTCATCGAATACTATCGTGCCCGGTTTGATAAAAGCCCGGCATTGAAGCAGCTGCTTCGCATTGCCAACGTGATCAGCTGGAATCTCTGGCAGATGGACGGCATGAAGTATGTCGTGCCCAACAGCTGCAGGACAGAGAGAACCGAAGTGTTCACATTGTTTGGCAGCGAGTTCCATGAGACACCATGCCCCGGCTGCGAAAAAGGCCTGATCCGGAAGCATAACGGAATCTACTGCAAGGTATACGACTGGAGAAAGAAAAACAGTCTCCTCTTTGTCACGATGATGAAAGGGGTGCCGTCATGAGCGCGCAGATCTATGCAGGTACTGCCCAGTATAACCTGATCTACATATTCGCCATTCATGATGCGTCCCATGAAGGCTATCTGAAAATCGGGGAGACGAGTTTTTCCAGTGCGTCGAGCTATCTGCAGCTGCCCCCGAACTGTGACGAACTGAACCAGAACGCGCATAAAAGAATCCGGGAGTACACGCGGACAGCGCTCACGCAGTATGAACTGCTGCATACCGAGTTGGCCAGGAAACAGATTCGCCTGGCTGACGGAACCATCGAGAGCGCTGCATTCAGAGATCACGACGTTCACGAAGTGCTGGATCGCTCTGGTTTTGATGTCCACAAATTCTATGACACGGACCGGGACAGCGAATGGTACAAGGTTCCCCTGCAGCCTGCGATTTTTGCGATCCGTGCCGTCAAGCAGGGCCGCAATGTGCTGACACAGGAAGAAAAGCAGGGGCTCGCTGTGTCAACCAATCCACCCGGGGGCGAAACTGTGCCTCCTGCCGCCGAGGTGACGAAGCCCAGGATTATCCTGCGCGAAGAGCAGGCTGCATGCATTACCAAAACCAGGGCGGTTTTTGAGCGGAGCGACAGGATGCTCTGGGATTGCAAGATGCGTTTCGGCAAGACGATCACCGCCTACTGGCTCATCAAAACGATGCAGTACCCAAAGGTGATTGTCGTCACGCACCGTCCGGCAGTCGTTGACGGATGGCGTTCAGACTTTGGTCTGGTCTTCGACGATAACCGTGCTTTTGTCACCAAGAGCAACATCAAGGAGAGCGATCGCTTCACTGCGGAAGATGCGAGCATTGACGCGGAAAATGATCGTCATTTGCGAAACCTTGCTGCCAGCCGTACGCCTTTCGTATACTTTGCGTCGATGCAGGACCTGCGGGGATCGAAGCTCGCCGGCGGAAAGTTTGACAAAAACCGCGCGGTCTTCGAGATGGACTGGGATCTCATCATCTATGACGAAGCTCACGAGGGAACGCAGACCGAGCTCGGCCAGGCTGTGCAGCAGCTCCTGGAGGCTCCCAAAGAAGGGAAGGCGCCGAAAAAAGTCCTTCAGCTGTCCGGAACGCCGTATAACCTCCTCAATCAGTATGACACAAATGACGTGTACTCCTGGGATTACGTCATGGAGCAGCGGGCAAAGCAGCAGTGGGACGAGCGGCACCCCGGCGACCACAATCCCTATGCCGATCTGCCTGAGCTGCGCATCTGCACCTTTGACCTCCGGAAGAGGCTGCAGAACTCCTACCGCTACGAAGACGCGAGCATCGCTTTCAACTTCTTCGAGTTTTTCCGCACCTGGACAGGAGATCAGAAGCGTGATTTCAGGCCTCTTCCCGCCGGCGCAAAAGTGGGAGACTTTGTCCATGCCGACGATGTCTGGGCTTTCCTGAACCTGATCTCGACAGACAGCGAAGACTCCAACTATCCCTTTGCCACCCAGGCATACCGGGATATGTTCAAGCATACCTTCTGGATCCTGCCGGGCGTGAAGGAGGCCAGGGCTTTCTCGGCCATGCTGAAAAAGCACCCTGTCTTCGGCAAGTACGAGATTGTCAACGTCGCCGGCGAGGGTGATGTTGAGCAGCCCTATGACGATGCTCTCCGTGCCGTGCGGTCCGCGATCAGGAAGCATGACCATACAATCACGCTCTCCTGCGGAAGGCTGACGACAGGCGTCACGGTAAAGGAATGGACCGGCGTCATGCTTCTCTCCGGTTCTGCCAACACAGCCGCAGCCGGCTATATGCAGACCATCTTCCGGGTTCAGTCTGCCGGCAGCATTGACGGCATGCAGAAAAAAGTCTGCTATGCTTTCGATTTCGCTCCCGACCGTGCGCTGCGGGTGCTGTCGGAGGTTCACAGCCTGAAGCGGTCCGCGGTGGGCACTGATGATTCGGGCCGTGTGCGGCTCGGCGAATTCCTGAACTTCTGCCCGGTTCTGGCCGAAGGCGATACCGGTATGGAATTCTATGATGTGCCGAGGATGATGCGCGAGTTGAAGCGGCTGACAGTTGACGCTGCGATCAAGAGCGGCTTCGATGATGACAGCATCTACAAAGCCGACGCCGGCATTGTCATGGATGACCAGAGAATTCAATTGGTGGAGATTCTGAGGGCTCGAATGTCGCCGCAGAAAAAAGCGCCAAAACCGAAAACTGTCTCGGTGAACAACCAGGGCCTTACCGATGAGGAATACAAGAAGGCGCAGGATGCCAAGCGCAAGCCAAAGAAGGAACGCACCCCGGAAGAGAAGGCCGCACTCGAGAAAGAGCGTGAGATGAAAAAGAAGCAGCAGAGTTTGTTTGACTTGCTGCGCAACATCTCCATCCGCCTGCCCTTGCTGATTTACGGCACCGCCGCAGATTTTGATGAGTCCATTCGCCTGGCGGAATTCGTCACGATTGTCGATGACGCCTCCTGGTCAGAGTTTATGCCCAAAGAGGTGGACAAGGAGCTCTTCCGGAAACTGCTTGTCTTCTATGATGAGGATGTGATCGAGGGCGCCGGCATGAGGATTCGCCGTCTGGCCAAGGCCGCGGACGAGCTGATGCCCACGCAGCGCGTCATGAAGATTGCGGAAATCTTCAGCTACTTCCGCAACCCCGCCAAGGAGACCGTGTTGACGCCGTGGCGCGTCGTGAATATGCACCTGGGCGATACAATCGGCGGCTACAATTTCTTCAAAGAGGGCTACCCGACCCGGGACGGCATCCTGGACAGCCCCAGATTGATCGAGCAGGGTGAGGTCACCGCTGATCTGTTCCTGAATGAAGATGTCCGCATCCTGGAGATGAACTCCAAATCGGGCCTTTATCCCCTTTACGTGGCGTACAGCATCTATCGGATGATGCTGCCGAAAGATGAATCCGACATGACGCTGGAGGAAGCGCAGGCAGTGTGGAGAGCAGCGCTGCAGGATCATCTGTTCGTGCTTTGCCAGACGACCATGGCTGTCTCGATTACGAAGCGGACGCTGGCGGGGTATACGGATATTCCTGTCAACGCGATCTTTCTTACAAAGCTGTTGGAAAGAATGCAAGATCAGCCGCGCTTAGCCAGAAAGCTAACTAATCCAGCAACTTGGGGAAAAGAAGGTAAGAGAATGAAGTTTGACGCCATTGTAGGCATTATCTGGAGCCTCAATCATAGTGTACACAACATCCATGATGAGTCTTCTGCCATCCTTGCTGCATAGTATTCCATAACGTTAAGAGCGTGACTGGGCATAACCATCACTCCCTTGGAAAACCAAAGCGATAAACCTCGGGGCTTGGGGCAGAGCCCCAATTCTTTAAAGTTTGGCCGCAAAGGAGGTCGATACAGGATGTATTGTCACTACATTGAAGACTGCCAAAATGCCTATTCTATCGCCACTTTGCTGCTGATGTTCCAGATAATGGTCAATCCACCATATCAGGAGATGACAGGGGGTGGATCAGTACAAGCAGTCGCGGCTGCGCAAGCAAAACCTGTCTTCCAAGTGTTCGTTGAACAAGCCAAGATCATCGCTCCAAGATATATATCAATGATTACCCCGGCAAGATGGTATGCGGGTGGCATTGGACTGGATGCCTTTAGGCAGTCGATGTTACACGATCGGCATATCATTAGATTGGTCGACTACTCTAACTCAAAGGATTGCTTCCCGACAGTTGATATCGCTGGTGGTTTGTGCTATTTCTTATGGGATGCAGAGACAGAAACCGAGTGCGAAGTGACCAACCACGTTGGTACGGAAGTATCGACTGTTAGTAGAAATCTTGATGAATTTGGTGATATCTTCATCAGGTTAAACCAAGCAATATCAATCATTCATAAAGTTATGAAAAAAGCAGAATCGACTTGGGATGTAAATGTGCAACCCATTGACTGCTTTGGCTTCCCATCAAAAGCGCGAGGCGTGGATACCCCACAAGCAGGTTTTATTAAGCTCATCCACAGTCAAGGTACAGGATACGTGGCAAGAACAGATGTAAAGAAGAATGCGAACTTTATTGACAAGTATAAAGTCACCATTGGTATTCTGGTTCCTTCGAACGGCGAAGTTGGTATAGATCCATCGAAAGGTTACCGTTCAATTACTTATCCACGCATACTGCTTCCTGGCGAGATCACGACTTTCTCATATCTTGTCCTGGGAGTATTTGACGAACTTTCGCAGGCCGAAAACTTTAGGGCAACACCGCACAAAGCGGCGCAGAGTAGCATAGCAAGACAAGATATGGTATAATAGGTTCATGGATAAGCAGCT
>CAMNHF010000043.1 GCA_946538975.1 uncultured Clostridia bacterium | reverse complement strand
TCTTGAGCTGGCCGATCAGGTTGGACAGCATGCCGCCGGGCACCTGGTACTGCAGCGTCTTCACGTCGACGGCCAGCACGCGGGCCGGATCGCGGAAGCCGTCCTTCGTCAGCCGGTCGGCCACGCCGCGGAAGTATTCCGCCAGCTTCGCCAGCGCGCCGAGATCCAGGCCCGTGTCATACTCGGTGCCCTGCAGCGTCGCCACGAGGGACTCGGTGGCCGGCTGGGACGTGCCGCCGCCCAGCGGGGACAGGCAGGTGTCCACCACGTCCGCGCCTGCCTCGATGGCCTTGAGCAGAACCATCGCGCCGGTGCCGGTGGTGTTGTGGGTGTGCACCACGATGGGCAGGCTGCTGGCGGCCTTCAGGCGCTTCACCAGCTTGTAGGCTTCGTAGGGCAGCAGCAGGTTCGCCATGTCCTTGATGCAGATGAGATCGGCGCCCATCTTCTCGATTTCCTCGGCCAGGCGGACGAAGTAGTCCTCATCGTGCACCGGGGACTGGGTGTAGCTGAGCGCGATTTCCGCCTTGCCGCCGTATTTCTTGGTGGCCATGACGGCCTGGCGCATGTTGCGCAGGTCATTGAGCGCGTCGAAGCAGCGGATGATGTCGATGCCGTTCTCAATCGCCTTGGAGACGAAGAACTCCACCACATCGTCGCTGTAGGGACGGTAGCCCAGCAGGTTCTGGCCGCGCAGCAGCATCTGGGTCTTCGTGTTCGGCAGGGCCTTGCGCAGCTGCCGCAGGCGCTCCCAGGGATCCTCATCCAGGAAGCGGATGCAGGCGTCATAGGTCGCGCCGCCCCAGCACTCCAGGGAATAGAAGCCGATTTTGTCCAGGTCCGCGCAGGCAGGCAGCATCTCGTCCGTGCGCATCCGCGTGGCGGCCTGCGACTGATGCCCATCGCGGAGGATGGTATCTGTGATTCCAACTTTCGCCATAATCTGTTTCCTCCTCAACCAGTCATCCTCAGCCGAACATGGACAGCAGCACGCCCGCCGCGATGGCGGAGCCGATCACGCCGGCCACGTTCGGGCCCATCGCGTGCATCAGCAGGAAGTTGCCGGGATTCTCCTCCTGGCCCACCTTCTGCGACACGCGCGCGGCCATCGGCACCGCGGAGACGCCCGCCGAGCCGATCAGCGGGTTGATCTTCCCGCCGGAGAGCTTGTTCATCACCTTGGCCACCAGCACACCGCAGGCCGTGCCGCCGGCAAAGGCCACAATGCCCATGGCGATGATCAGCAGGGTGCGCAGGCTCAGGAAGGTATCCGCCGTCGCGGTCGCGCCGACCGTCACGCCGAGGAAGATCGTCGCGATGTTCATCAGCTCGTTCTGCGCGGTCTTGTTGAGGCGCTCCACCACGCCGCTCTCCTTGAACAGGTTGCCCAGCATCAGGCAGCCGACCAGCGGCGCCGCGGAGGGCAGCAGGAAGGCGACCAGGATGGTCACGACGATGGGGAAGATGATCTTCTGCGTCTTGGAGACCGGGCGCAGCTGCTCCATCACGATGCCGCGCTCCTTCTTCGTGGTCAGGGCGCGCATGATGGGCGGCTGGATCACCGGCACCAGCGCCATGTAGCTGTAGGCGGCCACCGCGATGGGGCCCAGCAGATGGGGCGCCAGGCGGCTGGTCAGCCAGATCGCCGTGGGGCCGTCCGCGCCGCCGATGATGCCGATGGCGCCGGACTCCGCGCCGGTGAACACGCCGGTCACCGCGTAGGCCAGGATGAAGGTGATGAAGATGCCGGCCTGGGCGCCCGCGCCCATCAGCAGGGTCTTCGGGTTGGCGATCAGCGGGCCGAAATCGGTGGTCGCGCCGACGCCGAGGAAGATCAGGCAGGGGTAGATGCCCAGCTTCACGCCGAGATACAGATAGTCCAGCAGGCCCGGGGTGATCTCCCGGCCCGCCGCGGCAATCAATTCGCCGGTGGCGCTGTAGACCTGGCCCGCGCTCAGCACGGCATCCTTCAGCACGATGGCGCAGGCCGCGCCTTCCCGGGTCATGTTCTCCAGGGCCGTGGCCAGCGGGATCAGCTCATTGCCGGTCACGCCGGTGGCGCCGGTGATGTGGCCGATCAGGGTCACGCCGTCCCGCAATACGCCGCCGGCCGCGTTGACCATGTAGCTGCCGATGTTCTGCACGTCGGCCGCGTTCACCATGACCGCTCCGCCGAACAGGCTCCAGTTGGCGTGGCCGCCGGCGAACAGCTCCTCGTGGTACACGTCGCTGCCCGGCAGGTTGGTCAGCAGCATGCCGAAGGCGATGGGCAGCAGCAGCAGCGGCTCATACTGCTTTTTGATCGCCAGATAGATCAGAAAGCAGGCGATGGCAATCATGATCAGCGGCTTCGGGTTCGCCGCCAGCATCGCGATGCCGGAGGTCTGGTAAAGCGCTGCCAGATTGTCGAGAAAGTTTGTGTTCAAAGCCAATCACACTCCCGGCCTGCGTCAGTCCATGACGACCAGCACGGCGCCGGCCTCCACAGTCGTGCCCTTGGCGGCGATGACCTGCACGATCTTGCCGGCCTTGGGCGCGGGGATCGGGTTCTCCATCTTCATTGCCTCCAGGATCACCAGGGAATCGCCGGCCTTCACGGTGTCGCCGGCCTTCACCTTCACATCGAGGATGTTGCCGGGCATGGGCGCCTTCACCGGGGTGCCGGCGGCAGGCGCGGCAGCCTTCGCCGGGGCGGCCTTGGCAGCGGGCGCGGCCGGCGCGGGCGCAGCGGTCACCGGGGCGGGAGCGGCGGCGCCGTCTGTGATTTCTTCGACTTCCACTTCATAGGTCTGACCGTTGACAGTCACCTGAAACTTGCGCATTTTCTGTTTCCTCCTGTATCCGTCTGTCGGTTAAAATCTGCTGGCGATCTGCTCCTCGCGTCCGGCCTTCTGCCAGGCGGGGGCGTTGCTGACGCGCCGGACCCGGCGCACGGTGAAGCGGCTGCCGCTGTCCATGCAGCCCATCAGAGCCGCGGTGATGACGGCGATCAGCTCCGCGTCATCCACTTCCTCCGGCTCAGCCGCCGCGGGGGGCAGCGGCACCGAAGGCAGGGTCACGCCGGGAACCGGCTTGCTCTTCTGCTTCCGGCCCAGGTTCTGCGTCGCCATGACCAGGAGCTTGATGAGGCCAATCAGCAGCACAAGGCCGAAGAAGACGATGACCAGGCCGGTGCCCGTCACCATCAGGCTTTCCAGGAATTTCTGCATCGCTGTTCCTCCCCTTTCGGTCCGGTTACAGCGGGAGATTGCCGTGCTTGCGGGGCGGATTGCTGTCCCGCTTGGCGGAGAGCATCTCCAGCGCGGCGATCACATACTTGCGGGTCTCCGCGGGGTCAATCACGTCGTCAATCATGCCGTCCCGCGCCGCCGCGACGCCGTCCGCCGCCTCGGAGGCATATTCCGCCTCCAGGGCCGCGCGGTCCTCGCCCGCCTTCAGCCGCTCCGTCCAGACCACCTGCACCGCCGCGTCCGGCGTCAGCGCGGAGATCACCGCGCCGGGCCACGCAAAGGTCATATCCGCGTTGGCCTTGCCGCCCATGGCGATGTAGGCCTGGCCGATCGCCCGGCCCACGATGACGCTCACCTTGGGGCAGGTCGCCTCCGCATAGGCGTAGAGCAGCTGGGCGGTGGTGATCATCGTCCAGGACTGGCTCTTCGCGGCGGGCACCTGCACGCCCCGGCTGTTGATCAGGCTGAGCACCGGCAGGCTGTAGCAGTCGCAGAAGCGGATGAAGCGGGCCGCCTTGGCGCAGGCCGCGGGGGTCAGCTCGCCGCCGTTCACCGCCGCGTTGCCGGCCACAAAGCCGACGGTCCGCCCGCCGACGCGGCCCAGCGCCGTGCGTATCTCCTGCCCCCAGGCGGGGTACAGTTCGAGGAAGCGGCCGCCGTCCGCCATCGCGCTGAGCAGGGCGCCGCTGTCGTCCGCGTCCACCTGCGGCAGGAGGCGGTTCATGTCGTCCGTGTCCACCAGCGGGGCATCCTCCGCGTTGGAGGAGGGCAGCAGGCCCAGCAGCTCCGTGCACAGGGCGAAGGCCTCCGCCTCCCCCGCGCAGGTCAGCGCCACGCCGCCCTGCTCCGCCATGGCCTGCGCGCCGCCGAAGGACTGTTCGTCGCCCTTCTCGCCGTTCACCGCGGCGAGCACCTTCGGCCCGTAGACCATCAGGCGGCCCACATCGGCGGCCTGAATGCTGATGTCCGCCAGCTGCGCGATCATCGCCGCGCCGCCCACCGCCGGGCCCAGCACCAGCGCCAGAATCGGGCAGACACCGCTGAGCCGCGCCAGCTGCGCGTAGATCTCCGCGTAGGCGTTCATCGCCCGGGCGCCCTCGTCGAGGCGGACGCCGGCGCTGTCGCACAGGGCGACGACCGGCGCGCCGGTCTTCTGCGCCAGGGCAAGCAGCTTGAGCACCTTCTGGGCGTGCTGCTGCCCCATCGCGCCGCCGTGCACGGTGAAATCCTGGGCGAAGACGTACACCGGGCGGCCCTGCACCGTGCCGTAGCCGGTCAGTACGCCCGCGTAGTCCTCCGCCCGGGACACCAGCGCGTCCATCTCCACGAAGCTGCCCCCGTCCAGCAGCCGGTTCACCCGCTCCCGGGCGGTCAGCTTGCCGGCGGCCCGCTGCTTTGCGACGCGGTCGGCGTCGCCCTGCAGGATCGCCTGTTTCCTCGCAAGCATCTGCCTGAGCTCCTGCGTGTTGCCCATCTAATGTTCTCCCTCCATGATGCCAATGGCATGTCAGCATGCCGAAATTGCGGGAACCCCAATTTGTCCCGATTTTAACAATTCTGCATTTCCGGCCTTTTTCCTGCCGGCGCCGCAAAATAAAAAACAGCCGGCAGGAGGAGGCGCCCCGCCGGAGAATCCTTATCAGGCCGCAAGGACGGCAAAAGCGAACGCAAACGGCGGTGTTAACGGTGGAATACAAGGCAAAGGAAGCGGACGCGGGGCGCACCGTGCGGGACATCCTGCGCGGGGAGCTGCGCGCCTCCACCCATGAGATCCAGCACGCGAAATGGCACGGCGGCCTCCTCCTCAACGGCGGGGCCTGCACCGTGCGCGCCGTGGTGCGGCCCGGCGACGTGGTCACCCTGCTGCCGGAGGAGAAGACGCCCGTCTTCGTGCCGGAGCCCTATCCCCTGCCGCTGAACATTCCCTGGGCGGAAGAGCACCTGCTCATCGTGGACAAGCCCGCGCCCCTGGCGGTGCAGTCCGGCGCGCGCCAGCCGGGGAAGACGCTGGAGAACGCGCTCTACGCCCATCTGGGCCAGCCGGAGGGCTTCATCTACCGTCCGGTGAACCGTCTGGACAAGGGCACCAGCGGCCTGATGGCGGTGGCGCTGGACGCCCACACCCAGCAGCGGCTGCAGCGCCTGCTGCACACAGACAGCTTCCGACGGCTCTATCTCGCGGTCACCGAGGGCGCGCCGGAGCAGGACAGCGGCGAGATCCGCCTCCCCATCGGCAAGGCCCCGGGCAGCACCGTGCGCCGTGTCATCGACCCCGCGGGCAAGCCGGCGGTCACCCGCTACGAGGTGCTGCGCCGCTGCGGAAACGGCCGCGCCCTGCTGCAGCTGCGGCTGGAAACCGGCCGTACGCATCAGATCCGCGTCCATCTCAGCGCCCTCGGCTGTCCCGTGTGCGGGGACTTCCTCTATGGCAGCGAGCTGCCCGAGCTGCCCGGCCGCTTCGCCCTGCACAGCGCGGAGATCGCCTTTCCCCACCCGGTCACCGGGGACAGCGTCCGGCTGAGCTCCCCGCTGCCGCCGGAGCTGGAGGCGCTGCTCTCAGCCGCCCGCTAACACCCCGGCCAGCCATTCCCGGCCCTGCCTGCGCAGCCGTTCCAGGGCGGCGTCCGTCCCGGCCGAGGGCAGCAGCGGGGCCAGGCTTTCCGCGCCCAGGTTGGCCTGCAGCTGCTCCAGGCGGCTGTTTTTACTCTCCGGATCGCCGTCCCGGTAGCGCCGCAGCACGGTCAGCGGCGTGCCGAGCAGGGCCGCGAAGGCCGCGCCGTGGAACGAGTCCGTCAGCACGTGGGCCGCGCCCGCGATCTCGCCCAGCCATTCCTCCGGCCGCAGTCCGCTCTCTTCCGCGCCGCCCGCGATGGCCTCGCAGGCCTCCGCCGTCACCGGCGAGACCACCAGCCGCCAGCCGTGCTCCGCCGCCATGGCGCGCGCCTTCTCCCAGTAATCCGGGCGGCTGCCGATGAAGTAACAGAACAGGCAGGCCTCCGCACGGCGCGGCTTCACGGCCAGCTCCAGCCACTGCTCCCGCGTGCGCAGGAAGACCGGATCCGGCATCACGGCGATGCCGTCCTTTTCGGGCAGCAGCTGCCGCAGGGCCTTCGCGCCGGCCTCCTCCCGCACGGACACCGCGGCGAAGGGCGCGATCCACCGCCGCATCTTCTCTGCCTTGTGCCGCCGGCGAATCTCCGTCACGCCCAGGGAGCAGGCGTAGGCCGCCCGCCGCTTTTCCGGCGGCGCCCAGGCAAAGAAGTAAGCCTCGTTCAGCCACACCGGCGACCAGATCTGGTCGGAGCCGCACAGCAGCAGGTCGCAGTCCGCCGCGGCCTGCCGGAGCGCCGCCCCGCTGCCGCAGGGTGCGGTCAGGCGCAGCGCCCTTTCGCGGAAGTCCCGCAGCTCCGCCAGCCGCCGGGCCGCCTCGCTCCCGGCCTGCCGCTTCCGGATGCCCTCCAGCAGCAGCTTCGGCGAGTTGCCCGCGCGGAGCAGGTTGCGCAGCTTCTCCCCCGCCCCGGGCGCGTAATCCAGGAACTCCGCCTCCCAGCCCAGCTCCAGAATGGTCTGCTGCAGCGCCCAGGCCTGCAGCAGCGAGCCGTAATTGCCGTTGCGCAGGAATGTGATCATGCCCGCCTTCATCGCGTATCCCTCCCGAGCGCATTATACCACAAGGCGGCCGGCTTGCACAGGGGAAGGCAGCCTTTCCCCGGCGCACGCTTACCGGAGGGCGCGCAGGCCTCTGACGGCGGCGCTTTGTACGGCTTCCCGAAGAGCTTCCCGAAGAAATTTCGCGATTCAGAAAAAAAGTGCTGGACAAAATCATTTTTTTCTGCTAAGATATGCAAGCTGGTTTTGCCGATATAGCTCAGCTGGTAGAGCGGCTGATTCGTAATCAGCAGGTCATGGGTCCGAGTCCCATTATCGGCTCTCAAAGCTCTGCTTCGGCAGATGCTTCCCCGCGAATTCCAGCTTCACGCGGGACGACGAGGTGTAGCGCAGTTTGGTAGCGCGCCTGGTTCGGGACTAGGAGGCCGTGGGTTCGAGTCCCACCACTTCGACACGCCGGAGTTCTTCTCAACGAGAGCTCCGGTTTTCTTGTCACATGAACCGCCCTGCAAAGGAGGGATCCGCCATGCCGCTGACCTTTGAGGAAGCCGCCGCCTGCCGCCCGGAGGAGATGGAGCGGAGCGAGCTCGTCGCGCTGCTGCCCCGGCTGGAGGCGCTCTACAGCGTGATGAGCGAGGATATGCCCGACGAGACCGACCCGGAGGCCTTCGAGGCGCGGGCGGAGCAGCTGGAAGTGCTGGACGATCTGATGGACGATATTCACGACCTGCTGGAGGAGGAGCCATGAGCGAACAGAAAGAGACCGGCGCGCTGGAAATCTACCAGACCTGGCAGCGCAACAACCGCCGCACGGAGGTGCTCCGCGAGGAGATTCTCCGCGGCTCCAAGGCCGGCGAGAGCCCCTGCCGCCTGCTGCTGAAGGCCGCGGAGGCCATCAGCCTGATGACCGGCGATCCGGTTTTCTGCCGCGAGATCGAGACTGCCATGTTCGCCCTGTACGGCCACGCCCTCGGCGAGCAGGAGCCGCTGGAGCTGGAGCTGGAGAAGACCACCGGCCAGCTGCAGCGCATTGAGGCCGCCATGCGGGAGACCACCGACGCCGACCTGCTGCACGGCATGGATCTGGCCGCCCGCGCCCACCGCAGAAAGATCAGCGACCTGCGCGTGAAGCTGGGCCTGGAGGAGGAGCAGGAGGAGCACACCGTCTCCGTCAGCGAGGAAGACGACGAGTGATCGTGCGGCTCGGCTTGTGGGGGAAAGGAAACCCTTTTCGAGGCCGAAAAGGGCTTTTCTTCCCCCCATGCCCCCCATCTTTCCCCAAAGGCTTTCCTTTTTTGGGGGTTGGAGGGGGTTCCGGTGCTTGCGCATCCTGCCCCCGTGGGCTGTGCAGTTACGGATGAAGCACCTGGAGAGGGGCGTCCTCTCCTTTTTTGTTACTACTCAGCCCGCGAGCCCTATGGACATGAGCGTGTCCGGCTGCGCATTTATCACAAAAGAATCCCCATCCCCCCGAAATGAGGCCTTTGGGAAAGGATAGGGACCTGGGGGAAGGGAAAGCCTTTTCCGCCCGGAAAAGGTTTCCCTTCCCCCAGGCGCTGAGTAGTAACCCTTTTTTGCTGCGCTGCTTTTGCGTCCGCCGGGCGGATGTATGGACAAAAAAGGGAATTTGTGGTATTTTTCATCAGGCATCAAATATGAATTACGGAGGCAAAGCATATGAACGAAATCGAAGCCCTCTGGCAGCGGCACTCTGTCCGCAGCTACAAGCCGCTCCCCATCGAAGCGGAGACCCTGCAGGCGCTGCGCAGCTGCATCGCGCAGTGCAATGCGGAAAGCGGCCTGCACCTTCAGCTGCTGGAGGACGCGGGCGGCACCTTCCACCGGCTCATGTCGCGCGCCATGGGCCTGGCCAGCGCGCCCAGCGTCATCGCGTGCGCGGGGCCGGACGGGCCGGAGCTGGAGGAGCGCATCGGCTACTGGGGCGAGCGGGTTGTGCTCTGCGCCCAGATGCTGGGGCTGAACACCTGCTGGGCCGGCACCTTCAGCGCGAAGCAGACCCCCGCCGTGCTCCGGGAGGGCGAGCGGCTGGTCATCGTGATCGCCGTCGGCTACGGCACCGCGCAGGGCAAGCCGCGCCGCTCCCGCGCCCCGGAGGAGGTGTCCGCCGGCCCCGCCGAGCAGCCCGCCTGGTTCACCGCCGGCGTGCGCTACGCCCTGCAGGCGCCCACCGCCATCAACCAGCAGAAGTTCTTCTTCCGCCTGCAGGAGGACGGCACGGTCGAGGTCAGCGACAGGGGCGGCCCCTTCAGCGCCGTGGACATCGGCATCGTCAAGTACCATTTCGATCTGGCCCGCCGCGAGGCCGGGCTGCCGACGCTCTGGGGCTGAGGCCGAGCGCGAAAACGCGCGCCGAAAATGGTTGCCGAATGCGGCCGAATGCGGTATAATAACCGCAGAGCCGCGGGATCATCCCCGGCGGAGCAGGAGGAAACCCGGATGCGCAAATATCTGTCGCTGCTGCTGACGCTCTGTCTGCTGGTCATGGCCGGCCCCGGCGCCGCGGAGTCCCACTTTACCATGGCAGGCTATGACCCGGCCTCCATCGGGCATGACTGGATCAATAACCTTTTCTTCCAGCGGATGGAGAAGAAGACCGGCGTCAGCTTCACCTTCCGGCAGTATTCCGACGAGGCGGAATACCGTTTGGTGCTCAAGGGCATGCTGGAAGGCGGCGAGCTGCCGGACGTCCTGTTCAAGGCCAGCCTGAGCACCGCGGAGACGCAGCGTCTCTACGCGGCCGGCGTGCTGATCGACCTGAAGCCCCTGCTGCAGGAGAACGCGCCGCACCTGTGGGCCCTGCTGCAGGAGCATCCGGACTGGGCGAAGGCGATCACGACGCCGGAGGGCGCGATCCCCGCCCTGCCCCAGTTCAACGAGCTGCCCAGCAACGACGTGATCTGGATCAACCAGAAATGGCTGCGGCTGTGCAATCTGGAGATGCCGGACACGGCGGAGGAGCTGACGGAGGTGCTGCGCGCCTTCAAGAGCAGCGACCCGAACCGCAACGGCAAGGCGGACGAGGTGCCGCTGACCTTCACCGGCTTCTGGGAGCTGCGCTTCCTCGGCCACGCCTTTGGCCTGGTCGCCAACGACTACTATCTCTGCGCGGACGACGACGGTCAGGTGCGCAGCGTGATGACCTCCGACGAGAACCGCGCCTTCCTCACCTGGCTGCGCCAGCTCTGGGAGGAGAAGCTCATCGACCGCAACGGCCTGCTGTCCTCGGACACGCTGCGCCGCGTGACCGACGCCGATGCCGCCATCACCTACGGCGTGACCTTCGGGCCCTCCGTGCTGACGATGCTGCCCACCACCGCGCTGGGGGACTTCACGGCCCTCACCCCGCTGGAATACGGCGGCACGCGGCAGTACCGCAGCCTCCTGAGCGAGGTCACCCGCGGCACCTTCGCCATCACGAAGGCCTGCAGCGACCCGGCGGCCCTGCTCCGGTGGGTGGACATGCTCTACACGGATGAGGGCCTCTATCTGGCCTACGTCGGCGAGGAGGGCGTGGAATACAGCCGCACCGCCGACGGCAAGTGGTACTGGGAGCTGCCCGCCAGCGAGGTCTCCTCCTATGTGCTGGCCGACGTGACGATCAGCGAGGGCGCGCCCGTGCCCGGCTATATCACCGCGGAATACCAGCTGTCCCTGGACGACGCGCAGACCCACGCCACCATGGAGCAGCTGGCGGAGCTGGCGAGCCACTGCCGCCTGCCCCTGCCCATGGTCTGGCTGACGGAGGAGGAGCAGGCCGAGCTGGACAGCTTCTGGCCCGCGCTGAGCCGCTACGCGGAGCAGCAGATGGTGTGGTTCATGACCGGCGATCAGCCGCTCAATGACGAGACCTGGGTCGCCTTCTGCGCGGAGGCCGAACGCCTGGGCTGCAATCGGGCCGCGGAGATTTTCCAGGCGGCGCTGGCGAGATAAGGCAGGAGGATGGAAAAATGCGCTACGCACAGATGCAGGAAGCCCTGAAACGGCCGGAAACGGCGGAGCAGCTGATCTGGCTCTACGGCAGCCGGCAGGGCACGCTGGAGGAGCAGACCGCCCGCTGCCGGCGGACGCTCAGCCGGCATGAGGAGGCCTTCCACCGGGACGACGCGCCGGTCTACCTCATCAGCGCCCCCGGCCGCACGGAGATCGGCGGCAATCACACCGACCACAACGGCGGCAAGGTGCTGTGCGCCTCGGTCAATCTGGACGTGCTGTGCGCCGTGTCCCGGCGGGACGATCTGCTGGTGCATCTGCACTCCGAGGGCTATCGTCCGCTGACCGTGGATCTGAGCAGCCTGACGCCCCAGCCCCGCGACAGGGGCACCACGGCGGGCCTGATCCGCGGCGTGGCGGCCCGGATGCAGGCGCTGGGTTATCCGATCTGCGGCTTCGACGCGGCAGCCACCTCCTCCGTGGCCTCCGGCAGCGGCCTGTCCTCCTCGGCAGCCTTCGAGGTGATGGTGGCCGAGATCTTCTCCGTGCTCTGCGGCGGCGAGAAGCGCCCCGATCCCCAGCAGCAGGCCATGATCGGCCAGTATGCGGAGAATGTCTTCTTCGGCAAGCCCAGCGGCCTGCTGGATCAGATGGCCTCGGCCTCCGGCGGGCTGACCGGCATCGACTTCCGCCGCAAGGACAGCCCGGAGGTGAAGCGCCTCTCCTACAACTTCGAGGAGAAGGGCTATGCGCTGGTCGTCGTCGGCACCGGCGGCTCCCACGCCAACCTGACCTCCTTCTACAGCGCCATTCCCGCCGAGATGCGGCAGGTCGCGGCCTTCTTCGGCCAGGAGCGGCTGCGCGACGTGCCCGAGAAGGCCTTCCGGGACGGTCTGCCCCAGCTGTACCGCCAGGTGCCGGACCGCGCCATCCTCAGGGCCATGCACTTCTATCAGGAGAACGAGCGCGTCGACCGTCAGGTGCAGGCCCTGGAGCAGGACGATCTGGACCTCTTCTTCGACGCCATCATCGAGAGCGGCCGCTCCAGCTATATGTATCTGCAGAATGTCTATGCCCACGTGGAGGATCAGTCCCTCGGCCTGGCCCTGTGCATGGCGGAGGAGATGCTCCGCGACCAGGGCGCCTGGCGCGTGCACGGCGGCGGCTTTGCCGGGACGACGCTGAACTTCGTCCCCTTCACGCTGCTGGACAGCTTCACCGCGCAGATGAGCCGCCTCTTCGGCGCGGGCTGCTGCCACGTGCTGAACATCCGCCCCGTCGGCGCCTACAGCCTGAAGCTGTAAAAGCGCATTTCAAAGGCCCCGTCCCGCAGCGCAGTCATCGGCGCAGGACGGGGCCTTTTGCGCGGAAACGCTTATGGCCGCGCCATGGAAAAGGGCTGCCCCGCTATGGAGCAGCCCTGTATTCATGAGGTTCCGGCGATGTTCACTCCGCCAGCAGGTCCTGCATGACCTCGTAGGCCTTGTTCAGCTGCACGTCGCTCAGGTCGGCCAGCTGGAAGATCTTGTGGATGTCCTCCTCGGGCATCGCGATCTCCACGTCCGGCGCGATGCCCACCTGGTGCAGGGCATTGCCGTTGGGCGTGTAGTACTGGGCAATCGTCATCTGCATGCCGGCGCCGCGGTCGCCCACGGCCTGCACGGTCTGCACGATGCCCTTGCCGTAGGAATTGACGCCGACGACGGTGGCATTCGCCCGGTCGCGCAGGGCGCCGGTCAGGATCTCGGAGGAGGAGGCAGTGTACTCGTTGACCAGAATGACCAGCTTCACGTCCGCCTTGCCGTCCTTGGTGCGGTAGTATTCGCGGGTGCCGTCCTTGTATTCCAGGTAGCACAGCACGCCGCGGTCCAGGAACAGATCGCCGATGGATTCCGCGTCGTTGACCCAGCCGCCGCCGTTGTCGCGCAGGTCGATAATGATGCCCTTGGCGCCCTCGGCCACCAGGCTGTCCAGCGCGGCCTTGAACTTCTCCGAGCAGTCGCCGGCGAATTCATACAGGCGGATATAGCCCACCGTGCTGTCGATCATCGCGCTCTCCACGCGGTTGGTGGTCACGTTGGCGCAGCGCATCCGGTAGGTGATGACCTCGCCGTCCCGCAGGAAGGACACGGTGACCTCGGTGCCGGGCGTCTGGCGCATCAGCTTGATGGCGTCGTCAATGTTCTCCGCCGTCACGAGCAGATCCTCGCCCACGGCGTAGAGGATGTCGCCGCGCCGCACGCCGGCCTGTTCCGCCGGGCCGCCCTCGAACACACGGCTGATCGTGCACAGGTTCGTCTCGTAGCTGATGCTGATCTGGATGCCGATGCCGGCGTATTCGCCGGTGTCATCCTCCCACAGCTGGGCGAACTCCTCGGGCGTATAATAGAAGGTATAGGGATCGCCCACGCCCTCCAGCAGGCCGGCAGCCGCGCCTTCCAGCATCTGGGTGCGGTCGGTGTCCTGATAGTAGTTCCCCTCGACCAGGTCCATCAGCTCCACCAGCTCGTCCAGCTGCTGGTAGCGCTCATATTCCGCCCGCGGGATCGTGACCGTGTCGCCGGAGGCGGCAGGCTGCTCGGGCTGGGCCGGTTCGCGCGTGGAGGACGCCGGCTGGGTCATGCTCCTCAGGTAGCCGAGCGGCAGCATCGTGCAGCCGGTCAGGGTCAGCGCGGCCAGCACGCACAGGACGCAGAGCAGGATTCTTTTCTTCATCTTTATTCGCTCCTTTCCGCCCCATCCGGGCGGTCTGGTTCTCCGCGGTACTGCCGGAGAGCCAGCAGAAGGCGGAAGGTCACCGCGTCATCGAAGCAGCGCAGATCCAGTCCGGTCTGCTTCTGCACCTTGTCCAGCCGGTACAGCAGGGTGTTCCGGTGGATGAACAGCTGCCGGGCCGTATCGGAGACGTTCAGGCTCTTGCGGAAGAAGGCGTCGATCGTCCGGAGCATCTCCTCGTCCAGCAGGCGGCTGTTGCGCCGGTTGAACAGCTGGGAGGCCGTCTCCCGGGCCGCTTCCTCCGGCACGGAGGCCACCAGCCGCTCGAGCGTCAGATGCGCATAGAGCAGTACATTCTCCTCCGGCCGCAGGATACGCCCGAGCCGCAGCGCTTCCTGCGCCTCCCGCAGCCCCCTGGGCAGCTCCTTCAGCGAGGCGCACCGGCCGCCGATGCCGATCCGGATGGCGCTGCCGGTCTCGCTGAGCACGGTCTCCAGCAGGGCCTGGGCAAACTGCACAATCTCCGTCTCCCGCGCAATGCCGCTGAGATCCTTCAGCAACGCGGCCGTGCCTGGCCTGAGCGGCACCAGCGCGTCCTGCTCCTCCAGCGGCGCCAGCTCCGCCAGCTCCTGCTCCAGGCCCGGGCGGCCCTCACACAGCAGCACGCAGCGGGGCAGGCTGTCGGAGGGCATGCCGGTCTCGTCCGCCCGGCCGTCCAGGATCGCCCGCCACAGGCGCGTGCCCTCGTCGGCGAGCTCCGTCGTCCGGACCAGCTCCGCCGCCAGGCGCAGGATGTCCTCCCCGCCCGGCCGGTCCTCCGCACAGCTGAGCACCTGCCCCTCCGGCAGGATCAGCCGCAGCTGTCCCTCTTCCCGAAGGATCTCCGTTCCGTCCGGGGCACCGGGCATCGCGTCCCGCGGCCGCAGCTCCACCCGCAGCTCCCGGAGGATTTCCCTCACGTCCGACAAGCGCTCACCTCCCCCGTATGAGGGTATTATAACACGGATTTCCTTATGTGCAAATAGGGAAATCCGCAAAAGCAGCCTCCTGTCCGCGCCGCTCCGTTCAGTCCGCGGCGCCGTCCTCCCGGCGGAGATACTGCGGCGGCACAGCCTTCGTCAGCCACACGCCGTTGGCGGAGAGATAAAACCGCAGGCCGTCCTGATGCATGCGGCCGCTGTCCACCGCGTAGACCAGCGGCGAGCCGTGGCGCGCGCCCACCTGCACCGCGGTGTCCCGATTGGCGCTCAGGTGGACATACAGGCGGCTGCGGGGCAGCAGGCCCTCGGCCTCGATGGCATCGGAGAAGCGCCTCGCGGTGCCGTGGTAGAGCACCGCCGGCGGCACGGCCTCCTGCAGCTCCACATCCACCTGCACCGAGTGGCCCTGGTTCGCCCGGATCTTCGTCCTGTCCTCATTCCAGGAATAGCGCTGCTTCTCGTCCTCCGCCACGATGCGCTCCAGCAGCTCCATCGTCAGCGGGTGCGTCCTGCTGACGCCCTCGATCAGCGCCTGCGTGTCCGCCCAGCCGTGCTCATCCAGCGTGATGCCGATCACCTCGGGCTTGTGCCGCAGGATCAGGCTGATGAAACGGCTGGTCTCGGTCAGTTCATTCTTGCTCACTGTGTTCTCCCTCTTTCTCCCCCAGCACCTGCGCGTCCTCCGCGGGCGGGAAGGCCGCCAGCGCCGGATGATCCGTCAGGCGGCGGATGATGCGCCAGCCGGTCCCGCTGCGCACCGCGTTCTGTTCGATCGGCCGGAAGCCCAGATCCAGATAGACCTTCACTGCCAGCCAGGTGGTGGTCTGCGTGGGGATCCGCGCCCTCCGCGCGCCTTCTTCTCGCATGACCCGCAGCACATGGTTGATCAGCGGCTTGGACAGGCCCCGTCCCTGATGCGCTCGCGACACGGCCACCCAGTGCAGCATGCCGTCGCCGCCCAGGTCGCGGCCGCGGATATCGTGCCAGGCGGTGGCGGTCGCTGCCTTCTCGCCCTTTTCATCCACTGCGAACCACATCCGCCCGGGCAGCCTGTCCTCCTGGCCGCCGTAATAGGCCTCCCAGGCGCGCAGGCCCTCCTCGCGGCTGTCGAACTCCTTCGCGCTCTGCTCGATGGCCAGCCAGGCCTCTCGGTCGCCGGGCGCGTAGGTCTCGTAGTGATAGCCGGCGGGCAGGGTGTCGTCCCCGATCTCGTCCAGGGAACCGATCAGCGCCAGCTCCCAATAGCGGATGCGGCTGTCGTGATTGTCAAAAGCCGGCAGCATCTCATTTCGCCTCCGCTTCGCCCGTGTACCACTTCCGCAGGGTTTTCTCCGCCAGCTTGCCGTAGATGGCGAAATCCCGGTCGCGGGCCATCTCCTCCTCCGGCGGCAGGATCGCCCGCCAGTCCCACCAGAAGTAGCCGCCAAACCAGGGCAGGTTCCAGGTCGCCTCCATCGCGGTGTCGTAGAAGTCGGCCTGCTCCTGCTCGTCGCGGGGCTTCTCCGGGCGGTTGTGGAAGTCCCAGGGGTACATCGTGCAGCCTTGCTCCGTGCGGACGCCCACCTCCGCGAACATCACCGGCCGGTCATACTTCCGGTGGCAGGCCTCCAGCCTCGGCACAATCTGCTGCCAGCGGGTCCGCATGGCCTCGCGGCCCCGGTGCTCCGCGTCCGTCACCGGATAGTAGGCGCTGATGCCAATCACGTCCACCGCCGAGAGCCACTCGCTGCGCAGCTCGTCGCCGTGGTTGATGTTGTGCATCAGCAGCCCGTGGTAGACCCCGCGCACGCCGTCGATCACATTCCGGCAGAAGGCCGCCTGCCTGTCCATGCCGCCCATCTCGCAGCCGGTGCAGAGCATCTCGCAGCCCGTGGCCTCCGCCAGCGCGGCATAGTGCAGCAGGAAGCGCTCATAGGAGGCGAACCAGCTCTCCCAGTAGCGGCAGCCGTCGTCTGTGGGGAAGTCGATCCGCGCCCGCCACACGCCGTCCAGGCAGTTCACCATCGGCTTCAGGCAGACCTTCAGCCCCATACCGTGCGCCAGCGCGATCACATGGCGCAGTTCATCGTCCGTCTGCGTCCGCCCGTAGAGGGAGAACACATGCAGGCTGTGCCAGGTCTCCTGCCAGCCGTTGACCGGAATGCAGATCCAGTCCAGCCCGTTGGAGGCCAGCCGCCGCATGGAAGCCTCCGCCTCCGGCCGGAACAGATCGCCCGCCCGGCTGAAGAAGCCCCACGTAAATCCTTTGCAGAACAGCCTTTCCGCCATTTGCCCAAACCTCGTTCCCACGCATCGCCACAGGCCGCGGCTTTGTTCCATTCAGCAAAGCCGGCACAGCGCAGCGCTATGCCGGCGGAGAATCCGGTGAAAACTTACTGCTTGTCGGCGATGGCCTTCCAGCACAGGGCCGCCAGCACGCCGCCCACCAGCGGGGCCAGAAGGAACACCCAGACGTTCGCCAGCGCGTCCCCGCCCACGAAGAGGGCCGGGCCGAAGGAACGGGCGGGATTCACGGAGGTGCCGGTGAAGTGGATGCCGAAGATGTGCACCAGGGTCAGCGTCAGGCCGATCACCAGGCCCGCCGCGGAGCTGTACTCCGGCTTGGACGTGACGCCCAGAATCGCCAGCACGAACACGAAGGTCAGCACGATCTCGATGACGAGGGACGCGCCGACATTGCCATTGTAGAGGCCGTTCGCGCCCAGGCTGCTCTCCGCGCCCAGCATCAGCCGCAGGCAGCCCGCGCCCGCCGTCGCGCCGACGAACTGCGCGATGACGTAGCCGGCGAAGTCCTTCACGCTCATCCGGCCGCTCACCAGCATGGCGATGGACACCGCCGGGTTGATGTGGCAGCCGGACACATTGCCGATGGAGTAGGCCATCGCCACGATCACCAGACCGAAAGCCAGGGCCGTCAGCGCGTAGGCCGTGTTCGGCTCCGCCGTGCTGCAGCCGACCACCGCCGCGGTGCCGCAGGCAAAGAAGACCAGGACAAAGGTGCCGATGCACTCGGCGATGTACTTTTTCACAGAAGACATATTCATTCTCCTTTCCGCCTTCCCGCGGGAAGACAGGTTTATCATACACGAATCAGCCGGGGATTGCAAGCCTCTTGCCATGATCTTCCAGCACAATGTTACAGTTCTGTTACACTTTCTGCGGGCGAACGCTTGACAGGCTCTGCCGTCTTCCGTACAATAAAGGCCGACGGCGGTCAAGCGCCGTCATGAAAGGAGAATTGCCATCATGAAACGGCTGCTTTGTATCCTGTGCGCGCTGCTGCTGCTGACCGCCGCGGCCCTGGCGGATACCGCCACGATCATGAACGGCGAGGGAAGCCGCAATATCACGATTCAGCCCGCCGGCGTCAATCAGGCGGCCGAGAGCGTCAGCCCCACCACCGGGCGCACGCTCAGCGAGCTGGAAATCACCCCCGGCTACGCGGGCCTGGCCGTCACCGGCCGCTATATGCCCATGCTGGTGCAGATCGACAACACGGATGCCGGCATCGGCGTGCGCGCCCCGTGGGGCCTGCTCTGGGCGGACGTCGTCTATGAGAGCGCCCTGGCCCGCACCGGCGCCATCACCCGCCTGAGCGCCCTGTTCAGCGACATCATCCCGGACGCCGTGGGCCCGATCCGCTCCGCCCGCGTCGGCCATGTGTGGATTCGCCAGGAGTGGGACTGCGGCTTCATGTACTACGGCGGCCAGCTGAAGAAGGGCTCCAACATCCAGCAGGAGTTCAGCAAGCTGGGCGCGAAGATGGGCGTCGTCCTCTTCAACGGCACCGACAGCAGCGGCAAGCCCTGGAAGAAATTCTACACCAAGCGCGCCGGCCTGATCTCCCCCCACGACAAGAGCGGCAACGCCGCCGCCATCTCCAGCCTGATCCCCGCCAATCACAAGGCCGCGGAGCACACCCTGCTCTTCTCGGATGAGACGCCCGCCGGCGGCACCGCTGCCACGCTGATCAGCCTGGACTGGAAGTCGGACGTTTACAGCAGCCAGCTCTCCTACGACCTGGATACCGGGCTGTATTACCGCTACATGGGCTCCTCCCTGTCCTCCGACCACTGCTGGGTGGACAAGGACACGCAGGCCCCCATCGCCTTCTCCAACGTGATCATCGAGTTCGTCGACCAGCAGTGGAACGGCGCCGTGGACGCGCCCGTCACCAATGTGGTCGGCAGCGGCAACTGCGAGCTCTTCCGCGACGGCCAGCACTGGGCGGGCGTCTGGGAGCGGCCTGACATGAACAGCCGCACGGTGTTCTACGGCCCCGACGGCCAGGAATTCCCCCTGCAGCGCGGCCGCACGCTGATCATCCTCTTCCCCAGGGGCTACACCGCCACCTGCCAGTGATCCCCCCGGGCCGCGGCAGGAATACACCGGAAATACAATCCGCGCGTTGACAATCGGCGCCAATGATGGTATGCTGAGTCCAACGCCCGAAGAAAGGAGTGTCCGTCATGAAGCGCCGCGAAAGCATGACCATGCAGATGTACATGTACATGTGCCGCATGTGCATGCGTGTTTGCGTGCCGCTTTGATGGGCTCTCACCTTGCGGGAATGCCGGACCGCTTGTGCGAGGAAGCATCATCAGAGCTTCCTCGTTTTCATTTGCCGGCGGCATTCCGGGGCGGAACCGTGCAGCAGGCTGCTGACACAAAACAAAAGGAGAGATCATCATGAAGAAGCTCATCGCCGTCATCCTGTCTGTCCTCATCGTGCTGACCGCTGCCGCGGCCGGCCTGGCCGACACCATCACGATCGCCGTGCCGAACGACCCGACCAACGAGGGCCGCGCCCTGCTGCTGCTGCAGACCGCCGGCGTGCTGACCCTGTCCGAGGATGCCGGCATCACCGCCACCGCCGCCGACGTGGTCTCCGTGAAGGACGGCATCGAGCTGCAGTTCAGCGAGGTGGAGGCCGCCATGGTCCCCAACGTGCTGCAGGATGTGGATTACGCCATCATCAACAACAACTACGCGCTGGACGCCGGCTTCAACCCGGTGAAGGATTCCCTGATCATCGAGAGCGCGGAATCCCCCTACGTCAACGTGGTCTGCGTGAAGGAAGGCAATGAGAACCCCCCCGCCGCGAAGGCGCTGGCCGCGGCCGTGCTGAGCCAGCAGGTGTTCGACTACATCAACGCGACCTATGACGGCGCGGCGGTGGCCGTGGCGGAGAATCCCACCGACGGCTACGATCCCGAGGTGGACTATGACGCCCTGAACGGCACCGTCATCACCATCGCCTGCTCGCCCACGCCCCACGCCGCCATTCTGAAGGTGGCCGCGGAGATCCTCGCCGCCAAGGGCATCACCCTGGAGATCACCGAGCTGCAGGACTATGTGACCCCCAACACCGTGGTCGAGGACGGCGACATCTTCGCGAACTACTTCGCCCACATCCCCTATCAGGAGAACTTCAACGCCGAGAACGGCACGCACATCGTCTCCATCGCCGGCGTGCATGTGGAGCCGATGGGCCTGTACGGCGGCAAGCAGACGGACCTGGCCGCGCTGGGCATCCAGTAAGCCGCGTCCGGTCAAAGGAGGAAGCGGGTCCGGCGTTTGCATCCCGAACGCCGGGCCCTTTTCGCCGCCTGGCGGCTGTTCAGGGAGAAAACCCTGCGGAGGACACATGATTGAGCTGAGAAACGTATCCAAAAGCTTCACCACGGCGGATGGGCCCGTGGACGCGCTGCGGCGTGTCAATCTGACCATCCGCGACGGGGACATTTACGGCATCATCGGCATGAGCGGCGCGGGCAAGAGCACGCTGGTGCGCTGCATCAACATGCTGGAGCGGCCCACGGAGGGCAGCGTGCTGCTGGACGGGCGCGATCTGGGCGGCCTGAGCAAGAAGGACATGCGGGAGATGCGCCGCAGCGTGACCATGATCTTCCAGTCCTTCAACCTGCTGATGCAGCGCACCTGCCTGCAGA
>CAMNHF010000042.1 GCA_946538975.1 uncultured Clostridia bacterium | reverse complement strand
CGGCAGGCACCTTGGCCGCCAGATCGGCATATCCCGCGGCGGTCATCGGCTTCGCCGCGGAGGAGCCGGCCTGCCTCGCCACGCCGCGGGCCCTCGCGCATCTCCGCTGGCTGGAAAAGCGCAGCGGCGGCCACTGGCTGCGGCGGATCTGCCAGTTCGCCCCGCCGGTGGCCCGCCTACTGTGCCGGGCGGAGCTGATCCGGGCGGAGGACTTTGACAGCCTGTTCGCCGCCCTGCCGCAGGAGCCGGAGCTGACCGCCCAGCTGCTGGAATACAGCCGCAATGTGCTGGGCCGGGAGCAGCTGCTGCGGGCCCGTCTGCGGCGGGAGCACCGGGCCGCCCGGCGGGCGAAGCGGGATGCGGAGCTGACCGCCGCCGCTCCCCGTGCGCGCATCCGCGGCCGCTGCTTCCTCATCATCGCCCCGCGCGGCGCCAGCGCGAAGGAGCGGGCCGCCCTGCGCGCCTGGATCGAACGCCGCGGCGGCACCATCGCGCCCCGCCCCGGCGAGAAGGTCGACTGGGCCTGCCTCTTCTCCGCAGATTCGGTCAGCGAGCCGGCCGCCGCTGCCGCCGACCGCCTCGGCATCCCTCTGGTGCAGCGGCAGGAGCTGCTCCGGTGGCAGGACGGCTGATCCCCAATCAAAAAGGAGCTTCGCGCTCCTTTTTTGTTTTCAGGCAAGGGCCACGTCGAGGATCATCATGACGACAAAGCCCAGGGAGAAGGCCACCGTCGCCCAGTTGTCATGCTTCCCCTCGGACATCTCCGGGATCAGCTCCTCCACCACCACGTACATCATCGCCCCGGCGGCGAAGGCCAGCAGGTACGGCAGCACCGGCACCACCGCGGAGGTCGCCAGCAGCGTCGCCAGGGCCGCCAGCGGCTCCACCACCCCGGAGAGCACGCCCATCCAGAAGGTCTTCCCCTTCGGCATGCCCTCGGCCTGCAGCGGCATGGACACGATGGCGCCTTCCGGGAAGTTCTGGATCGCGATGCCCAGCGCCAGGGCCAGCGCGCCGGCCTGCGTCACCGTGGTTCCCCCGGCCAGCCAGCCCGCGTAGACCACGCCGACCGCCATGCCCTCAGGGATGTTGTGCAGCGTCACCGCCAGAATCAGCTTCGTCGTCCGCTTGAGCCGCGTCCTGGGGCCCTCGTCCTGGCGATCCATGTGCATGTGCGGCGTCAGCAGATCCAGCGCCAGCAGGAAGCCGATGCCGATCAGGAAGCCCACTGCCGCCGGCAGGAAGGCCAGCCGGCCCATCGCGGCGCTCCCCTCCAGCGCGGGCTGCAGCAAGCTCCAGAACGAGGCCGCCACCATCACGCCCGCCGCAAAGCCGGTCAGAACCTTCTGCAGCCGGCCCGAAATCTGCTTTTTCAGGAAAAACACCATCGCCGCGCCCAGGCTGGTGCCGAGAAAGGGGATCAGAATCCCCTGCGCCACTTCCCAAGTCATGTGCATCCCCCCCCACAGTTAGATTCCTCTAACCGCAGGCCATCATAGCACATTCAAAGGAAAAATGCAACTGTTCCGACCGTGTTTTCTTCTATTACATGTGCTGCCCCCTGCCGCTCAACCCGCAGGCCAGGCTGCGCATGCAACCCATGAAAAAACCTTCCCCCCAAGGAAAGGCCTTTTCGGAAAGATAGGGGTCTGGGGGAAGGAAACCCTTTTCCTCCGGGAAAAGGGTTTCCTTCCCCCAGGAAGCTGCCCACAAACACGCTACTCCTTCGCCCATTCCAGCGCTGTCAGGGCCTCGCCCAGCAGCCCGCCGGCCTGCTCGCGGGGGTTCAGCCAGGCGGCGTGGACCTCGCGGGGCAGGATCACCGGCATCCGCTCATGGAAATCCGCCAGCGGACCGGCGGCGTCCCGCGTCAGCACGGTGCACTCGGCGCCTTCGGCGGTCAGGCGGTACAGGCCCGCCAGATAGAGCAGCGGCTCCCCCGGCAGGAAGAAGCGGTACTTCTCCGGCCGCTTCTGGCGGTGATCCCACTCAAAATACGCCGCGGCCGGCAGCAGGCAGCGGCGGCTGGCAAAGCTCTCCCGGAACAGCGGCCGCTCCCCGGCGGACTCGCTGCGGGCGTTGAAGATCAGCCGGGCAGGCGTCCCCAGGCGGAAGCCCCAGCGCATCGGGAAGGCCCCGGACGGCGCCGCGCGGCCCGGCGCCACCACGGCCACCGTGTCCCCGGGCGCCAGCTCGCCCCGCTTCAGGCGGAAGCCGGGTTCCACGGCCAGCCGCCGCCGCTCCGCCTCGCTGAGCAGGGCCAGCAGCTCCTCCGGCAGGTCCGTGTCCGGCACATAGAAGCGGCCGCACATCTCAAGCCCGCCTCCAGAGCAGGTTGAAATCCCGCGGGGTGTCTGCGCTGACCCAGAAGGCCGCGTACGAAACCGCCGTGCCCACGGTCAGCCCCTGACTGTTGCGCTGCGGCCAGACGATCTCGCTGCCGGGCAGCACCTCGCGCACATGGTCGCGCACCTTCTCCGCCATGCTCTCCGAATAGCTGTCGATGGCCAGCAGCTGGCGCTCGCCGTCCCGCTCCCGGGCCGCCACCAGCGCCACGATGTGCCCCACGCGCAGGTTGCACAGCGCCACGCCGCGCTCCTCCGCCAGCAGCTGCCACAGCGCGGGCAGATCATTGCGCAGGCCGTCCCCGTGATAATCAAAACCCCAGTCCAGCCCCGCCGCCATCACGCCCGCCAGCAGCTTCGGCCGGTCGGTACCGTCGTCGCCCCGGCCGCCGCAGCCCACCGAGAAGGCCGCGGTCTCCTCCGGCTGCAGCACCTTGCCGGTCAGCCATTCCACGCAGTGGCACAGGCCGAACACGCCGCAGCCCGCGCTGGAAAGGGTTTCCCCATTGTTCTGCCAGGCATAGGGATAGGTCCAGTCCCGGCAGCGCTGGTTGCGGAAGGTGATCTCCCGTCCCAGCACCGGGATGATTCTCGTTTTTCCGGTCATTTCCATCGGAAAAGCCTCCTTGGTGGTTGCTCCTTCAGGGCGCCATCAGCCGCGGGCCATCCCCTTCGTCCTTCGGCGCAAAGCGAAAGCTCACATCCGCATCCAGCCCAGACACCCATTCCGTGCACAGATTGCGCAGCACCTCGCAGGTCCGCGTCCAGCCCTCCTCCGAGGCCGCGGTCTCCAGAGCGGCCTCGCGGCGGCTCTGGCGCTCGTCGTCCATCAGCTTCTGGCGGCGCTTCTCCGAGAGGCCGGCCAGCACGTCCCATTTCACGGTCTCCGTCGGCGTCAGGCTGTCGGAGAGCAGCAGCATCGGGGGCAGGTACAGCACGACCTCGTTTCCCTCCGCCGCGACGGTGACCTCGCTCAGGTCAATGCCCAGCGACGCGTGGTAGTCATAGTAGATCGTCACCCGCTGCACGTCGCCGAAGAATACGCTCAGCGTGCTCCCGATGACGCCCTGCTCGTCGATCGTGAGGGTCTCCAGCCGGGAGGAGGAGGCCAGCTCGCGGCTCAGGGTTTCGGAGACCAGCCGGGCGCACCCCGCATCCGGCCAGATGCCGAACAGCCCGCGGGACACCAACGGGAACAGCAGGATCGCCAGATAGATCGCCGCCACCGTGGCCGTCACCCGGCCCAGCCAGCGCAGCAGCGGATGCCGCCGCCGCCGGGGCCTGCGGGGCTTCGGCGGCGCAGGCGGGGCCGGCGGCTCGTCGCGGAACTTCCGCTGATAGGGTTCGCTCATGCCTCCACACCGCCCATCCACAGCAGCAGGGGGACGATGGCATAGCGGAGCAGCGCAAAAGCCACCGTGCCCGCGCCGATCAGCATCAGCAGCAGGCACCACCAGGGGCAGCTCAGCAGGTTCCGCACGCTGCGCTTCCTGCGGCGGCGCCGGCCGCGCGCCTCCTCTTCCGGCGGCATGGGCGGCTCCTCCTGCGGCGGCCTTCTCCTGCGGTGCAGCATGCGTCCACCTCCTCTCTTTCCCTTCCATCGCGAGGGATCACACCAGGTTCACCGGCGCGCCGTCCAGCCAGGCGCGGAGATTCCCGAACACAATCTCCGCCCGCAGCGCCATGGATTCCTCCGTGGCGAAGCCGAGGTGCGGCGTGGGCAGCACATGGGGCGCCCGCAGCAGCGGCAGATCCTCCGGCAGCGGCGGCTCCACGTCGAACACGTCCAGGGCCGCCCCGGCGATCTGCCCGGCCTCCAGCGCCCCGCACAGCGCCGCGCTCTGTACCACCGGCCCCCGGGCCAGGTTCAGCAGGAAGGCGGACGGCTTCATCTGCGCCAGCTCCGCCGCGCCGATCAGCCCGCGGGTCGCGTCATTCAGCGGGCAGTGCAGCGCCACAATGTCCGACGCGCGCAGCACCTCATTCAGATCCGTCTCGGTCACCCATTCCGGCGCGTCCGCGTGGCGGCCCCTGCTGACAGAGAGCACGCGGCAGCCGAAGGCGTGGAACAGCTCCGCGCTGCGGCGGCCGATCTTCCCCAGGCCGACGATGCCGACGGTCTTCCCGCGGAGCTCCTTTGCCGTGAGCCCCGCCTTCGTGCCCCCGGCCCGGCAGCTGTCCTCCGCCCGGCGCAGATCGCGCAGCAGGCTGATGGCCATCCCCACGGCCAGCTCGGCCACCGCCTCCGTGGAATAGCCGGAGGCGTTGCTCACCGGAATGCCCCGGCGCTTCAGCGCGTCCACCGCCACATGATCCACCCCGGTGAAGGCGATGTCCACATAGCGCAGGCGCGGGCAGTTGTCCAGCACCGCGGCCGGCAGGGGCATGTTCGCCAGCATCAGCACCTCCGCGTCCGCCGCCTCCCGTGACAACACTTCGATGTCCGCGGTGCGCGAATCGTGGGCGAAGGTGTGGCCCTCCGCCGTGAAGGGCGCCTCCAGGCGGCGCAGGTCTTCCACCGGAATGCCCAGGGATTCCAGCAGCGCAATCTTCATCTTTACACGCTCCTTCGGCGTCACTCCACCTTCTCCAGGAAGGACACCATCACATAGCCCTCGATCACATCGGTCTTCACATGCACCCAGGCCGGATCCTCGCAGGTCTCCAGCACCACCAGCCGCTGATGCTTGTACAGCCGCATCAGGATCTCGGCGCTGCTGTAGGGCTCCTGCCGCAGGTTCAGGCTGGAATCATCCGCGACGCCCTCCACCGAGGCGATGTACGCGCCCTCCGGCAGGTTCTCCGCGGTGACCGGCATCAGCGTAGGCCGCGGGGTCGCGGTGGCCGCCGGGCCGGGCGTGGAGAACAGGGCCGACGGCGCGGCGGGCAGCTGTGCCGTGCCCGTGCCGCCGATCATCAGTGTCATGCCCGGATAATAGAAGGCCAGGATCTCGTCGAAGGTCTTGCCGTAGCGCGCCGCCATCCACTGGGCGCCCCGCTGGCTCATGCCGACGCCGTGGCCGAAGCGCCGCGCCTCCACCACGAAGGCGGAGGGGCTCTCCGTCACGGTCAGCATCTCATTGTCCGCCCCGGCGATGGACAGGCTCAGCGCGCGGATCACGTCGGGGAAGACCGACAGGGTCAGCGTTACCTCGCCGCCGGACTGCCAGCCGGACAGGCAGGGCGTGGGCAGGGGCGTGGGCGCGGGCGTCTCGGTGGGCGCCGGCGTCAACAGGGAAATCTCCTCGTCATCGTCGCCGTCCGGCCCCGCGGGCTGCGGGCTCTCCACGGGCACCGTCCACAGCCGGCCCTCCCAGCGGAGGCTGAGCCGCAGGGCGGTGTAGAAGCGGCTGGGGGGATCCAGCTTCACGCCGGTCGGCGTCACCTCGGTGACAGCGGTCACCCGCCAGTCCTTCGGATCGGTGCTCCAGCCGCCGATCTGCAGCCGCTGCATCATGTAGCTGTGCAGAATTTCCGTGAAGGCCTCCGGCAGGCTGCCGTCCTTCGCCAGCACCGCCCGCCGCACAATGCTCTCCGGGTTCTCCAGGTCGTAGGGATCATCCGTCATCGCGTAGTAGCCCCAGTCGCCCCGGCCGCTCCAGACGTTCTCCACCAGCTCGGTCTGGCCGCCGTTGCTGGCGCTGTAATAGCAGGTCGCCATCGCGCCCTTGTACCAGCCGACGATGCCCGCGGTGTCCCGCACCGCCCGGGCCGTGTTCGTCTGGCCGCTGTCCACGCCGCGGAAAACCTGATCCGCCGCGGTGTCCACCACATCCCAGGCCCGGGACGGATCCACGCGGCTCAGCGCGTAGGTGCGCGCGCAGACCGCCTGCGCCTTGAGCGCCTCCATCGGGAAGCTCTCGCTCATCTCCCAGGGCAGCACGCCCAGCAGGTAATCCTCCACCGAAAGGGTCAGCACCGGCTGCAGCTGGCCGCCGGAGATCGTCAGGCGCAGGTCGCCGGGATAGAGGCTGCCGCCCTGCACGAAGCGGAGGCCCGCGCCGGCGCCGCCGTCGTCCGTGCGGCGGAGTACCATCTCCTCGCCGCCCCCGATGCTGACCTCTCCCACATAGAGCACCAGCGCGCCGTCGCGCACCTGCACGGTCGCGTGCGCGCCCCGCCGCAGGCCGACCCGGGCACCGCCCAGCTCCGCCACATAGGCCCCCGCACAGTACAGATCGACCCGGTCGGTCAGGTTCAGCCGCCGCAGCAGCACGCGCACGTTCGGCGCCGCTTCCTCCGCCCGCGCCGCCGGCCAACCGCCGCAGAGCAGCACCGCCAGGGCGATCCAGACACATATCAGGCGTTTCATCGTATTTTCCTCCCGGAGGGTGTTTCCATTCCCCATTATACATGATTTTCCGCCGGAGGGAAATAGGCAGATTTGCGGTTTTACAATCACGCATGTCCGGGGCGTGTCCGAGGCGGATCCTGGGGGAAGGAAACCTTTTTCGTGGCCGAAAAGGGCTTTCCTTCCCCCAGACCCCTATTCTTCCGAAAAGGCCTTTCCTTTGGGGCAGGGCGGATTCCATGGCATGCGTGCAGCCGTCGCTGCCGTCAGCGCACGCAAAAACCCCTCCGCGCGGGAGGGGCTGAGGGGCTCACTGGAGCTCGAAGACCATCACCACGGTGGCCGAGAACTGCAGGCCGTCGGAGACGATGTGCGTGTCGGCCTCCATCTCCATCGCCGCGCCGTTCGCGCTGCTGGACTTGAAGCTCCGGCCGGAGTAGCTGCCGCTGTTCTCGGTGACCGAAACCAGCCGGCCCAGCGTACCGCCGCAGGCCCCGGCGAGCAGCTCCGCCTTGCGGCGGCCCTCGGCGACAGCGGCGGTCAGGGCCTGGTCGCAGGCCTCGGCGGAGCCGGTCGCGCTGAAGGTGATGCTGTTGCACTCGGTGGCGCCGTTTTTCATCGCCACGTCCAGCACCTCGCCGACGCGGTTCACGTCGTGCACGGTGACGCGCAGGGCGTTGTTGACCTGGTAGCCGGTGGCTTTGGCGGGCTCGGTGCTGTAATCATAGACGGTGTTGATGTAGAAATAATCGGTCACGATGTCGCTGTCGGCCAGGCCAAAGGTGTTCTTCAGCACCTCGGTCAGGGTGGCGGAGAGGGCCGCGTTCTTCGCGGTGGCGTCGCCGGCGTCCGCCTCGGTGGTGCGGATGCCGAGGCTCAGCGTCGCCTGATCGGCGGGCAGGGTGACGATGGCGGTGCCGGTCACGGTGATGACGGTGTTCTCGGCCATCGCGGCCGCGGCGCTCAGCGTGAGGCACAGGGCCAGCAGCAGGGCAAACAGTTTCTTCATCATTCTTACCTCCTTCGCGCGGGGAAGGCCCCGCACCCATACAGACGAACGCGCCGCCTGTTTTGTTCCCATCCGCCGAAGAAACATTCCGGACGCAAAACGGCAGAGAGGCGCAGCGCCCCTCTGCCCGTCCTTATTTCAGGAAGCCGTTGATGATCTGCTCCTCCGCCTCCTCCTCTGTGAGGCCGAGGGTTTCCAGCTTGATGATCTGCTCGCCGGCGATGCGGCCGATGGCAGCCTCGTGGATCAGCGAGGCGTCCAGGTCGTTGGCCTCCAGCTGGGGGACGGCGAGAATGCGGGCGCTGTCCATGATGATGCCGTCGCACTCGGTGTGGCCGGTGCAGGGCGCGTTGCCGGTGATGCGGGAATCGAACTTCTGATACGAGTGATCCCTCGCCACGGAGCGGCTGACCACGTCCGCGCTGGCGCCCGCCCCATTGAGCAGGGTGACGTAGACGCTCTCCGCCCGCTGCTCGCCGTGGGTCAGCAGCCGCTCGCGCACGACCAGGTGGGCGTCGGCGGCCAGCTCGGCGGTGGTGGTGCGCACGGTGGAATCCACGCCGCGGATCTGCACCATCTCCATCTCCATGGAGCTGCCCTCCTCCATGTGCACCTCGGTGACCGGGTTCAGGATGCGCTTGCCGGTGCCGGTGCCCTGGCCGTAGTGCTTCTCCACATACTTCACCCGCGCCCGGGGCCCGACAAAGAAGCGGTGCACGCCGTCGTGGCGGGAGTCCTGGCCGCCGCAGTTGTCAATGCCGCAGCCGGCCACAATCATCACGTCGCTGTCCGCGCCGATGTAGAAATCATTGTAGACCGTCTCCTGCAGCCCGGTCTTGCTGAGCACCACCGGGATGTGCACGCTCTCGCCCTTCGTGCCGGGCTGAATGCGGATGTCAATGCCGCTCTTGTCCGTCTTGGTGACGATGTCAATGTTTGCGGTGGTGGCGCGCCCGGCCATCTCGCCGTTGGCGCGGATGTTGTAGGCGCCCTCCGGGATGCCGTGCAGATCGGCAATCTCCCGCAGCAGCCGCAGCTGAATCTCGTCGATCATTCGCCCATCGCCTCCCTCGCAGCGCGGCAGTCGGGAGTCGCTGCCGCCGTGCCCAGCAGTGTCGGCAGAATCTCATTCCGCGGGCCCTGCCGCTGAATGTGTCCGTCCGCCAGCACAATGATTTCGTCCGCAATGCTCAGGATGCGCTCCTGATGCGAGATCACGATGATGGAGCCGCCGCTGTTGCGCTCCCGCAGGTGCTCGAACACGCGGATCAGGTTCTGGAAGCTCCACAGGTCGATGCCGGCCTCCGGCTCGTCAAAGACGGCCAGCCGGGAGCCGCGGCTGAGCACGGTGGCGATCTCAATGCGCTTGAGCTCGCCGCCGGAGAGGCTGGCGTTCACCTCGCGGTGGATGTACTCCCGCGCGCACAGGCCCACCTCGGACAGGTAGGCGCAGGCGTCCTCGATCGTCAGCCGCCGGTTGCCGGTGGCGATCCGGATGAGGTCGTAGACCTCGATGCCCTTGAAGCGCACCGGCTGCTGGAAGGCATAGCCGATGCCCCTCTTCGCCCGCTCGGTGATGGAGAGGGCCGTGATGTCCTCCCCGTCCAGCAGGATGCTGCCGCCCGACGGCGCGGCGATGCCGGCGATCAGCCGGGCCAGCGTGGACTTGCCGCCGCCGTTCGGCCCGGTGATGACCACAAACCTGCCATCGTCCACCCGCAGGTCGACGTGGCTGATGATCTCCTTCTCCTGGCTTTCCTCCGCCACCTCGTAGGAGAGATTCCGCAGTTCAAGCATGATTTCCTCCGAAAAAACTGATTCCGGCGCAATGCTCCGTCACAGGTGCCCGTTCATGATGGCCGTCACCAGGCCGCCGCCGCTGAAGAAGGCGGCCAGCCGGCTCTCCGCCAAGAGGGTGTCGATCGCTTCGATGGACACCATCGTCTGCACCATCGGCACCAGGGTGCACAGGGCGAAGACGATGATGACCCCGCGCAGCAGCCCGAAGAGGCCGCCGGCCAGCGAGTCCATCTGCTTGAGCACCGGCAGCCGGAACACCGCGCGCAGGATGCCGCCCACCAGGCTGATGGCGATGTAGACCGCCGCCAGGCAGACCAGGAAGCACAGGATGTTGATGCAGGCGCTGACAATGGTCTCGCTGATGTATTCCGACACCGTGGAGATGCCCGTGTAGATCTGCCCGGACAGGTTGCTGCGCAGCAGGTCGCTGAAGGGGCCGGGCAGGTTCACGCGTGTCACGATGTCATTGATGGCCTGCTCCGTCAGGTTCGCCACGTTCAGGGTGGCGGTGTTCAGGTCGCCCAGGCGGCTGGAGGCGTCCGTGTAGGTCAGCAGGGTGCGCTGCAGCTGCGGATCCTGCTGAATCCACTCGGCCAGCTTGGGATACAGCCAGAAGGCGGCCGGGAAGGACACCAGCAGGCCGCCCATGTTCAGCAGCGACGCCAGGAAGCCCCGGTACAGCCCGAACAGTACGGAGATGGCCACAATGCCGATGATGATATAGTCCACCAGATTCATCCGCTCACCGCCCTTTCCGCGCGGTCACTTCTGCAGCTTCTGCCGCGCCTCCGTCATGATGGGATCGTGATCCCCGCCGAAGAGATACTTTGCGTTGATCGTCTGGATCTCCGCGAGGCGCAGCGGCGGCGTGCAGTATTCGCAGCGCTCCAGCCGGGCAAACGCGCCGTCCTCCAGCTGGCTGTACAGGAAGGGCTCGAACACGATGCCCTTCGCCGCGTTGCAGGTCTCCGCCGTGTGGTACATGTTCCCGCCCTCCGGGTTCCAGTACAGCACGGTGTCCCCGTCGGGGAAGGGGATCTGCCGCCCCTGCCAGTCCTCCCAGATCAGCAGCTTCATGTTCCGCTTCCGGTTGTTCCAGATCCAGGTCATGTTGGTGCCTTTGGGCGTGGTCTTGCGCTGCACGCGGATGCAGCCGTGGCTGGCCCGCGTGCCCAGCTTGTACTCGGTGGTCTTGTAGGTTTTGCCGCCGTCCGCCAGCTTCACATGGGGCACCTCGTGCAGCAGGTCGCCCGAGTTGAAGCGGATTGCCATCGAGCAGTAGATGTTGTCGCTGCGGAATTCGCCCACCGCGCTGGTCAGCAGGAACTCGCCGGAGCGGGTCTCGTTGTACGGCTTGTTGCCCGCGTCCGTGCCGGTGGAGACCAGCAGGGTGTCGTAGAGCTTTCCTTCCTTGAAAATATACAGCCGCTGCGTCAGCTTGTCCACCACGAAGCCCAGCGTCTGGTCTGGCACCGTGGTCTTCAGGTAGCGGGTCGGTACCCAGCCCTGCACCAGCATGTTCCAGGCGCGGACCCTCGTCCCCTTGAAGGAGGAGGAGTAGCACTCGATCTTCGTCCAGTCGCCCTGGGTCTCCAGCACGTGCACGCCCTGGGTGATGCAGGTCACCACGCCCACGCCGGGGCTGCCCTCCACAGGCTCGGAGCGAATAACCACCTGCGTCTTCTCCGCCTTCTCCTTCCCCGTGTCCAGCACGGTGATCGGCTGCATCAGCACCTCCCAGACCGCGGCCTCGTCCCTGATGTCCATCGGCAGCGTCCAGTAGCTGCGCGCCGTGTCCTGCCCCGCGTAGGGGCTGCCGTAGCCGGGCGTGAAGTCCCGCTGATCCGGCGGCTCCGGCGTGGCCATCGGCACAGGGCTGGGCGAAGGCGACGCGGTCGGCGCGAAGGTGACCATGTTGCGGTTTTCCTCCGGGTGGCGCGGCTGGCCGGAGACCGTGACCTGCGGCGGCACGGGCGTGGGCAGCGGCTCCGGCGTCTCCGGCAGGGCCGCCGCAAAACTTATGGGCACGGACAGCGTGAGATCGCCGCCGATGAGCAGCAGCTCGCAGCGGGTATCGCCCTCCGGGATCTCGGTCTCCCAGATGTAGTCGTTCTCCCCCGCCAGCGCCTCGAGATCCTCCACCACCGTCAGCAGGCGGTTTCCGGCCCGGTCCGTCACGTACAGCGAGACCGTCTGTTCCTCCGGCAGGAAGAAGGAGATCGTCATCACGTCATCCGGCTCCACCTCCTGCAGCGGTACAGCCATCCAGGCGGATTCCTCGGCCGCCGCGCCGCCAAGCAGCACGAGCAGCAGGAGCAGCAGCAGACACTTTCGCATGGAAACCTCCGTCATTTTCTCTCTCTGAGACAACGGCAGGAAAGGCGTCTTTCTTCCCGGCGGGCCATCTGATACGCAAAAAAAGCCGGAAGGCAGCGCTTCTGGCTTTCGCGCCGCGCGGGATCAACCCCGGCGGCAGAGCGCATGGCCGCGCCAGACAGGGGATTGCGGCGCCGGGATCAGCCGATGATCCACAGCAGCAGCGACAGCACCACGAACACGCCGGCGGCGATCTTGGTGCCCAGGGCCAGCTTGGCGTCCGCGGCCTTCGCCTGGGACTTGCTCATCTTGCTGGCCACCTCGCCCGCGATGGCGCCGAGGCCGCGCGCGTTGCTGGACTGCAGCAGCACGGTCACGATCATAAACAGGGCCACAAGAATCAGCACGATGGAAATCGCAATCGTCATGGAAAAATACCCCCTTGCAAGATACGGACGTATTCTATCATACCCCATGGAAAAACGCAAGCTTTTTTTCGCGCCCGCGCCCCGGCCCCGTCAGAACAGCCTTGTCGAATCCATGAGGATGGTGGTCGGGCCGTCGTTGACCAGGGAGACCTGCATCACCGTGCGGAAGCGGCCGGTCTCCACCTGCAGGCCCTGGCTCCGCCACGCGGCCACCAGCTGCTCGTACAGCTCGTTGGCCATCTCGGGGCGGGCCGCCTCAATGAAGCCCGGGCGGCGGCCTTTGCGGGCGTCGCCGTAGAGCGTGAACTGGCTCACCGCCAGGATCGCCCCGCCCACATCCTTCAGCGAGCGGTTCAGCTTTCCGTCCTCATCCTCGAAGATGCGCAGGTTCGGCACCTTCTCCGCCATGTAGGCGACATCGGCGGCGGTGTCGTGGGCGGAGACGCCCACCAGCACCATGAAGCCCGGGCCGATCTTCCCGGTCAGCTCCCCGTCGGACGTGACGGAGGCCTCGGTCACTTTCTGGATCACGCAGCGCAACGCAGTCCCCTCCCCGTTTGTTCATGCGCTCATTATCGGCAATCTGGCCGCTTTTGTCAAGCGTACCCGGCCCGGTCGATATGATTTCAATCAGGAGCGCCGCCCCGGAATGCTTTTTCCGGAGCGGAAGGGGGTCCGGGGGAAGGGGGACCACTTTTTCTTAGAAAAAGGGGATCCCCCTTCCCCCGTTCTCGCCGCATCTCCCCCGCATCGGCAGCGGCGCGGATGGCGGTTTTGGGAAAACCGTTTGCAATCATTTCTGTTTTATGGTAAAATTTCCGTGCGCATGCAGTCAAATGGGCGGCTGCGCCGTTTGATCTATGGACCGGCCGGTGAGGAGGATTCGGATGGCACGTTATGTTTCGGAGGCGGTGATCCGTCGGCTGCCCGGGTATTATCGTCATCTCCGGGAGCTGGAGGCCGCGGGGGTTGTGTCCATCTCTTCCCGCGATCTGGGCGAGCAGATGCACCAGACGCCCTCGCAGATCCGGCAGGACATCAACTGCTTCGGCGGCTTCGGCCGGCAGGGCTACGGCTACAATGTCAGCGAGCTGAAGGAGCGCATCGGCGAGATTCTCGGGCTGGATCAGCCGCACCGGATGATTATCCTGGGCGCGGGCAGCATCGGCTCCGCCATCGTGCGCTACCCCACCTTCCCGATGGAGGGCTTCCGGACGCTGGCCGTGTTCGACAGCGCCCCGGAGAAGATCGGCACCGAGCTGGCCGGCGTGCCCGTGTACAGCGTGGACGCGCTGGAGGACTTCCTCCGCCGGGAGACGGTGGACATCGCGGTGCTGTGCGTGCCGCGGGATGCCGCGCAGGCCACGCTGGACCGGCTGGTCGCCGCCGGCATCACGGCGGTGTGGAATTTTGCCCCGGTCGATCTCGTCTACCCCCCGGATGAGGTGGTGGTGGTCAATGTGCACCTGAGCGACACCCTGCAGGTGCTTTCCTATAAAATGGCCCACCGCGGCGAAGCGTGAGGCAGCGGAAGGAGGCAGACCCATGACACAGCGCCGCAGAAGGCGAAGCGGGGAACCGGCACCGGCCTATCCCGCGCCCGCCGGCCGCCGGCGTCTCCGCCAGCCCCTGGGCAAGAGCGAAGCGCTGCTGGAGCGGGAGGCGGAGATGGAGGAGCGCCGCCGCCGGGTCTACGGCAATGCCCCGCTGCCCCCGGAGGACAGCCGGAAGCCCCGCCGCAGGCCGAAGCGCCGCCATACCTTTGGCTGGGCGCTTTTGTGTCTGCTGTCCCTGGCCGTGATCGCCGCGAGCGCGCTGGCAGTGGTCCCGCAGATCACGGGCCGCTGGCCGGAGGAGCTGCCGCAGATGGCCTTTGTGGACGGCCGCCTGCTCCGCCGCGACGAGGCCGCCGAGGCCGCGTACAGCGCGATGATCCGGGACGTGCAGCGGGACACCTTCTATGAGGGCGTCAGCGTGGACGGCATTGCCCTGGGCGGGCTCAGCATGGAGGAGGCCCGGGCGGCGGTGATGCAGACCGAGGCCACAGGCGGCGGCACCTTCTCCGTCGAGGTACAGGTGGACAAGCGCCGCTGGCGGATCGATTCCGACCTGGTGCCGCTGCAGCGCGACACGGAAGCGCAGCTGATGAAGGCCTGGGCGGCCGGCCGCACCGTCCGCTATGACCACGCTGCGCCCGCCTCCACCCTGCCGGCCCGGCAGGCCGCGGCAAGCGAACTCAAGCGCAGTCCCGTTTCGCTGGTCACCACCCTGACCTATGACATCGGCGTCGTCCGCAGCCTGACCGACCAGATTGCCGACAAGTGCGCCGTCGCGCCGGTGAACGCGGAAGTGACCGGCTTCAACATGAGCACGAAGACCTTCTCCGTCTCCGCCGATCAGGACGGCGCCTCCGTCGACGCGGATCAGCTCTTCCGCGAGGTGAAGGCCTGCCTGGACCGCGGCGAGGCCGTTTCCGAGGTGCGTGTGCACACCACGCCCATCCATGCCGCCGTCACCCAGCGCGCCCTTTCGGCCAGCCTGGGCCGCATGGCAAGCTGCACCACCTCCACCACCAGCAACAAGAACCGCAACACCAACATCAACCTCTCCGCCCAGGCGATCAACGGCGCCGTCGTGCAGCCGGGCGAGACCTTCTCCTTCAATCAGAGCACCGGCGAGCGCACCGCCTCCAAGGGCTACAAGGAGGCCACCGCCATCTCCGGCGGCCAGAGCGTGCCGGAGGTCGGCGGCGGCGTCTGCCAGACCAGCTCCACCCTCTTCGGCGCCGTCGCGCGGGCCAACCTGGAGATCGTCGCCCGCAGCCCCCACGCCTGGCCCTCCAGCTATGTGGAGAAGGGCATGGACGCCACGGTGAACTGGCCGTCGCTGGACTTCCGCTGGAAGAACAACACCGACGCGCCGGTCTATATCGTCGCCTGGTACAGCGACCGCAAGGTGACCGTGGAGCTCTACGGCAAGACCCTCGGCGACGGCGTCACCATCGACCTCACCAGCCAGGTGACCCGCACCCTCGAGCCGCCCGCGGGCATCAAGGAGGTGCTGAACCCCGATCTGCCCGCCGGCACCCGCAAGACCACCGTGCAATCCCGCCGCGGCTACGTCGTGGACACCTACCAGGTCTGGATGCGCAACGGCGTGGAGTTCCAGCGCACCCTGCTGTGCACCTCCACCTACAAGGCCTACCAGGAGACCGTGGAATACAATTGACCCCAAGAAAAAGAGCAGGTGAAGCGCCTGCTCTTTTTGATGCCCTGATTCTGCGGATCGTCAGCCGCCGGGAACCTCAAACACCTGGTCCTCCAGGCAGAAGTGCGTCTCATCCGTCCAGCCGGCCCGGACCTTTTCGGGATCGATCCAGTTGTCACTGTGTTCGGCCAGCGGAGGATTCCACGCCTTCCCGATGAGCATGGGAACATATGCGTTTTCCGTGGGCCGAATGGCCAGCTGCGTATCCGTTCGCCAGCCTTCGTCCGTCCAGGTCGTGCTGATCTCGGCGGTATACCGGCCATCCGGGGACGTCCAGACCGCCCTGTGCCTCCGGAAGGCAAACGTGAAAACGTTCAGCGCGGAGAGGGCCAGCACAGCCAGCGCCGCCGCGATGGTCAGGGCGGAGAGGACCACGCGGGCCGGATAATGCCGCTCCCGGCAGATCACGGTCACCGCGAGGCCGATCAGCATCAGGGCCGCGCCCATCCACAGCCAATGCAGCGCGGCCGTATCCCGTGGCCAGAAAAACGCCGGAAACATCAGCAGTGCAATCAGCAGGGTGCACAGGTCGTTCAGCGGCTCCCGCCGGACGGCGCAGGCCAGCAGAAACGCAAGGCCCGCGATCAGCGCGATGCCGCAAACCACCGCATACGCCGGCTCCGCCTCAAAGCGCAGCCCGCGCGCCCCGCACACCGCCGTCAGCGCCGCCGGCAGGGCCAGCAACAGGATGAGCGCCAGCTGCGTGAAAAGGCGGGGATTCTTCCGGATGGCCATCATCACCGCGCCGTCTCCTTTCTGCCGGCAGACTGCCATGGGAGCTTACCGCACAGCCCACTTGATGCCGTGGGATCTTGCCCACTGGAGCGCGTAACTGTTCGCGGGGGCATAGATGCAGACCCTGCCGCTGTCGAAGAAGGCCAGATTGTCAATGCTGGTGACGCTGGCCGGAATGGTCACGCTGGTCAGATTGGCGCACGAGCCGAAGGCTTCCTCCCCCAGGCTGACCGTCTTGCCCGGAATCGTGACCGCCGTGAGGCCGCTCCTGCTGAACGCGTAGCCCTCGATGGCGGTCAGATTCTTCGGCAGCGTGATGCCCGTCAGGCTGGTGCAGCCCGCAAAGGCCCGGACCCCGATCACCGTCACGCCGTCGGGCAGCGCAGCCCGCGCCAGCGCTGAGCAGTCGGCGAAGGTGTACGCCTTGATCTCCGTGACGCCGCCGGGAATCGTGATGGAGGTCAGCGCCGCGCAGCTGGAGAAGGCGTTTTCGCCAATCTGCCGCAACCCGGACGGCAGGCTGATGCTCGCAATGGCAGACCGGCTGAAGGCCCAGTCGCCGATGCTGGTCACGGTGTCGGGGAGCTTGACGCTCTTCAGCGCCGTGCAGCCGGTGAAGAGGCGCTCGCTGACAGCGCGGAGGCCCTTGGGAAGGGTGACGCTGCTGAGGTGTTCGCAGCCGGTGAAGAGACCCGCGCCGATGCTGGTGACGCTGTCCGGGATCGTGAGGCTTGTGAGACCGCTGGCCGCGAACGCGCTTCCCCCGATCTTCTGCAGGCCGTCCGGGAGCGTGATGCGCTGGAGCTTATAGCAGTTGTAGAAGACATTGGTGCCGATGTCGACAGCGCCGCGCGGCAGAACCACCTGTTTCAGCTGGTTGCAGTCGAAGAAGAGGCTGCTGCTGATGTGCGTGACACCGCTGGGGAAGGTGAAGGACGTGAGCTCTATGCACTGATAGAACGCGCCCTCGCCGATCTCCGTCACGCTGGCCGGCAGCGAGATGGCGGACAGCTTGTAGCAGCAGTTGAACGCGTACGGCCCAATGCTCTGCACGCCGCTGCCGATGGTGATGGTCTTCAGGCCCCAGCACTCCTGGAAGGCCCGGCTGCCGATCTGCCGCACGCTGCCGGGAATCTGCAGCGAGGTCAGTGCGGGGCAGCTGGAGAAGGCACAGTTCCCGATTTTCTGTACACTGGCGGGAATCTGCACCGAGGCAAGGCCCGCACAGCCGGAGAACGCGCTGTCCCCGATCTCGGTCACCGTGTCCGGGATGGTGACGTTCCTGACCGACGAATTGAAGGCAAAGGCCTTTGCCCCGATGGCGGTCACCTTCCGGCCTTCATACGCGGCGGGAATCACGATGTCGCTGCCGGTGCCCGAATAGCTGACCAGCGCCGCGGTGCTACCCGTGGTCTCGAACGTAAAGTCCTTTTTGGCCACACGGTGCACGGCTTTGGAGAACTGGCCGTAGGCGCGGCTGCCGTCCGGCTGCTCCTGATAGGAGCGGACCCGGTAATAGTTCTCCTGACCCAGCGCGGGATTGGTATGCTGCCACGTGGTGGACGTGCTGTTGGCCACCCACTTGTATGTGCCGTCCGGTCCGTCGGCGGTATGGAACACCTGGTAGCCGGTCACATTCGGCTGTTCCTTCCAGTTGACTGTGATCACGCCGTCCCGGTTGCTGGTGCTGAGCACCACCGCGGCGTTCAGGATCCTCACCATGACGGCCTGCGAATACTGGCCGTAGCTCCGGCTGCCGTCCGGCAGATCGGTGTAGGCCCGCAGCTTGTAATAGTAGACCGTCCCCGGCGTCAGCGAATAGTTCGCGACCTGATTCGTCGTGGCATTCTTGACCCAGACGAACTCCCCGGTGCCGGCCACGGCGCGGAAAACCTGATAGCCGCTGCAGCCCTCCACCTTCTTCCACTGCAGGAAGGTGCAGTTCGTATCCCTGGGCTGGACGGTCAGCTCTTCAATCGCGCCCAGATTGTGAACCTTCACCGCCTCCGAGAAGGCGCCATAGGTTCGCGTGCCATCGGCATTCTCAGTGTAGGCGCGCACCTTGTACCAGTAGTCGGCGCCCGGCGTGAGCACGTAGTTCACGACGGTAGTGGTCGGATTGTTCTTCACCCACTTGAACTCGCCGTCTTCCTTGTCCGCGCGGAAGAGCTGGTAGCCCGTAACGCCGTAGGCTGCCGTCCAGGTGATCCGGGCCGCGTTGGTGTACGCAGGCACGGCGCTGACGTGCATCGATCCCGCCTGGACGACGCAGTGCGCGCTGCCCCGGGTGACGCCGGTGGCCTCCACGCAGTACTCATACACGGTGCCGACCTTCGTCCGGTAGTCGTTGTACACCGGGCTGCTGACCGTGGCAATCTTTGTCATCTCGCCGCCCACGGTTTCCGCCCGGTAGACATCATAGGTCTTTGCGCCGCGGAACGCTTTCCAGGTCAGCGTGACGCGGGTGCTGCCAGGGTGCACGGCGGCGGCCAGATCCGCGATCTGCAGCCGGGTCGCCGTCGCCTGCACCGCGCTGCTGAGGGAGTCGGTCTTCTGGCCCAGCACCCGGTAATAGTAGGCGGTGCCGCCGGCCGCCGTGCTGTCCGTGAAGCTGCAGGACGAGGCCGTGCCGATCTTCTCCATTTCGTCCAGCACGTCGGAGCGGTCGGAGCGGTAGATCTCATAGACGCTTTCCCCGGAGAACGCGTTCCACTGCAGATTTACGCGCTCGGTGACCGTGTCGGGCGTTGCCCTGAGGCCAGTGATCTGACGCCTGTCCGTGGTCGCGGAGGCGGTCAGCGAGTCCTGCCGGAGCATCCTGTTTCCCTGATAGGGAAGCACGCGGTAATAGTAGGTGGTGTTGGGCTTCAGACCCTTGTCCGTGTAGCTCGTTTCCGTGGAAGAGCCCACATACTGCATCTGAGTCGTCAGGGTACCCACTGGTTCTGTCTCTGTGCGGAACACCCGATAGGAATCGGCGTCCCCATGCGGATTCCAGGTGACTTGAATTGAGTTGGACGACAAGGCCTGTGCGCGCAGCTTCATCAGGTGAAAATTGTAGTAACGCTCTATGAAGGTCTCCGCGAGATAGTCGTCCGGCGAAATGGAGGAAGGCGCAGCAATCCTGTAGGTGTAGTCATAGGTGAGGCACAAATCCGCGTCACGCCACCATGCAGCCGTCTTGGGATCGCCGTCGCGCTCCGCAATCGAATCGCTGTCAAAGCCTTCATACAGCTCAAACGGCCCGTCATTGACCTTCCGGTAGACCTTGTACTGGGAATAGCCGCCTGATTCCAGAACGACTTTTATGCCTTCGCGGGACAAGCCATAGCTGGCCCTGGGCCCTGCCAGCGGTTCGGGGATTTCCTCGATGAGGACTTCCTCCAGCTCCTCCTCCGCTTCCTCGGGAATCAGCTCCTCCACGGCGACTGTTTCCTCCGGCAGCGCTTCGACGGGTTCTTCCTCGCTCTCCACCGCGAAGACTTCCTCCACGGCCGCGAATTCCTCCTCCACAGCCGCGAATTCTTCTTCCGCAAAGGCCGCCCCCCAGATCAGGCAAAGGGCGATCAGCAATGCTGCAGCGCGTTTCATGCCATAACCTCCTTTTCGTCATGCTTCCGGCTGATCGGTGCAATTTTTCCTGTCGACGTTCCTGTCCTTTTCCTGCGCAGAGTATAGCAAAACGGCGCCTATCCGTCAAGGAAAACCCGCTCCGTCCCGGCCGGGAGAATCCCTTTCACTGATAACAATGCACGAAAAAAGCAAAATGCAACATCTCAGCGAAATCTCTGGAGGTTTTCTGCGAGGGGCAGCGCCATCCATCCCGGTCGATGCGCCGCGGCCGCGCAAAGCCTGTTGAGACTGCCTTTTCGCATCCGCACCGCTCCATGAATGCACCATGCAAAAACGCCGCCCCCATTGCGGGAGCGGCGCGGTTTTTCGGGAATTACTTCAGCTCGGCGAAGTACTTGATGGTGCGGACCATCTGGCTGGTGTAGCTGTTCTCGTTGTCGTACCAGGCCACAACCTGCACCAGGTAGGTGCCGTCACCCAGGGAGGTGACCATGGTCTGGGTCGCGTCGAACAGGGAGCCATAGGTCATGCCGATCACGTCGGAGGACACCAGCGGCTCCTCGGTGTAGCCGAAGGACTCGCTCTCCTGGGCCTTCATCGCGGCGTTGATGGTGTCCACGGTCACGTTCTCACCCTTGACGACCGCCACGAGGATGGTGGTGGAGCCGGTGGGCACGGGCACGCGCTGCGCGGAGCCGATCAGCTTGCCGTTCAGCTCGGGGATGACCAGGCCGATCGCCTTGGCGGCGCCGGTGGAGTTGGGCACGATGTTGGCAGCGCCGGCACGGGCACGGCGGAGGTCACCCTTGCGGTGCGGGCCGTCCAGGATCATCTGGTCGCCGGTGTAGGCGTGCACGGTGGTCATGATGC
>CAMNHF010000041.1 GCA_946538975.1 uncultured Clostridia bacterium | reverse complement strand
ACCTTTTGCCTACTTTTCGGTCACGAAAAGTAGGACTCTGCCGAATCACGCAACATGAAATCAAACAATCCAAAGAGCTCTGCACGCGGCCACATCATCCGAATGACGCCCCCATACTTTCCCCAAAGAAACCGCATTTACCCAACGCAAAAGGCCGGAGGGGCGTCCCTCCGGCCTTGAGGCCAATTACTTTGCGTTGCGCACATCCTGCCAGAGCTGATTATAGATGGTCAGCCAGGCCGGATCCAGGTCGTTGAAGTACTCGCAGCGGGCCACTTCCTCCTCGGTGGGATTCATCACGGGGCTGGAGGTGTACTCCTCGCCCATGATCTCGATGGCGCCGGTGTTGGGGCTGCAGTACCAGATTTCCTCGCAGTTGCGCGCGGCGATCTCCGGGTCGCAGAGGAAGTCGATGAAGAGGTGGGCGTTCTCCACATTGCGGGCGTCGGCGGGGATCACGATGGCGTCCGTCCAGATGTTGGTGCCCTCCATCGGGATGGCGTAGGCCAGCTTGTCGTTCAGGTCGATGGCGTACTGGGCGTCGCCGCTGTAGACGACGGCCATGGCGGCCTCGCCGGCGACCATCTTGTCCTTGAACTCGTCCAGGCCCCAGGCCTTCACCTGGCCGGAGGTCTTCAGCTTGATCAGCAGGTCGGTGGCCTCGCGCAGCTGGGTGTAGTCATTGGAGTTCATGGAGTAGCCCAGGTACTTGAGGGCGATGCCGATGGCGTCGCGCTGGGATTCCATCATCAGGATCTGGCCCTTGTACTTCTCATTCCAGAGCACGCCCCAGGTCTTCACGTCCTCCTCGTCCACCAGCTCGGTGTTGTACAGGATGCCCAGGGTGCCCCACATGTAGGGAATGGAATGGGTGCCGGTGGGGTCGTAGCTGGCGTTCATCAGATTGGTCTGAATCTGGCCGATGTTGGTGATCTTGCTGAAGTCGATCTCCTGCAGCATGCCCTTGTTGGTCATCCGCTGCACCATGTATTCGGAGGGGAAGACCACGTCGTAGTAGCCGAAGTTGTTCGCCACGCCGGTCTCCACGGACAGCATCATGTCCTCGTTCGTGGTGAAGCACATGTAGTTGACCTTGACGCCGGTGCGGGCGGTGAATTCCTCCAGCACGCTTTCGTCAATGTATTCTTCCCAGTTGAACACGTTGACGACGCCGTCGGCCAGGGCGGCACAGGGGAGCATCAGGGCGAGGAGCAGGGCGATGAGCTTTTTCATGGGGACGTCCTCCTTTTCTTGTCTGACGGGAATCAGGCTTCCTTGGTGCGCTTGTTGACGACCAGCAGCAGCACCAGCAGCACCACGAACATCAGCGACGACAGGGCATAGTAGGTGGGGCTGATGCCCAGCTTGGTCGCGGAGTAGATCAGGGTGGAGAGGTTCTGCACGTTGGGGCTGGTGGTGAAGTAGGAGATGGTGAAGTCGTCCAGGGAGAGGGTGAAGGCCAGCAGGGCGCCGGTCACGATGCCCTGGCGGCACTCGGGGATCAGCACATGAAGGAGCGCGTAGTGGGGCGTCGCGCCCAGGTCCAGCGCGGCCTCGTAGGTGTGGCGGTTCATCTGCTTGAGCTTCGGCAGCACCGAGAGAATCACGTAGGGGATGTCGAAGGAGATGTGCGCCAGCAGCATGGTGGTGTAGCTGCGCGGAATGTTCGCGAAGATGAACAGCAGCATCAGGGAGACGCCGGTCACGATGTCGGGCATCGTGTTGGGCAGGTTGGTCAGCGTCATCATGACGGCCTGCGGGCGCTTCTTCATCGCGTGGATGCCGATGGCCGCCAGCGTGCCGATGATGGTGGAGACGATGGTCGCCAGCACGGCCACGGAGACCGTGACCCACAGGGCGTTCATGATGCTCGTGTTGTGGAAGAGCTGCTCATACCAGGTGAAGGAGAAGCCTTCCCACTTCGCGCGGCTCTTGCCCGCGTTGAAGGACTGGATGATCAGCACCACGATCGGGATGTAAAGGAAGAACAGCACCAGCCCCAGGTAGAAGCGCTTGAAGAACTGGCTTACCTTGCTCATGCGATGCCGCCTCCTTCCCCGTTGGGATCAGCCTTGCGCAGAATGGACAGGGAGATCAGGATCAGCACCATCATGATCAGCGAGAGGGCGCTGCCCAGATTCCAGTCGCCGGAGAACAGGAAGGTGGACTCGATCAGGTCGCCGAACATCTGCGTGTTGCCGCCGCCCAGCACCCGCGGGATGAAGAAGGTCGTCACCGAGGGCATGAACACCATCGTGATGCCGGAGATGACGCCAGGCACCGACAGCGGCATGGTCACCTTGTACAGCGTGCGCCAGGGATTGCAGCCCAGGTCGGCGGCGGCCTCGCCCAGCTTGGGATCCAGCTTGTTCAGCGAGGTGTAGATCGGGAAGACCATGAAGGGCAGGAAGTTGTACACCATGCCCAGCAGCACGGCCTGCTGGTTGTACATCAGCTGGACCGGCCCCAGGCCGAGGGAACGGAGCAGGCTGTTGATGAGGCCGCTGTCCTCCAGCAGGCTCATCCACGCGATGGTGCGCAGCAGGAAGTTCATCCACATCGGGATGATGAAGAGCACCACCAGCGTCGCGCCCAGCTTCATGTTCCGGTCGGCCATGAACAGCGCGGCCGGATAGCCCAGCAGCAGGCAGATCGCCGTGCACAGGAAGGCCATCCACAGCGAGTACACCAGGGTGTCCACGTTCACGCTGCCGCGCACGACGGTGGCGGCGATCTCATCTCCCGCCACGCCTCTCAGCTGCTCGCGCATGATGTGGTTGGAATCCCAGAAGGTGCGGAAGTTGTCCAGCGTTAAGTTCCCGCTCGCGTCGGTCAGCGAATAGTAGGCGATCAGCAGGCAGGGCAGCACGGTGAAGATGATGATCCACAGCACGTAGGGCGTGGCGAACAGGCTGCGCTTGATGCCGCGGTTGCGGCGGATGGAGAGGGCCACCAGCGCGATGAACAGCGCCAGCCCGAGCCCCATCAGCAGCCAGGACCACCAGGGCAGGGTCATGTATTGCCGCATCCGTCATCCCTCCCTGCCGGGGCGCTCCATCGGGCGCATGATGTGGATGTTGAACGGCACGATGGACAGGCCCACCCGGCTGCCCTGGGGCTGCATGGTGGTGGAATGCACCTTGAAGGTGGCGGCGCCGCAGTCGATGATCATCTCGTAGTGCACGCCCTTGAACAGCACGCTGCGGATGGTGCCGGTCAGCTGGCCGACGTCCTCGCCCACCAGCATGATGTCCTCCGGGCGGATGACCACGTCCACCGGCGCGTCCTCGCCGAAGCCGAAGTCCACGCAGGGGAAGTCCTGGCCCGCGAAGTGCACCAGCTCATCCCGCACCATGGTGCCGCGCAGGATGTTGCTCTCGCCGATGAAGTCCGCCACGAAGGCGTTGGCCGGCTCGTCGTAGATGTGCTTGGGGTCGCCGATCTGCAGGATGTGGCCGTCCCGCATGACGACGATGGTGTCGCTCATGGTCAGGGCTTCCTCCTGGTCGTGGGTGACGTAGAGGAAGGTGATCCCCAGCCGCTGCTGCATGCTCTTGAGCTCCAGCTGCATGCCCTTGCGCAGCTTCAGGTCCAGCGCGCCCAGCGGCTCGTCCAGCAGCAGCACCTCCGGCTCGTTGACCAGGCTGCGGGCGATGGCCACGCGCTGCTGCTGGCCGCCGGAGAGGGCGTCCACGCGGCGCTTGCCGTAGCCGCTCAGGTTGACCAGATCGAGCATGGCGTCCACACGGCGGTCGATTTCCGCCCGGGGGAGCTTTTTCAGCTTCAGCCCGAAGGCGATGTTGTCGTGCACGTTCAGGTGGGGGAACAGCGCGTATTTCTGGAAGACCGTGTTCACCCGGCGCTTGTAGGGCGGCAGGGAGACAATGTCCCGCCCCTCGAAGAGCACCTCGCCGGAGGTGGGCGTCTCAAAGCCCGCGATGATGCGCAGCGTGGTCGTCTTGCCGCAGCCGGAGGGGCCCAGCAGGGTGACGAATTCCTTCCTGCGGATGTAGAGGCTGATGTCGTCCAGCACGGTCACGCCGTCGTATTCCTTGGTGATGTGGTTCAGGTCGATCAGGTGCTCATTTTCCACCATGGTGTTTCCCTCCATATCTTGACTGGCCGGTCAGAAGCTGGGCGGCGTGGAGACCCACAGCACGCGCGCGCGGATCCGGCCCGCGTTGCGCAGGGAGTGCTCCTCCCGCGGATGCAGGCAGAAGGAGCAGCCGGCCCGCACGCGGAGCCTTTTCTGCCCGGTGATCAGCAGCACCGTGCCCTGCAGCACATAGCCGAATTCCTCTCCCTCGCCCGGCGGCAGGGGCCAGCTCTCGCCGCCCTCCCCCAGCTCGATCAGGATCGGCTCCATCTGATTCTTCTGCGCGTCCGGCACCAGCCAGGTGACGCTGCCGTGGAGCTGCTCCGCGTCTTCCTTGACGAACATGTCCTGCGGGGTGAATACGGTCTTTTCCTCGGTGCGCTCCGTGAAAAACGCGCTCAGCGTCACGCCCAGGCATTCCAGCATGTCCGTCAGCGTGGCGATGGAGGGCGAGGCGAGGTTCCGTTCCACCTGCGAGATGAAGCCCTTGCTCAGCTCGCAGCGGTCTGCCAGCTCTTCCTGGGTCAGCCCCCGCTGCTGTCTGAGCTGGCGGAGGGACTTTCCGATATCCATGTGGCGCCTCCTTTCCGGGTTTAGGAATTCTAAACCCGCGGTGCAGTGCCGGAGTTTAGAATTCCTAAACTTTTCGGCGGGCTTTATTAAACCACAGACGGGCGGCCTTGTCAATAGCTTTTTCCCGCCCTTGTGCCGCGCGCATCAAAAAAAGTCCGCGGAAAAGCAGCAATCAAACAGCGCCGCGGACAGAACCGTATCGGTCCGGCCCGCGGCGCCGTGGAAAAATGCTCTTACGGGGCGGTCCAGCCGCTGCCCAGGGCGGTGGCGGCCGAGCCCGCGTCGGCGGTCACGATCAGGGCGATCATGGCGCCGCTGCGCATCACCTTGCTGTTTTCCAGCTTGTAGACCTGCTCCGGCTGGTAATCCCGGTACTGCAGGATGCGCTCCTCGCGGTAGTCCCGCACGGCCTGCAGGATGGCGGCCTGGTCCGCGCCGGGCTTCACCTTCACAATGAGGATCATCTCGGGGCTCACGCCGGTCAGATCCCGGCGCATCACCCAGTCCTCCAGGTCGACGCTGTCGATCAGCAGCTGCTTCTCCAGGTAGCTGGCCGACACGTCGTTCAGCTCGGTGAAGGCGCAGGCGGCCTGCACCCGGTCGGCGGCTTCGGCGCAGGAGAGGGCGGGCTGCTCCGGGGCCCCGCAGGCGGTCAGCGCCAGGCAGAGGAGCAGGGCCAGCACGGCCAGCGGTTTTTTCAGAGCGGTTGTCATGGGGCGTTCGTCTCGCTTTCCGCGGACGCTGGGTAGGGCACCGTGTGCGTCCGGATGTAGTCGGTCATCAGCGTGAGGGCCTTGTCGTTGAGATGGTAGCCGTCGCCCAGGGAGTATTCCGTGGGCAGGTAGCCGTTCGCATTGGCCACCAGGTGGTACATGTCGATGTAGTAGAAATGCCGCCGCGCCGCCAGCTCCCGGAGCTTCTCCTCGAAGTTCGCGTACCGCTTCACCGGCACCTTGTCCTTCTGCGTCATGCGGTTGTAGGTGGTGGGCGGCGGGCTGATCACGTAGATCAGGGCGTCGGGGAAGCGCTCGATCAGCTGGTCGGCCAGATTCTCGTAGTTGAGCAGCACCCGGTCGGAGGTGGAGGTGTCCAGCCCGTTGGCCCCCAGCCAGACGTAGAGCTTTTTCGGCTGGAAGGAGGCCGCGTAGTCAAAGCCGGACACCTTCTGGCTGCTGCCCCGGACGCGGAAGTTCCTGTGGCCCACCGAGTGCGGGCTCATGCCGATCTGCCAGACGTAGTTGGCCGTGGGGATCAGCTCCAGCACCTCCACGTGCTCCATCATGGAGTCGCCGATGAACACGGCGTCGGTGAAGTAGTCGTCGCCGGAGGGCTCGTGCTCCGCGGGCACGGGCGTGGGCACGTCGGGATTGTACAGGGCCGTGGTGTCCGCCGCGGCCCGGGTGAGGCAGCACAGCAGCGCCAGCAGCAGCGTCAGAGCCCTTCCAGCCGGTAGATGCTGTAGCCGGTGGCCAGGGTATACAGACCGTATACGCATAGGATGGTGTCTCCTTCCCGCTCATTCACGAAATTCACAATGTTCCCCGCGAAGTTCCGCGCGTCCACCGCGATCACATGGCGGTAGTGCCGGGCCAGCAGGGGCAGCAGGGCGTTGGCGTAGGAATCCTTGAGAACCAGCAGCGTGCCCTCCGGGGCAGCGTCGCAGGTGAGCTCGATGACGGCGTGGTTGCCCCACAGCAGGGCGGCGTACTTGTCCCGCCCGCCGAGGGCGTCGGGATCGGCAAGACCCGGCTGCTCCTCGCCGCCGACGCGCAGGCGCACATTGTCCGGGAAGGCGAAGGACAGAGTGTCCGGGGCCAGCCAGGGCAGCGGGTGGCGGGCATAATAGCTGCCGCAGAAGTCGGGATACGCTTCCTCGGCCTCCTCCGGCAGCGGCTGGAGGCCCAGCGCCTGGCAGGCCGTGACATAGCCGGCCTGGGCCCCGGCGCGCGTCCAGTGGTGATCCGTGCGGTAGTACAGCGGCTCCGCGTCCCGGGCGGCGCGCAGCCGGGGGAGCAGGGGCAGCACGGGCGTCTCGGCGGCGGCGGCCTCCAGCAGGGCCTCCTCATCGCCCATCGGCGCGCCTGCGGGCAGCTTCTCCGGGTACAGGCAGGCGGAGGAGGGCACGGCCAGCAGCAGGGCCTTCCGCCCGGTCTGCTCCGCGAGGCTTTGGAGGGCGGCGGCGTTCAGGGTGACGCAGCGGCGGCTCCAGCTGTCGGTGCGCGCGAACAGCCAGTCCCCGCCCTCGATCACGTCGCCGTCGGCGCGGCGGCCCAGCAGGTGCTGGACGGCGGTGTGCAGCGAGACAAAGGCCTCCCGCAGGGGGAGCTGGTCGGCGGCGTGCTTCTCCAGCTGCTCCTCCCACGCGCCGCTGACGAAATCCGCCACGGTGAAGCGCGGCGCGGGGGTCAGCACGCGGTTCTCCAGATCGCTCCTGCCCCGGTCGGGCAGGATCAGCTGGAGAGCCGCCAGCAGGAGCAGCAGCCCGGCGACCGACAGGAACAGCGGTGCTCTCTTCATGGCGGTCACCTCAAAAGCGGAAATACAGGAAGGGATTGTAGGTGGAGCGGGCCAGCGCCGCGATGCACAGCAGCAGAAGGCCCATGGCGGCCGTCCAGCGCAGGACAGGCCGGCGGCACAGGTGTTTCAGCCCATCCGTCACGCGCGGGACGCACAGGAGCACCGCCGCCGCGAAGAGGGCCGCGTACTCCCGCAGCCAGAACAGCGCGCTGCCGTCCAGGCGGAAGCTGAAGAGCCGCCCCAGGTACGCCGCGAAGGCCGGCAGCCCGTCGGACACGAACAGCGCCCAGCCCAGCATCACGCCCAGCAGCGTCAGGATCCGCTGCAGCAGCCGGGGCAGGCGGTCCCGCAGGAGAAACTTCTCCGCCGAGAGCAGCAGGAAGTACCACAGGCCCCACAGCAGGAAGGTCCAGTCCGCCCCATGCCAGAAGCCGGTCAGCGCCCACACGGCCAGCAGGTTCAGCGCGGTGCGGCCCGGCCCCCTCCGGCTGCCGCCCAGGGGGATGTACACATAATCGCGGAACCAGCTGCTCAGGGTGATGTGCCAGCGCCGCCAGAAGTCGGTGACGGAGGCCGCGGCGTAGGGGTGGTTGAAGTTGCGCGGGAAGGCAAAGCCCAGCATCCGGCCGATGCCCACCGCCATGAGGGAATAGCCGAGGAAGTCGAAATAGATCTGCAGGGAATACGCCGCCAGCGACAGCCACGCCGCGGCCATGTCGCCCTCCGGCGCGCAGAGGGCCTGATAAGCCTCGCCCAGCGGGTTGGCGAGCAGCACCTTCGCCGCCAGCCCCGCGACGAACAGGGCCATGCCGCTGTCCAGCGCGGCTCCGTCGGGCCGGCGCCGGGCGTGCAGGGCCTCCCGCAGGTCGCTGTAGCGGACGATGGGGCCGGCGATCAGCTGCGGGAAGAGGAAGATGAAGGTGCCGAAGGCTGTGGGGCTGCGCTCCGGCGCCACGGAGCCGCGGTACACGTCGATCAGATAGCCCGCGGCCTGGAAGGTGAAGAAGCTGATGCCCAGCGGCAGCGTCAGCCCCTGCGTGAAGGCGGCCTCAATGCCCATGGCCCCCAGCAGGAAGGCGGTATATTTGTAGAACAGCAGGGCGCCGAAATTGCACGCGAGGCCGGCGGCCAGCAGCGCGCGGCGTCCGGCGGGTCTGCGCACCCGCCCCAGCAGCACGCCCGCGCCCCAGTCCACGCACAGCAGCAGGGCGAACAGCGGCACCCGCCGCACATCGCCCCAGGCGTAGAACAGGAGGCTCGCGGCCAGAAGGAAGGCGTTCTGCGCCCGCCGCGGCAGGAAGGCGTGCACGAGGATCACGGCGGGCAGAAAATAGAGAAGGAACGTCATACTGGAGAACAGCATGGGCTTTCCTTCCTTTCCGCCGGCGCCCGCGGGGGCGCGTATTCCGCCTGTGCAAATCCCGCTTCATTCTACCCCAATCTCCGGATGCCGTCAAGCGCTTTCGGCCGGGGCGCGGCTGCCGCACCGCCGCGGGGTTGCCGCACAGCTTCCGGGGGAAAACCCCTTTCTCTGAGAGAAGGCGGTTTCCTTTGTCCCGGCCCCCCTCTTTCCGGAAAGAGCACTCCGGGGAAGGCCCGGGAATTGTTGCGCGCGAAAATTGTCCGGGAAAAAGGGAACGCACGCCGCGCGTCGAAAAAGATGATTGTTACGGTTTGCTTTTCATCATGATTCCGTTCTGTGGAGGAGAGGCAGCATGCTTGCCAATACGCTCAGCTATGGGCTTTCCGGCGTGGCCGGATTTGCGGTGAATGTCGAAGTGTTCGCGGCGAACGGTCTGCCGCAGATGGAGATCATCGGCCTGCCGGACGCCTCGGTCAAGGAGAGCCGCGACCGGGTCAGCGCGGCCATCGTCAATTCCGGCTATGTGATGCCGATCGCGCGGCTGACGGTCAATCTGGCCCCGGCGGACGTGAAGAAGGAGGGGCCGGCCTTTGATCTGCCCATCGCGGTGGGCATCCTGCTGGCCTCGGGGCAGCTGCCGCCGCTGGACTGCACGGGCATCCTGATGATGGGCGAATTGTCGCTGGACGGCGGCCTGCACCCGGTGCGCGGCGCCCTGCCCATGGTGATCAGCGCCAGCGAGGCCGGCATCACCGAGGTGATTCTCCCGGCGGGCAACAGCGCGGAGGTGGCCTGCATCCAGGGCATCCGTGTGCATCCGGCGAACAGCCTCACCGAGGTGGTCGACCATCTGCGCGGCAGGAATCACATCCCCGCCCAGCAGCAGCGCACCTATCAGGAGATTCTGCAGGAGACGCAGGTCGCCGTGGACATGAGCCAGGTGCGGGGCCAGGTCGGCGCGCGGCGGGCGCTGGAGATCGCGGCGGCCGGCGGGCACAACCTGCTGATGATCGGCACGCCCGGCTCCGGCAAAACCATGCTGGCCCGCTGCCTGCCCGGCATCCTGCCGCCGCTGACCTTCGAGGAGGCGCTGGAGACCACGCGCATTCACTCCATCGCGGGCAAGCTGGCCCCCGGCGCGGGGCTGATGGTCACGCGGCCCTTCTGCGCGCCGCATCACTCCGCCTCCGTGGCCAGCCTGATCGGCGGCGGCTCCAACGCGATGCCCGGCGCGGTGTCCCTCAGCCACAACGGCGTGCTGTTCATGGATGAGCTGCCGGAGTTCTCCCGGCAGGCCCTGGAGGCGCTGCGCCAGCCGCTGGAGGACGGCTATGTCTCCGTCACGCGGGTGCGGCAGCAGGCGCAGTATCAGTCCAGCTTCATGCTGGTGGCGAGCATGAACCCCTGCCCCTGCGGCTATTTCGGCAGCAAGACCCGGCAGTGCCGCTGCTCCCAGCACGACATCCGCCGCTATCTCGACCGCGTGTCCGGCCCGCTGTTGGACCGCATCGACATCCAGATTGAGGTGGACTCCGTGCCGGTCCGCGAGATCAACGAGTCCAAGCCCGCCGAATCCTCCGCGGAGGTGGCGAAGCGGGTGCGCAGGGCCCGCGAAATCCAGCAGGAGCGCTACCGCAAGGACGGCATCCACTGCAACGCCCAGCTGGACGCCCGCCTGTCCCGCCGCTACTGCGAGCTGAGCCCCGCGTCCACCGGCATCCTGCACATGGCGGTGGAGCGCATGGGCATGAGCATGCGCGCCTATGGCCGCGTGCTGAAGGTGGCCCGCACCATCGCCGACCTGGCCGGCGAGGAGCAGATCTCCACGGCCCACATCGCCGAGGCGATCCAGTACAGGGAGCTGGACGGGAAGTATTGGAAGTGAGGCGGCGGGCCGGATTGCAATCCGCCGCCGGCTGTGGTATCATCTGGCCATGCAGGGACGATGAACAGGGAGGCGGGTGATGCTTCTGAGAAGCGCGGGACGGAGACGGACGCCGGGGGCGGGCCGCCGGGCGCTGAGGGCGGAGAAATGCCGCTGCGTCCGGGAGATGCGGCGGATCATTGCGGAACAGCGGCTGGCCCGGCCGCTGCTGAATGAGGAAGACATCGTGAAGCTGGCCTTTCAGGGCATGCTGGGCGTCGGCCATCTGATCGCGGACAGGGACGGGGCGCTGGCCTGGCTGCACCGCGAGATGGAGAACCTGCCGCCGGCCCCGGAAGAGCCGCTGATTGAATGGCTCAGCCCGATGTGGTTCCGCCTGAACCTCCGCCCCGCCAGGGCCCGCGGCCTGCGGGAGGAGGAGATCACCCGCCTGCTCCTTCGCTCCGCCGGAGGGAAGCTGCTCTTTTCGCGGCGGGAGGTGTACCGCTTCTGCGTGGAGCTGGACGGCTCAAAGCGCATGCGGGCTGCGGCGGCACCGCTGCTGGATGGACACTGGCTGCCCTCGCACTCCGCCGCCTACCGGGCCGCATACCATCCGGCCTACCGGGTGCTGTGCGGGGAGTTTGGGGAATCGATGGAACCCAAGCCGTGAGCGGATCATCTGAAAAAACGCATGACAAAACCACCTTCGGAGTAATCACGATTCTGCTCTGGAGGTGGTTTTTTGCTGCGAGACGAGTTGAATAGATCACCTTTGTCGAATCAGTTCAGAGGAAGATCTTTTTCCCCTTCTGAAGCCTCGTCCGCTTCGGGAGCCTGCGATGCCTCTGTGGCTGGTTCCTCTTTCTTTTTCCCGAAGACAAAGGGTGACTGAAACCGTATCTGCGGGATTTCAATTTTCGGAAGCTCCAGGGTGGGCAGCTGAATGTTGATCTGCGGGAGCTGAAACAGAGGCCGGCCCTTCTTCTCTTCCGCGGCAGCATCCCTTCGGGCCTGAATCTGATTATAGATTCCGATCAACTGCTGATAAGAGGTCGTCACTTCCGCATCGCTTGCATCCACACCGGCACCAAACAGCACATAGACCTGTTCGTTCGTGGCGATCAAAAGCGCAGCCGAGGCGACATCCGTGATCGCGTACGGGGTTCCTCCCTGAAAGTCATACCCCGGCGTGCTTTTGAATACATCCACCCACTGACCGTTGAGCAGCCGCACCTTTGCGGGAATCTCCCGGATGGAAGTCTGCTTTACGTTGCGCCCGGACTGAAGGATGCGGTATTCCCGGTCGCCGGACACATCGATCTGGAGACACTCCTGGAAATGACCTGCGAGGCTCTTTCCGGCATGCCCGATTCCGCGCAAAAACCGTTCGATTGCTGCCTCCCTGTAAGTCATCACATAGCTGGCGGGGTCGGGCTGTTCAATATCGGCCAGAATGATGCCGTAGGGCATATGCTGATCAAACTGGAGAATGTGCTGCTTCAGCTCTGACGAGAACAAACCCATGACAGATCGGGTGACAGATTTGCCGGTCTGAACCTCATGAAACACAGGATATGACACGGAGATGCGCTTTTGCAGCCGGAGATCGGTGATCGTTTCCGGATCAATGAATAGTCCATGAATATCAATCTTCTGTGGCATTCATGCTGTCCTTCTTTCGCAGCTTTTTCATCCGCAATTATACAATACTGGCAGACCCTTTGCAAGATGGTTATTGTATGCAAAAGCAAAAAGCCCTTCCCGGCTGCCCTATGATCAGGCAGCCTGCGGAAGGGCTTTTTATTGTGCGCCGAGGGCGAGAAAAAACCACCAGCAGAGCTGGTGGAATAAAAGAGCTTTAGCAAGAGAACCTCCTTTGCTATACTTGAAGCAGGTGTAGCAACCGCAACAAAGAGCAAAGGAGGTTGTCATTCATGACAAATGACAGTCAAAGTCTATCACACACGAAATGGAATTGCAAATATCACATTGTGTTTGCACCAAAGTTTCGGAGACAGGTCATCTACGGGCAGATAAAGGCGGATATCGGAAAGATACTTCGGCAACTATGCGAAGCCAAGAAGGTGGAAATCATAGAAGCGGAAGCATGCCCAGATCATATTCACATGTTGGTGAGTATTCCGCCGTATCTTAGTGTAGCACAATTTGTTGGGTACCTGAAAGGAAAAAGTTCGCTGATGATCTTCGATCGGCATGCAAATCTAAAGTACAAATATGGGAACAGACATTTCTGGTGCAGAGGTTATTACGTCGACACAGTAGGACGGAACAAAGAACGGATTGCGGAGTACATCCGGAATCAACTACAAGAAGATGCGATGGCAGACCAGATCAGCATGAAGGAATATATAGACCCGTTTACGGGTGCCAAGAATAAGTAAGGCAGGATAAAAGGCCGCTTTAGCGGCGGCCAGTGAAAATGTTGCGGTTGCTAAACCTTTCGGCGCGTCTTTAGACGTTCGCCGGTAATATGCCTTGAAGGCACGGTGCATACCACCGGCTAAGCCGGTGGTTTTGATTGCATCACTCGTTGCTGCTCAGCCCGCAGGGCCATATGCGCATGAGTGTGTCCGGCTGCGCATGCATCGTGAAAGCCCTTGCCCCAAGGAAAGGGCTTTTGGGAAAGATGGGGGTCTGGGGGAAGGAAAGCCCTTTTCGGCCTCGAAAAGGGTTTCCTTCCCCCAGTCGCTGCGTTTCAGCAATCCTCTCAGCTCCCCAGATACGCCTTGCGCACGTCGTCGTTGTGCAGCAGGTCCTGGGCGCTGCCGGACATTGTGATGGCGCCGGTTTCCAGCACGTAGGCGCGGTCGGCGATGGAGAGGGCCATCTGCGCGTTCTGCTCCACCAGCAGCACGGTGACGCCGGCCTTGTGCAGCTCCGCGATGATGGAGAAGATCTGCTCCACCAGGATCGGGGCCAGGCCCATGGAGGGCTCGTCCAGCATCAGCACGCGGGGCTTGCTCATCAGGGCGCGCGCCATGGCCAGCATCTGCTGCTCGCCGCCGGAGAGGGTGCCGGCGATCTGCCGCTCGCGCTCCTTGAGGCGGGGGAAGCGCTCAAACATCTCCTGCAGCGAAGCGGCCTCCTCCTCCCGGGTGCGGGTGAAGGCGCCCATCTCCAGGTTTTCGCGCACGGTCATGCGCTGGAAAATGCGCCGCCCCTCCGGGCACAGGGACAGGCCCCGGGGCACGATCTTGGAGGCGGGCACGCCGTTCAGCGGCTTTCCGTCGAAGATGATGCTGCCCTGCCGCGGCTTCAGCAGGCCGGCGATGGTGTTCAGCGTGGTGGATTTGCCCGCGCCGTTGGCGCCGATCAGCGTGACGATCTCGTCCGGGTAGACCTCCAGGGAGATGCCCTTGATCGCGTGGATGGCGCCATAGTAGACGTGGATGTCGTTCACCTGCAGGACAGGCGCGGTCTTTCCGGTCTCCGTCATGGTCAGCCCTCCTTCTGCTTGCCGAGGTATGCTTCCACCACGACAGGATTGTTCTGGATCTCCGCGGCGGTGCCCTTGGCGATGACCTTGCCGAAGTTCAGCACGCAGATGCCTTCGCAGATGCCCATGACCAGGCGCATGTCGTGCTCGATCAGCAGCACTGCGATCTGGAACTGGTCGCGGATGCGGACGATGTTGCGCATCAGCTCCTCGGTCTCGTGGGGGTTCATGCCGGCGGCGGGCTCGTCCAGCAGCAGCAGGCTGGGGTTGGTGGCCAGCGCGCGGACGATCTCCAGCCGCCGCTGGGCGCCGTAGGGCAGGGAGCCGGCCGTGACGTCCGCCAGGTCCTGCATGTCGAAGATGGACAGCAGATCCAGCGCCTGCTCGTGCTGCCGCTTTTCCTTCTGCCAGAAGGCGGGCAGCCGCAGGATGCCGGTCATCATGCCGTAGCGGATCTGGTTGTGCAGGCCGATGCGGACATTGTCCTCCACGGTCATCTTGTCGAAGAGGCGGATGTTCTGGAAGGTGCGGGCCACGCCGAGGCGGCAGGCCTGGGTGACGGTCATGCGGTGGGTGTCCCGGCCGTTGATGAGCACGGTGCCGCTGGTGGGCTCGTACACCTTGGTCAGCAGGTTGAACACGGTGGTCTTGCCCGCGCCGTTGGGCCCGATCAGGCCCGCGATCTCGGTGGGGCCGATGGTCAGGTTGAAGTCGTCGACGGCCTTCAGTCCGCCGAATTCAATGCCCAGGTGGCGGGTTTCCAGGATGGGTCGCTTGCCCAGGTCGCGCTCCGGCACGATGCTGTCGCTGGGCACGGGCACCATGCGGGTGTTCGCGTTCAGTTTCGTGGTCATGCCGGTTCACCGCCTTTCTGCTTCCTGCCGAAGGGGAGATGCTCGCGCAGGGCGTTCAGCCAGCCCTTCAGCAGGGGATTGTTCGTCGCCAGCATGACCAGAATCAGCACGATGGCGTACACCAGCATGCGGTATTCGGAGAAGGCGCGGAGCAGCTCCGGCAGCACGGTCAGCAAGGCCGCCGCGATCACCGAGCCGCGCACCGACCCGATGCCGCCCAGCACCACGAACACCAGCACGTTGATCGACTGGTCAAACTTGAACTTGTCCGAGGTGACGGTGGAGAAGTTCAGCCCGTACAGCGCGCCGGCCATGCCCGCCAGCACCGCCGCGGTGACGAAGGCCATCATCTTGTATTTCGTCACCGGCACGCCCATGGACTCCGCGGCGATGCGGTTGTCGCGGATGGCCATGATGGCGCGGCCGGAGCGGCTGGAGCTGAGGTTCAGCACCACGACCAGCGTGAGCATCACCAGCACGAAGCCGGCGGCGAAGGTGGCGATCTTCTTGACGCCGATGGCGCCCATGGGGCCGTTCATCAGCAGGGTGCCCGGCAGCGAGGGGTTCAGGAAGCCCATGTGCAGCCCGTCCGCGTCCACGGAGACGTAGACGCAGTTGAGCACATTGCGGATGATTTCCCCGAAGGCCAGCGTCACGATGGCCAGGTAGTCGCCGCGCAGCCGCAGCACCGGGATGCCGATCAGCACGCCCGCGATGCCGGCCAGGATGCCGCCGGCGACAATGGCGATGACCAGCCGCAGCGTGGCGTCCTCCATCTGCAGGCTGTTCAGCAGCCAGCCGGAGGTGATGACCCCGGAGAAGGCGCCCACGCTCATGAAGCCGGCGTGGCCCAGGCTCAGCTCGCCCGAAATGCCGACCACCAGGTTCAGCGACACCGCCATGACCACCCAGCAGCAGATCGGCACCATCTGTCCGCGCAGGGAGCGGCTCATCTGCCCGCCGTTAATCAGCAGGGTGCAGATGACGTAGGCGGCGACGACCATGGCGTAGGTGATGAGGTTGTTCAGGAATTTGCGTTGCTTCAGCTTCATTTCCGCCACCTCACACTTTCTCGCGCACAGGCTTGCCGAGCAGGCCGGTGGGCCGCACCAGCAGCACGATGATCAGCACGGCGAAAACCAGCGCGTCGCCCAGCTCGGTGGAGATGTACGCCCGGCCGAAGATCTCGATGACGCCCAGCAGCAGGCCGCCCAGCAGCGCGCCGGGAATGGAGCCGATGCCGCCGAACACCGCCGCCGTGAAGGCCTTGATGCCCGGCATGGAGCCGGTGGTGGGCATCAGCGTGGGATAGGTGGAGCACATCAGCACGCCCGCGATGGCCGCCAGCGCGGAGCCGATGGCGAAGGTCAGGGAGATGGTCGCGTTCACATTGATGCCCATCAGCTCCGCCGCGCCTCTGTCCTCGGACACCACGCGCATCGCCTTGCCGGTCTTGGTGTGGGCGGTGAACAGGGTCAGGCCCACCATGATCACGACATTGCAGATGATCGTGACCAGCGCCTCGCCGGAGATCAGCAGCTGTCCGCCGAAGAGCGACAGCGAGGGGATGCTCACCACGGAGGTGAACACCTTCGGGTTCGCGCCGAAGATCAGCAGGGCCGCGTTCTGCAGCAGGTAGCTCATGCCGATGGCGGTGATCAGCACAGCCAGCGACGTGGCCTGGCGGAGCGGCTTATAGGCGAAGCGCTCGATGACAATGCCCAGACAGGTGCACACCAGCATCGCCACCACGACGGACAACAGCGGGGACAGGCCCCAGTACTGCGTCGCGCAGAAGGAGATGTAGGCGCCCACCATGATGACATCGCCATGGGCAAAGTTCAGCATCTTCGCAATGCCGTACACCATCGTGTAGCCCAGGGCGATGATGGCGTAGACGCTGCCGAGGCTGATGCCGTTTACCAGGTAGGACAGGAAAGACATCATGTGCGCATACCACCTTTGGAGGAGTGATCGGAGGCCGGAATGGAACGCTTGCCCTCAGTATAACACAGAAAGGCAACCAGCGTAAGGGAGAATTTGCTTGTCCCAGCCGCCGGTTACCTTTCATGATGCGTTACTGCACGGGATTACTGGGCGTTCTCAAAGCCGACATACACGCCGTTCTGGATGACGACGGCCTTGGGGGTCTTGCTGACCTGGCCGTTGGCGTCCCAGGTCATGGTGCCGGTGATGCCTTCCACGACGAAGTCGGAGCTGGTGAACACGGCGATCAGCTTGTCGCAGGCCTCGTCGAAGGGGGTGTCGGAGGTGATGCCGGCAACCTTCGCAGCCTGATACAGGGCATACATGCCGTCATAGGCGTCCGCCGCGAACTGGTTGGGGATCTCGTTGTAGAGCTCCTTGTAGGTGGCGACGAACTTTTGGGTGCGCTCGTCCTCCGCGTCGGCGGAGAAGGGGGTCAGCAGCAGCACGCCCTCGGCCAGGGAGGCGTCAAAGCCTTCCATGGTCAGGATGCCGTCCATGCCGTCCACGCCGAAGAACACGGGCGCGTACTCGGCGTCGTGGGCCTGCTTCAGGATGGTGGAGGCGGGCTGATAGTAGATCGGCAGGAACACCAGCTCGGCGCCGTTGTTCTTCGCGTCGGCGACCTGGGTGGAGAAGTCGGTGGTGTCGTTGGTGAAGGTGGTCACGGACACGATGTCGAAGCCCAGCTCCTTCGCCTTGGCCTCAAAGGTCTGGTAGATGCCGGTGGAGTAGGCGTCGGCGTTGTTGTAGATGATGGCGACCTTGGTGGGCAGGCCGTTGGCCGCGATGTATTCCGCGGAGGCCAGGCCCTGGTTGGGGTCGGTGAAGCACACCTGGAAGACGTTGTCCTTGCCCTCGGTCACCTGGGTGGAGGAGGCGGAGGGGGTCAGCATGAAGATGCGGTCTTCGAAGGCCTGCGCGCTCACGGCCAGGGAGGGCGCGGTGGTGGTGGAGCCCAGCATCATCTGGATCTTGGCGTCCAGCAGGGTGTTGTAGGCGTTGATGGCGATCTCGGCGTCGTGCTGATCGTCCAGGCCGGTGTATTCGATGGTGTCCTCGCCGGCGGCGGTGATTTCCGCGGCGGCGATGCTCGCGCCGTTGTACACGGCCACGCCGTAGACAGCCGCGGCGCCGGTCAGGGGCGTGGTGCCGCCGATTTTGTAGGTCTCCGCAAAGGCCGCGGCCATGCTCAGGGCCATGGCCAGCGCCAGCAGCAGCGCAACGATCTTCTTCATGGTGACATCCTCCTTATCATTATCCGGCAGATGCGCCGGACCGCCTGTACTGCGGCGGTGAACAGGCTCATTATAGCCTCCGCCGCGGGCTGAGACAAGCTGTTTTCTGTGTTTTCGGTGTTTTTTTGCTGCAGACGCGGAGCTTTGGCCTTTCCCACAGGAAAACCCCTTCCCGCGGGGGGAAGGGGCCGGAATCCCGGGCAGGGTTACTCCTTGACGCCGCCCAGGGCCACGCCGGCGATGATGTACTTCGAGAAGGCGAAGTAGACAATGATCAGCGGCAGGGCCGTCAGCGTCAGGCCCAGATAGATGGAGCCGTACTCGGTGCGGTAGATGTCGCCGCGCAGCTCCTGCACCATCATGGGCAGGGTCTTCATGCTCGGATCGGTGAGCAGCATCAGGGGCGTCAGGTAGTTGTTCCAGGCGCCGATGACGGCCATGATGCCCATGGTGGCCATGGCGGGCACCATGATGGGCAGCACGATCGAGTTGAAGGTGCGGAACTCGCCGCAGCCGTCAATGCGCGCCGCCTCCACCAGGGAGACCTGGAAGTTGGCCTCCAGGTACTGCCGGAAGAAGAACACCGTGCTGGCCGCCGCGATGGACGGGATGATCAGCGGCAGATAGCTGTTGGTCCAGTGCAGCTGATACATGAACATGAAGAAGCCGGTGCCGGTGACCTGGCCGGGGATCATGATGATGGCCATGACGACGGCGTAGAGGAACTTGCTCAGCTTGAACTGATAGACCTTGAAGCCGTAGGCCGTCATCGCGGAGAAGTACACCGACAGAATCGTGGAGCCAAAGGCGATGATCGCGCTGTTCTTGAAGCCGATGGAGACATCGAAGCCCTTGGTTGCCAGCACGTTCCAGTTATAGCTCAGGTAGGAGCCGGGGATCAGGCTGACACCCTGCTGGATGGCCTGGCTGGAACGGGTGGCGTTGACGATCATGATCCAGAAGGGGACGATCGCAAGCGCGGAGAGGAAGGAGCAGAACACGTAGATCATGCTCCGCTTGGAGTTGTGCACGCCCTGCACATGGGCCGTGAAGGAGATGATGGTGCCCAGCAGGATCATCAGCACCACGGGGGTGTTCAGCGTCGCGTTGCCGTAGGGCAGCTTGACCGGGAAGGCGGTCAGGCGGACGATGATGTAGGCGGAGAGGAGCACGCTGGCCAGCTGCAGGAAGGACGCGACGGTGTACAGCGGGCTGGCGTCCTTGTCGCCGCCCAGGACGATCAGCACTGCCGCCAGGACCAGGCAGCCCAGCACAGCCCAGATGCAGACATAGTAGGAGGTGAGGTTCCAGTCCTCGCTGATGCGCTTGTTCTCGGCCATGTTCCAGGTGTCGTACAGCTTGTACTGATTGACCACCTGCATGTCGACCTCAAGCTCCGCGGGCAGCTTGCCGGGCAGGAAGGAGTAGCTCAGGCCGCTGGCGCTGTCGTCGGTGGCAGCCGCCTGCTGGGCGAGCAGCTCGTCCAGCTTGTCCTGTTCCTTCTGAACCTTGTCGCGCTGCTTCTGGATGTCGGCCTCGGACTTCTTGCCGCCGTCAATCCAGCGCTGCAGCTGGGTCTGGGCGCTGTCCACCTTGCCCTGCTGCTTCTCGATGTCGGCAGCCAGGGACGCGGAGGAATTGTCATGGAAGGAGGCGACGGGGAGGAAGAGACCGAGGATGGCCACCGCCAGGAAGGCGAGGCAGATGATTTTCCGGATCGGTTTCATCTCACTTGACCCCCTTTCCCGCTTTGGCAGGCTTGGGATCGTGGTCATTCAGGATGCCGCGGATCGCCAGGGAGCCGATGATGATGATGATGAACAGCACCACCGACGCCGCGCTGGCCATGTTGAAGTTGCGGGAGCCGGTGAAGCCCTGCATGTAGATGAAGCGGGCGACCGTGTTCGTGGTCTCGTTGGGGTTGCCCTGGGTCATCATGTGCGGGATATCGAACATGGTCAGGCCGCCGACCAGGGAGGTGGTCAGGTTGTAGACCAGGATGGGCTTGATCAGCGGCAGGGTGATCTTCCAGAAGGTCTGGCGGGAGGAGCAGCCGTCCACCAGCGCCGCCTCGAACAGGGAGGGGTTGATGCCGCTGATGCCGGCGATCATGACGATCATCGTATTGCCGCACCACATCCACCACTGGATGAAGGAGATCAGGCCGCGGGACCAGGCCACCGAGCGGAAATACTCAATGGGCATATTCGACAGGCCGAAGGTCTGAATCAGGGTGTTCACCGGACCGATCGGGTAGGCGAAGAAGGACATGAACAGCATACCGATGGTGGCGGCGGTGATGATGTTCGGCATGAAGATCGTCACCTTGAAGAAGCCCTGCGCCCGCAGCCGCAGCCGGCTGTCGGTGAACCAGGAGGCCAGGATCAGGGCCAGGCCCAGCTGAGGCACGAAGTTGAAGAACCAGATGATGATCGTGTTTCCCAGCGCGCCCCAGAACTTGCCGTAGACCAGGCTGTTCGGGTCGAAGAGCTGGCGGAAGTTTTCAAAGCCGATGATGTTGTTGTTCAGAACCTTCTCCCAGCCGACCGCGTCCGTGACGGAGGTGCGGAAGGTGAACAGGATCGGGTAGAGACCGAAGATCAGGAAGGTGATGAAGAACGGCGCTACAAAGATATAGCCCCAGTGGCTGTAGCTGACCGACTTATGCTTCTTCCCGGCGCTTGCTTGCATGAGACCACCCCTTTTGCTGTTGATGACATTCCCGGACGGGCCAGGAATGAGGACTGAGAAGGACAGAAGAGGGGAAAACTCCTTCCCACTCCTCATTCCTCGCATCGCTCAAGGAAAGGGGCTGCCCCCTGCCTCATTTGGCAAGAGACAGCCCCGAAGGTATGTCCTTGGTTTCCGTGTTCAGCCGCGATTATTCCACGGTGATGGTGGTGATGGCGGCGGCGACGGCAGCCTTGAACTCAGTCAGGCAGGTGTCCAGATCCTTCTCACCCTTGGTGTAAGGAGTGGTCACATAGT
>CAMNHF010000040.1 GCA_946538975.1 uncultured Clostridia bacterium | reverse complement strand
GGTGGCTGTGGCCGCCGCTGACCACCAGGCACAGGAAGGGCGGCTCCAGCTCCGGCCAGGTCAGGTAGTTTGCGGAGATGTGCCCCTCGATGTGGTTCACGCCGACCAGCGGCTTGCGCAGGGCATAGCTCAGGCCCTTCATGCAGCTGACGCCGGTCAGCAGGGCGCCGACCAGGCCCGGCCCCATGGTGACGGCGAGGGCGTCGATGTCCGCGAACGTCATGCCCGCCTGGCGCAGCGCCTCGTCGATCACCCGGTCGCAGGCCTCCACGTGGGCGCGGCTGGCAATCTCCGGCACGACGCCGCCGTAGAGCGCGTGCAGATCAATCTGGCTGAACACCACGTTCGCCCGGAGAACGCGGCCGTCCTCCACAATCGCGGCGGCGGTCTCGTCGCAGGAGGTCTCCAGCGACAGGATCCGCGCATGGCCCGCCGTCCTCAGCGCGGCCGCCTTCTGCCGCACTTCCTCTTCAAAATCCATCTCTTCCTCCCGGACTGCCGCTGGCTGCAGCTGCGGCAAATCCCGCGGGAATCTTGCATCCCTTTCCCGCATGTGATATAATACCGCTTATGAAGAGAAAACGCAAGGAGGTTCGCGCATGGCGCTGGTGTGCAATCTTTGCCGGATTGAGCTGGCCGGCGTGAGCGTGACGCGGGGCGGACAGGAAGTGCTGCGGGACGTGAGCATGCACATTCACTGCGGCCAGCTGACCGTGCTCATCGGGCAGAACGGGGCCGGCAAGACCACCCTGATCCGCGCGCTGCTGGGGGAGATTCCGCACGGCGGCACCATCCGTCACGTGGACGGCCACGGCCATAACGTGCCCCACCTGCGCACCGGCTACGTGCCGCAGCACCTGCAGTTCGACCGGGATCTGCCCCTGACCGTGGCGGACTTCATGGCCGGGGCGCTCAGCCGGCGGCCCGTGTGGACCGGCGTAGGCAAAAAGACGCGGGAGGTGATCCGCGAGGCCCTCGCCCAGGCGGAGGCCGGGGAGCTGATCGACCGCCCGCTGGGCCGCTGTTCCGGCGGCGAGGTGCAGCGCGTGCTGCTGGCCCTGGCCCTGCAGCCCTCTCCCGATCTCCTGCTGCTGGACGAGCCGGTCTCCGGCGTGGATCAGAACGGCCTGCGCATGTTCCTGGACACCGTCGACCGGCTGCGGCGCACGCGGCACATGGCCATCCTGCTGGTCAGCCACGACCTGCGCCTCGTGCGGGCCTACGCGGATCACGTGGTGCTGCTGGACCGGACGGTGCTCTCCCAGGGCGCGCCGGATTATGTATTCGACTCCGAGGAGTTCCGCCAGACCTTCGGCAGCCTGGACGCCGGAGAGGCGGAGTGAAAAATAAGGGAGGATTTGCCCATGATTGCGCTGGCATCGGACCACACGGGCGTGGCGCTCAAGCAGGAGATCAAGGCCCTGCTGGATGAGATGGGACTGGCGTGGGAGGACTTCGGCACCAACGAGACCGCCTCCTGCGATTACCCCGTCTACGGCTACCGGGCGGCGAAAGCGGTGGCGGATGGCCGCTGCGACCGCGCGATCCTGATCTGCGGCACGGGCGTGGGCATCGGCATGGCCGCCGCGCGGGTGCCGGGCATGCGGGTGTGCACCTGCTCGGACGTGTACACCGCCACCCTTAGCAAGCGCCACAACAACAGCAATGTGCTGACCATGGGCGCGCGGGTCATCGGCGTGGACGTGGCGAAGATGATCGCCCGCGCCTGGCTGACGGAGCCCTTCGAGGGCGGCCGCCACCAGCGCCGCATCGACATGCTGGACGCCATCTCCCGCGGGGAGGAGCTCTGAGCCGGGCCCGACGGGTGAGAAAGCCCGGGGCCGTACACATTCCGCACAAGGATTTCATCAAAAGATTTCATCAGGAGGATTTCATCATGAAGTACGAGATTCGCGGCGAATCGATGCCCGTCGTCATCTGCACGCTGGACGCGGGCGAGTCCATGATCACCGAGGCGGGCGGCATGGTCTGGATGTCGCCGAATATGCGCATGGAGACCAACGCGGGCGGCAGCGTGGGCCGCGCGCTGGGCCGGATCTTCTCCGGCGAGTCCATGTTCCAGAACGTCTACACCGCCGAGAAGGTGCCCGGCATGATCGCCTTCGCGAGCAGCATGCCCGGCACGATCCTGCCCATCGACCTGCGCGGCGGCCGCACCATCGTGGTGCAGAAGCGCGGCTTCCTCGCCTCCGAGGCGGGCGTGAACTTCTCCGTGTTCTTCCAGCGCAAGGGCATGAGTGGCTTCTTCGGCGGCGAGGGCTTCATCATGCAGAAGCTGCAGGGCGAGGGTACAGCCTTCGTCGAGATCGACGGCGCCGTGGTGGAATACCAGCTGGGCGCGGGCGAGCAGCTGGTGGTCGACACCGGCAACCTGGCCATGTGCGACGCCTCCTGCTCCATCGACGTGGTGACCGTGAAGGGCCTCAAGAACAAGCTCTTCGGCGGCGAGGGCCTGTTCAACACCGTCGTCACCGGCCCCGGCCATGTGTGGCTGCAGACCATGCCGCTCAGCTCCCTGGCCTCCACGATCGCCAGCGTCATCCCCAGCAAGTAAGCGGGCCGCAGCAGCCCGAAAGGCCGTCCGGAACCACCCATCGCGGGGCCGGGCGGTGTTTTTTTCCGATTCAAAACATCGTTTGTGAAATAATGATCGTAAGATAGTAAGCAAGTAAAGCAAAGGTCAAACTGTATGCCCAGAAGAAACTGAGCCGCTTTTTCGGCCGGCTTTTTGGGTTCCGCGCAAACATGCTCTTGCAGTTTCCGCGAAAATCCTGTATACTGCAAGTTGACCATGATTGCCCTTTTGGCGCGTCCGCGCACAGGAGGAAAGGTGGTCGCAAGGAGGTCGCCATCGTATGGAGTGCAAAATCAGAAATGAGATCGGTACCATCTATATCACGGAGGATGTCCTGCTGAAGGTCGTGGGCTACGCGGCGCTGGAATGCTACGGCATTGTGGCGATGTCTTCCAAGCGGGCGACGGACGGCCTGGTGGAGTGGCTCGGCCGGGAGAATCTCTCCCGCGGCGTGCAGGTCCGGCAGGTGCACACGGAGGATAACGCCGATGTGCTGGATGTCGATCTTTTCGTGATCGTGGAGTATGGCATTTCCATCGCGGAGGTCTGCAAGACGATTGTGGACACGGTGCGCTACAAGCTGGAAAGCATGACGGGCCTGACCGTGCGCCGCGTGAATGTCACGGTGGAAGGCGTACGCATCGGCATGTAAGACCGGCTGAACTGAGGCGCGTCCGCGCGCCGCGCGGGGCTGCATCGGCGCCGGAAGGGCTGAGGCATGCGCCCCTTGGAACGGAGGAGAAGCATTGATACAGTATCAGGCAATTGACGGTGTCCTGCTGCGCGATATGGCCATGGCCGGCAGCGCCCTGCTGGAGAAACACCGTGAAGCCGTGGACGCCCTGAACGTGTTCCCTGTGCCGGACGGCGACACGGGCACCAATATGTCCCTGACCATGCAGAGCGCTGTCCGCGAGGTCAACAGCAAGGAATTCCTGCGCGCGGACGAAGCGGCGGCTGCCCTGGCCAAGGGGGCGCTGCGCGGCGCCCGCGGCAACAGCGGCGTCATCACGTCCCAGCTGCTGCGCGGCTTCAGCAAGGCGATCGCCGGCATGGAGCGCGTGACCCCGGTGCAGTTTGCCCAGGCGCTCAAGGCCGGCGCCGACATGGCCTACAAGGCCGTGATGAAGCCCAAGGAGGGCACCATCCTGACCGTGGCCCGCGTGATCGCCGAGGACGCGCTCAAGCAGGTGCGCGAGACGCCGGACAGCTATGACGCGCTGTTCGAGGTGATGCTGCGCAGCGGCGAGGCGATCCTCAAGCGCACGCCCGAGATGCTGCCCCCGCTGAAGCAGGCGGGCGTGGTGGACTCCGGCGGCAGCGGCCTGCTGTATATCTACAAGGGCTACGCGGCGATCCTGCGCGGCGAGACCATCGAGGAGATGCTCGCCCAGGCCGCTGCCGAGGAAGGCGCCTTTGCCGACGACCACGACGCAATCCGTGAATTCACCCACGCCTATCACGTCCGCTTCATCATCCGCAACATGAAGGACGACTGCACCGAGGGCGACATCGACTCCTTCCGCCGCCGCCTGAACCGCATCGGCGACCGCGTCAGCGTGGAGGGCGACCTGAGCGAGGTGCGCGTGCACGTGCACACCAACGCGCCCGGCAGCGCCATCGAGTTCGGCCTGGAGCTGGGCGAGGCGATGGATCTCGAGGTGGAGAACATGGCGGAGACCCGCCGCCGCAAGGAGGCCGCCGAGCATCCCGCCGAGGAGGAAGAGGCACCCGCGGACCAGACGCCCGAAAAGCCCTTCGGCATGGTGGCCGTGTCCCTGGGCGACGGCTTCAGCAAGATCTTCCGCGACCTGGGCGTGGACTGCATCGTCGAGGGCGGGCAGACCATGAATCCCTCCACCGAGGACATCCTGCAGGCCATCCGCCGGGTGCGCGCGGAGAACGTGTTCATCTTCCCGAACAACGGCAACGTTGTGCTGGCGGCCCAGCAGGCGGCCGAGCTGGCGGAGCGCCCCGTGTTTGTCATCCCCACCAAGAACGTGGCCATGGGCATCGCGGCCGCGGTGGCCTTCCAGCCGGAGGCGACCGCCGAGCAGAACGCCGCCCGCATGGATGAGGCGGCCCAGCGCGTCAAGACCGGCACGGTGACCTATGCCGTGCGCGACAGCGAGTACAACGGCGTGCACATGAAGCAGGGCGACATCATCGGCCTGCACAACGGCAAGGTCGAATACTCCGGCACCTCCATCCGCGAGGTCGTGACCAATATGATGAAGGCCGTCGTCGGCGAGGAGGACGAGCTGATCACGGTCTATTACGGGGCCGACGTGTCCGAGGCGGACGCCCAGGCGCTGGCCCAGGAGGTGGCGGCGCAGTATCCCGACTGCGATGTGGAATGCCTGCGCGGCGGCCAGCCCCTGTATTACTATCTGATTTCCGTGGAATGAGGCTGATTCCGGAGGAGGATGGCGGAATGGATCAGGGGAAGCGGCCCGCCGAAGACATGCCCCTCGCCATCCGCGGCATCGGACCGGCCAGAATGCAAGCTCTTCGCGCAGTGGGCATCGACTCCCTGCGCGATTTGTTGTATTGCCTTCCCGTGCGCTATGAGGACCGCACCCGCCTGACCCCCTGCCGGGAGGCCCATGCGGGGGAGGTGCTGGTGCGCGGCGTCATCCGCGAGGCGCCGAAGCTCAGCCGCTTTGGCGGGCTCGCGCGCGTCACCGCCACCCTGAACGACGAGAGCGGCCGCCTGCCGCTGGTGTGGTTCAATCAGCCCTGGGTGAAGGACCAGCTGCCGGTGGGGGAAGAGATCATGCTCTGGGGCCGCGTCGCGGAAAAGAACGGCCGCCGCGCCCTGCAGAACGCCCAGCGCGTCACCGAGATGCGCCTGCTGCCGGTCTACCGGGCGGTGAAGGGCCTCCCGGCGAAGACCTTCCGCGAGGTGATGCGCCAGGCTCTGGAGCACACGGACGACTGCTGCCCGGAGACGCTGCCCCGCTCCCTGCGGCTGCGGCATCAGCTGTGCGAGCTCAACTTCGCCATCCGCCAGGCGCATTTCCCGGACAACGCGGAGGCCCTGAAGCTGGCCCGGCGGCGCATGGCCTTCGAGCAGATGCTGATGTATCAGGCGGCCCTGTCCCTGCAGCGCGGCCACTATGAGAAGGGCCATCCGCTGCCCATTCCGGAGGACGGGCCGGAGCAGTGGTGGAAGGAACTGCCCTTTCCCCCGACGAGGGCCCAGCGGCGCGTGCTGGAGGAGGTCGCCGCCGATCTGCGCAGGGAGCGGGCGATGAGCCGCCTCATCCAGGGCGATGTCGGCTGCGGCAAGACCGCGCTGGCCTTCGGGGCGATGGCGATGTGCGTGCGGGCCGGATACCAGGCCGTGATGATGGCCCCGACGGAGATCCTCGCCCGACAGCACTATGAAAACGCGCTGCAGACCCTGCTGCCCCTGGGCATCCCCTGCGGGCTGATGACCGGCAGCATGAAGGCCTCGGAAAAGAAAAAGGTTCACGAGGCGGCCGCGAACGGCACCTTTCAGGCCCTGTTCGGCACCCACGCGCTGATCAGCGAGGGCGTCCGCTATCAGAAGCTGGGGCTGGTCATCACCGACGAGCAGCACCGCTTCGGCGTGCGCCAGCGGTCGCTTTTGCAGGAAAAGGGCCGCGCGGAGGGGGAGGAGGACAGCCCGGCCCCCCACGTGCTGGTCATGTCCGCGACGCCCATTCCCCGCACGCTGGCGCTGATCCTCTACGGCGACCTGGACGTCTCCGTGGTGGACGAGCTGCCCCCGGGCCGCACGCCGGTCCGGACGCGGCTGGTGCCGCCGGAGAAGCGGGAGGCCATGTACGGCTTCCTGCGGCAGCAGGTCGCCGCCGGCCGCCAGGCCTACGTGGTCTGCCCCCTGGTCGAGGACAGCGAGGAGATGGAGGACGTGCGCTCCGCCGCCGCCACCTTCGAGGAGCTGAAGAGCGGCGTGCTGCACGGACTGCGGGTTGCGCTGACCTGGGGCGCCCAGCCGCCGGCGGAGAAGGCCGAGGTGCTGCGGGCCTTCGCGGCGGGAGAGACGGACGTGCTGGTCTCCACCACCGTGATCGAGGTGGGCGTGAACGTGCCCAACGCCTCCGTGATGGTGGTGGAGAACGCCGAGCGCTACGGCCTCAGCCAGCTGCACCAGCTGCGCGGGCGCGTGGGCCGCGGCACGGCGGAGAGCTGGTGCTTCCTGCTGGCCGGGCGCAGCGAAAAGCTGGCCGTGCTGACACAGACGAACGACGGCTTCCTCGTGGCGCAGAAGGATCTGGAGCTGCGCGGGCCGGGCGACCTGATGGGCACGCGGCAGTCCGGCGAGGCGCTGGACGGCTTCCTGCTGGACGGCGACGTCCGGCTGATGGAGGAGGCCAGCCGCTGCATGAAGCGCCTGCGCGAGGACGAAAGCCTGCGGGCGGAGCGCGAGCAGGTGGAACGGGAGGCGGCGCGCCACTGGGAAGGCAGGCTGCGGCGCATGGCGAGGAACTGAGCAACGGAGGATATGAAATTGGCAGACAAGCGTTTGGACAAGATCCGCAACTTCTGCATCATCGCCCACATCGACCACGGCAAGAGCACGCTGGCCGACCGGCTGCTGGAGCTGACCGGCGTGTTCCAGAAGCGGGAGATGGTGGAGCAGATCCTGGACAGCATGGAGCTGGAGCGGGAGCGCGGCATCACGATCAAGTCGAAGGCGGTGCGCCTGCCCTATACCGCGAAGGATGGCGAAACCTACGAGCTGAACCTGATCGACACGCCCGGCCATGTGGACTTCACCTATGAGGTCAGCCGGGCGCTGGCGGCCTGCGAGGGTGCGCTGCTGGTCGTCGACGCGACGCAGGGCATCGAGGCCCAGACCCTCGCCAACTGCTATATGGCGCTGGACCACGACCTGGAGATCATCCCGGTGATCAACAAGATCGACCTGCCCTCCGCCGAGCCGGAGAAGGTGCGGGCGGAGATCGAGGACGTGATCGGCCTGGACGCCTCCTTCGCGCCCTGCATCTCCGCCAAGACCGGCCAGAACATCGTCGACGTGCTGGAGGCCATTGTGCAGCACATTCCCGCGCCTTTGGGCGATCCGGAGGCCCCGCTGCAGGCGCTGATTTTCGACGCCTTCTATGACAATTACCGCGGCGCGATCTGCTTCGTCCGCGTGAAGGAGGGCACGGTCCGCGCGGGCATGCGAATGCACCTGATGGCCACCGGCGGCGAGTTCGACATCGTGGAGGTGGGCACCTTCACGCCCGGCTACACCGCCTGCGAGGCCCTGTATCCCGGCGACGTGGGCTACATCGCCGCCTCCATCAAGGATGTGCGCGACACCCGCGTGGGCGACACGATCACCGACGCGGCTCGCCCCGCCGCCGAGCCCCTGCCCGGCTACAAGCAGGTGACGCCGATGGTCTTCTGCGGCATCTACCCGGCCGACGGCGCGGACTACCCCGCCCTGAAGGACGCCCTGGAAAAGCTGCGCATGAACGACGCCTCCCTGACCTTCGAGCCGGAGACCTCCGTGGCCCTGGGCTACGGCTTCCGCTGCGGCTTCCTGGGGCTGCTGCACATGGACGTCATCACGCAGCGGCTGGAGCGGGAGTTCGACCTGAACCTCGTCACCACGATCCCCGGCGTCATCTACCACATCAGCCGGACCGACGGCACGCAGCTGGAGATCGACAATCCCACCAAGCTGCCGCCCGTCACGGAGATCGCCGCGATGGAGGAGCCCTATGTCCGCGCGGAGATCTTCACCCCGCAGGAGTACGTGGGCACGCTGATGGACCTGTGCCAGGAAAAGCGCGGCGTGTTCATCGACATGCAGTACGAGGGCAGCCGGGTGAAGCTGAACTACGACCTGCCGCTGGGCGAGATCATCTTCGACTTCTTCGACCAGGTCAAGAGCCGCTCCCGGGGCTATGCCTCCTTCGACTACGAGCTGAAGGACTACCGCCCCAGCGAGCTGGTGCGGCTGGACATTCTGCTCAACGGCGAGATCTGCGACGCCTTCAGCCAGATTGTCCACCGCGACCGCGCCTACCCGCGGGGCCGCTCCATCTGCGAGAAGCTGAAGGATGTCATCCCGCGCCAGCAGTTCGAGATTCCGATCCAGGCGGCCATCGGCGGCAAGGTGATCGCCCGGGAGACCGTCAAAGCCGTGCGAAAGGATGTGCTGGCCAAGTGCTATGGCGGCGATATCACCCGGAAAAAGAAGCTGCTGGAAAAGCAGAAGGAGGGCAAAAAGCGGATGCGCCAGTTCGGTACGGTGCAGGTTCCCTCGGAAGCCTTCCTCGCTGTGCTCAAAATGGACGAGACCTGACGGACGACCCCCGCTGGGGGGACGACTGGGCCCTGCGGGAGGCCAGCTGCTGCTTCACCGGCCACCGCCTGCTGCGCAGCGCGGAGCGGCAGCAGATCACGCGGGAGCTGGACCGGCTGCTGCCGCTGCTGTGCGACGAGGGCATTGTGCGCTATTTCTGCGGGGCGGCGCGGGGCTTTGACCTGCTGTGCGCGGATCGGGTGGCGGCGGCCCGGCGGCGCGGCATCCCGGTGCAGCTGATCATGGCCGTGCCCTGCGCCGACCAGACCGCGAAATGGCGCCCCTTCGAGCGGGAGGAGCATACCCGCTTGTGCGCCTGCGCCGATCAGGTGCGCGTGCTCAGCCCCGCCTACCACGAGGGCTGCATGCAGGCCCGCAACGAATACATGGTGGACCGCTCCGCCCTGTGCCTGTGCTATCTGAGCCGGATGCGCGGCGGCACCCTGTCCACCGTAACCTACGCCGGGGCGGTTCATGTGCCGGTGCTGAACCTGGCCATCGCCAGGGACGCCGAGGCCTGGGCCGACCGGCTGCTGCAGAAGCACCTGGACGAGCTGCCGTTCTGACAGGAAGCCCTGATACGCCATGAGCACATTTGAACTGTATGTCCACATCCCCTTCTGCCGGAGCAAATGCCGGTACTGCGACTTCGCCTCATGGGCGGGCCGGGAGGGCGACATGGACGCCTATGCGGACGCGGTGCTGCGGGAGGCGGCCGCGCGGGCAAAGGCCTTCCCGGACGCGGAGATCGGCACCTTCTTCCTCGGCGGCGGCACGCCCTCCGCCCTGCCCCCGGCCCTGCTGGAGCGGCTGCTGGGCGGGCTGCGCAGACTGTTTTGCTTTTCGCCGGCGGCGGAGTGCACCACCGAGGCCAACCCCGGCTCCCTGACCGCCGCCTGGCTGGACACCGCGGTGCGCGGCGGCGTGAACCGCCTCTCCCTCGGCATGCAGGCCCTGCAGCCCCATGTACTGCGGACGCTGGGCCGCACGCACAGCTTCGCGCAGGTGGAGGAGGCCGTCTCGCTGGCGGTGCGCGCCGGGCTGGACAACCTCAGCCTCGACCTGATGTTCGGCATTCCCGGCCAGAGCCTCCGGGACTGGGGGGACAGCCTGGACGCGGCGCTGAGCCTGCCCGTGACCCACCTGAGCTGCTACGGGCTGATCCCCGAGGACGGCACGCCGCTGAAGGCCCTGCTGGACGCGGGCGAAATGGCCCTGCCGGAGGAGGATGAGGAGCGCGCCATGTACGAGCTGGCCCTCCGCCGCACGCGGGAGGCCGGCATGGCGCAGTACGAGGTGTCCAATTTTGCCCGGCCGGGCCGCCGCTGCCGCCACAACATCGGCTACTGGCGGCAGGTGCCCTACATCGGCCTGGGCGCGTCCGCGGCTTCCATGCTGCCCGCCGGCGGGGAAATTGCCTACACGCGTGAAACGAATCCCCGCACGATCGACGCCTACCTGCGGATGCAGCCGGAGGGCCCGCGGGAGACCGAGCGGATTTCGCCCGCCGAGGCACGGTTTGAGACCATGATGCTGGGCCTGCGCATGACGGAGGGTGTGAGCGAAGAGGCCTTCCTCCGGATGCACGGCGTGCCGCTGGAGCAATGCTACGGCGGGAGGCTGCGCGCACAGGCCGCCCTGGGCCTGGTCGAGCACGCTGACGGCTGCTGGCGGCTGACACGCCGCGGGATGGATGTGCAGAACAGCGTGCTCGTCGCGCTGATGGAGGATTGATTCCACGGGAGCTGCTGCGGCGGCTCCTTTTTGCTTGCAGCTGCGCGGTCAAGCGCTGCTCTTTCCGGAGAGGATGGGGGGCTGGGGGAAGGGGAACCGCTTTCTCTCAGAGAAAGGGGTGCCCCTTCCCCCAGAATCACCGCACACATCCCCCTTCCCTCTGTCCTTCTTGCCATTCCTGCGGCAGATGTGTATAATGTCATTGGGAAGTCCTGCCGTTTCGGGCGGGGAATGCAATACGCGGCCGGGGCCGCGAGTGGAGAATGATCGATATGATTCTGAAACAAAAACTGCTGGACAAGCTGCGGGAGGCGCTGGCGGCGGTGCTGCCGATCGTGGTGCTTGTGCTGGTGCTCAGCATGACGGCGGCGCCGATCCCCAGCGGCGTGATGCTCTCCTTCCTGCTGGGGGCGGTCATGCTGGTGGGCGGAATGATGTTTTTCTCCGTCGGCGCGGAGGTGGCCATGGAGCCCATGGGCGAATCGGTAGGCGCGAAGGTGACGAAGACAAAGAAGCTGCCGCTGATCCTGTCCGTGGGCTTCGCACTGGGCGTGCTGATCACGGTGTCCGAGCCGGATCTGCAGGTGCTAGCCCGGCAGGTGCAGGCCATCCCGAACCTGGTGCTGATTCTGTCCGTGGCGGTGGGCGTGGGCTGCTTCCTGGTGCTGTCGCTGGTGCGCATTCTGTACCGGATTGACCTGCGGCTGCTGCTGTTCGGGCTGTATGTGCTGATTCTGGGGCTGACCTTTCTGGCGCCGGAGAGCTTCCGCTCGGTGGCCTACGACTCCGGCGGCGTCACGACGGGCCCGATGACCGTGCCGTTCATCATGGCCTTCGGTCTGGGCATCGCCGCGATCCGCAGCGACAGCAGCGCCGCAGAGGATTCCTTCGGCCTGGTCGCGCTGTGCTCCGTGGGGCCGATCCTCTCCGTGCTGTTCCTGAGCATGATCTTCCGCGCCGAGGGGGCGGACTACACCCCCATGCAGGTGACCAACGTGGCGGACTCCATGGAGCTGCGCTCCCTCTTCGGCCACGGCTTCCCGGAATACCTGCGGGAGATGCTGATCTCCATCGCGCCGATCACCGTGTTCTTCTTCGTGTTCAATTTCATCCTGCTGAAGCTGGGCCGCACGCAGCTCTCCCGCATCGTGCTGGGCCTGGTGTACACCTACATCGGCCTGACCGTCTTCATGACCGGGGCGAACTACGGCTTCATGCCCGCCGGCGCCTACCTGGGGCAGATGCTGGGCGAGCTTCCCTACCGGTGGATCATCATCCCGGTGGGCGTGCTGATCGGCTTCCTGGTGGTGAAGGCGGAGCCGGCGGTGTACGTGCTGATGCGTCAGGTGGAGGATCTGACCGACGGCGCGATCACCGGCCGCAGCCTGCAGCTGAGCATGTGCGCGGGCGTGGGCGTGTCCATCGGCCTGTCCATGCTGCGGGTGATCCTGGGGCTGAATGTGCTGTGGTTCATCGTGCCGGGCTATGTGCTGGCGCTGGGCATGAGCTTCTTCTGCCCGAAGCTGTTCACGGCCATCGCCTTTGACTCCGGCGGCGTGGCCTCGGGGCCGATGACGGCGGCCTTCCTGCTGCCGATGAACATGGGCCTGTGCACGGCCATGGGCGGCAATCTGGCCACGGACGCCTTCGGTGTCGTCGCGCTGGTGGCCATGACGCCGCTCATCACGATCCAGGGGCTGGGCCTCATCTACCGCTGCAAGACCCGCCGCCGTCCGCTGCAGCCCGCGGTGGCAGGGCCCTTCGACGGGCTGCCGGATGACGCGGTGATCGAGCTGTGACGCGGTCTGCGGAGGAGGGTGAGCATTCATGAATCAGTCGGAACTCTATCTGATGATGACGGTCACCGGCCGAGGCCGCATGCCGGACTTCATCCGCCTGTACCGGGACAAGGGACTGGAGATCCACACCCTGTCCCTCGGCCACGGCACCGCCGAGGCCCAGTATCTGCGCTATCTGGCGCTGGATGAGACGGAGAAGATGATCTGCATGACCGTGGTCACCGGGCGGAAATGGCTGGAGGTGCGCAAGGCCATGACCGTCCGGCTGCACATCGAGGCGCCCGGCGTGGGCATCGCGTGGGTCGTGCCGCTGTCCTCGGTGGGCGGCAGGCGGGAATTCATGTTCCTGACGGAGGGTCAGGGCTTTGAGAAAGGGGCGGAGAGCAGCTTGAAGAGCACGGAGCAGGAGATGCTGATCGTCATCGGCAATCAGGGCTACAGCGAGCAGATCATGGACGCGGCGCGGAAGGCGGGCTGCCGGGGCGGCACCGTGATCCACGCCCGCGGCACGGGGCAGGAGAAGGCGGAGCAGTTCCTCGGCATCTCCCTGGCCAGCGAGAAGGACATCATCCTGATCGTCGCCCTGACCGAGCACAAGAACGCCATCATGCAGGAGATCATCCGCGAGGCCGGCCCCGGCACCCGCGCCGGCGCGATCGTGTTCTCCGTCCCCGTCACCGACACTGCCGGCATGACCCTCCGCCCCCAGAGCGAGGAGCTGGAGGACGCCCCCGCCGCGCCCGCGGAAGGGGACATCCCGACGGAGTGAGCGGGACACTTGCGGCATCCGCGCTTTTGTGTTACGATATGCGCAGAACCAGATTTACAGTACATATCCTTAAGGAGGCGGAACACCATGAAACGGATCCTTTCTGTCCTGCTGGCGGCCATCCTGCTGCTGTCCGTGCCAGCCTGCGTTGCCGCGGAGGAAGAACGGGAAACCCTGTGGAGCAGTGATTTTTCCTATGCAGTTCTGGAAGACGGAACAGTGGAGATCACATGGTGGTCTGGAAAGGAGACGAGCCTGGAGATTCCGTCCGAGCTGGATGGGAAAAAGGTGACGAGGATTGGGGATGGAGCGTTTAAAGGGAAAGATAGCCTGACCGCGGTGACAATCCCGGACGGCGTGACAAGCATCGGAGATTTCGCGTTTGAATTCTGCGTCAGCTTGACCGCGGTGACGATCCCGGACAGTGTTTCGGAGATGGGCTCGAACCCATTCAGGCATTGCGATGAATTGACCAATTTCAACATTTCGCCGGCTCACCCATATTTCGCCGCCATCGACGGCGTGCTCTATGAGAAAACGACAAAAAAGCTGGTCTGCTACCCATATGCCTTTGCCGCAACGAAATTCATCATTCCGCAGGGAATTGCCGCGATCGGGGATTACGCGTTTTATTCCTGCAAGACCCTGACTGCCATCACAATCCCAGATAGCGTGACAAGCATCGGGAATTACGCGTTCCAAAGCTGCTACAGCTTGGCCGCGGTGACGATCCCGGACGGCGTGACAAGCATCGGGAAATCCGCGTTCTCTGAGTGCTCCAGCCTGACCGCAGTGACGATCCCGGACAGCGTTTCGGAAATGGGCGCGAACCCGTTCATGTATTGCGAGAAATTGACTAACATCAACGTTTCACTGACACACCCGTATTTCGCCACAATCGACGGTGTGCTCTATGAGAAAGCGACAAAAAAGCTTGTCTGCTACCCATCCGCTTTTACTGCGACAGAATTCGCCATCCCGCAGGGAATTGCCGTGATCGGGGATGATGCGTTCTATTACTGCGAGGGCCTGACCGCGGTAACGATCCCGGACAGCGTGACAAGCATCGGGGATTACGCGTTCCTTAACTGCTTCAACCTAACCACGATGACGATTCCGGACAGCGTGACAAGCATCGGGGATTACGCGTTCTCTTTCTGCTCCAGCCTGACCGCGGTGACGATCCCGGACAGCGTGACAAGCATCGGGAATTCCGCATTCTATGGGTGTAATAGCCTGACTACAGTAACGATCCCGGACAGCGTGACAAGTATCGGGGACGAAACGTTCTATGACTGCAAGAGCCTGACCGCGGTGACGATTCCGGACAGCGTGACAAGTATCGGGGATAAAGCATACTGTGGCTGCATAAGTCTGACCGCGGTGACGATTCCGGACAGCGTGACAAGTATCGGGGATAAAGCATACTGTGGTTGCAGAAGCCTGACCGCGGTGACGATTCCGAACAGCGTGACAAGCATCGGGGATGGCGCGTTCTTTGGCTGCAGAAGCCTGACCGCGGTGACAATCCCGGACGGCGTGACAAGCATCGGGAATTCCGCGTTCTTTGGTTGCAGAAGCCTGACCGCGGTGACGATTCCGGACGGCGTGACAAGCATCGGGTATTCCGCGTTCTATGGGTGCGAGAGCCTGACGGCGGTGACGATCCCGGAGAGCGTGACAAGCATCGGGAATTCCGCGTTCTCTGACTGCGAGAACCTCACCCTCACCGTCCCGCACGACAGCTATGCGGAGGCATACTGCAAGGAAAACAGCCTCCGGTATATCTATCCGGATACATACGATTGGCTCTACAACTGAACCGCGCTTGGCGCATTGCGAAAGAGGTGTCGGGCCTTCCCCACACCTTTTTCTTCTGCCAGCATCCACAAAAGGGATAGCAACTACCGCCGTTTGGCCTCTTGGCTTCCCTGACATGGGAGTTGTCGCCGTTAGGCGACTGAGAGGAGCATCGCCGCTGCCTGCACACAATTCTGTCTTGCGGCATCCGTGCTTCTGTGTTACGATATGCGCAGATGCAGATTCACAGCGCAAATACCAAGGAGGCGGAACACCATGAAACGGATCCTGTTTGTCCTGCTGGCGGCCATCCTGCTTCTCTCCCTGCCGGCCTGCGTTACCGCGGAGGAAGAGCGGGAAATCCTGAAGAGCGGCGATTTCTCCTATGCGGTTCTGGACGACGGAACGGTGGAGATCACAAGGTGGTTTGGTAGTGATGCAAGGCTGGAGATTCCATCTGTGCTGGATGGGAAAAAGGTGACGAGGATTGGGGATAGGGCGTTCTATTTCTGCAATAACCTTACCGCGGTGACGATTCCGGACAGCGTGACAACCATCGGGGATTCCGCGTTCTATTGGTGCTCCAGCCTGACAGCAGTGACGATCCCGGAGAGCGTGACAAGCATCGGGAATTACGCGTTCTATTACTGCAAAAGCCTGACTGCGATAACGATCCCGGACAGCGTGACAACCATCGGGGATTCCGTGTTCTCATCCTGCGATAGCCTGACCGCGGTGACGATCCCGGACAGCGTTTCGGAGATGGGCACAAACCCATTCACATACTGCGATCGATTGACCAGCATCAACGTTTCGCCAACTCATCCGTATTTTGCCACCATCGACGGTGTGCTCTATGAGAAAGCAACCAAAGAACTGGTCTGTTACCCGTGCGCCTTTACTACAACGGAATTCGTCATCCCGCAAGGAATTGCCGTGATCGCGGATTCAGCGTTCGTTTCCTGCGATAGGCTAACGGCGGTTACGATCCCGGACAGCGTGACAAGCATCGGGGATGCCGCGTTCGATTCCTGCTCCAGCCTGACTGCGGTGACGATCCCGGACAGCGTTTCGGAGATAGGCGCGAACCCGTTCAGCTCTTGTGATCAATTGACCAGTATCAATGTTTCGCTGACACACCCGTATTTCGCCACCATCGACGGCGTGCTCTATCAGAAAGCGACAAAAAAGCTTGTCTGCTACCCATGTGCCTTTACTGCAACGGAATTCGCCATCCCGCAAGGAATTGCCGTAATCGGGGATTCCGCGTTCTCTTTCTGCGATAGCCTGACCTCGGTGACGATCCCGAACAGCGTGACAAGCATCGGGAATTGCGCATTCAATTTCTGCTCCAGCCTGACCGCAGTGACAATCCCGAATAGCGTGACAAATATTGGGGATTCCGCATTCAATTTCTGCTCCAGACTGACCGCAGTGACGATCCCAGACAGCGTAACAAGCATCGGGAATCACGCGTTCGATTACTGCTCAAGTCTGACCACCGTCACAATCCCAGACAGCGTAACAAGTATCGGAAATAGCACGTTCTCTTCTTGCTCCAACCTGACATCTGTAACAATTCCGGACAGCGTGACAAGCATCGGGAATTCCGCGTTCTATGACTGCTCCAGCCTGACCGCGGTGACGATTCCAGAGAGTGTCACTTTTATTGGAAAAGACGCATTCATTGTATTTGATGAAAATTGGAACCCCATCCCTAACCCCAGCCTCATCCTCACCGTCCCGCACGACAGCTATGCGGAGGCGTACTGCAAGGAAAACGGCCTGCGGTATATCTATCCGGAAACAAACGACTGGCTTTTCAACTGAACCGCGCCTGTGTGTATTGCAAACGAGGTGCCGGGGCCTTCCCCGCGCCTCTTTCTTTCTGCCTGTATGCACACAATTCTGTCTTGCGGCATCCGCGCTTTTGTGTTACGATATGCGCAGATGCAGATTCACAGCGCATATACCAAGGAGGCGGAACACCATGAAGCGGATCCTGTTTGTCCTGCTGGCAGCCATCCTGCTGCTGTCCCTGCCGGCCTGCGTAACGGCGGAGGAAGAGCGGGAAATCCTGAAGAGCGGCGATTTCTCCTATGCGATTCTGAATGACGGGACAGTGGAGATCACAGGGTGGTATGGAAGTGAGACAACGCTTGAGATTCCATCCACTCTGGATGGAAAAAAAGTGACAAGGATTGGGGATAGGGCGTTTCCTTGGTGCGATAGCCTGACCGCGGTGACGATCCCGGACAGCGTTTCGGAGATGGGCGCGAACCCGTTCATCTATTGTGCCAAGCTGACTAGCATCAACGTTTCGCCGACGCACCCGTATTTTGCCACCATCGACGGCGTGCTCTATGAAAAAGCGACGAAAAAGCTGGTCTGCTACCCATATGCCTTTACTGCAACGGAATTCGCCATCCCGCAAGGAATTGCCGTGATCGGGGATGAGGCGTTCTCTTGGTGCTCCAGCCTGACCACAGTGACAATCCCGGACAGCGTGACAACCATCGGGAATTCCGCGTTCCATAGCTGCTACAGCTTGACCGCGGTGACAATCCCGAACGGCGTGACAACCATCGGGAATTCCGCGTTCGCTTGGTGCTCCAGCCTGACCGCGGTAACGATCCCGGACAGCGTGACAAGCATCGGGGATTACGCGTTCATTGGGTGCAAAAGCTTGACCGCGGTGACGATCCCGGACAGCGTGACAAGCATCGGGGATTACGCGTTCATTGGGTGCAAAAGCTTGACCGCGGTGACGATCCCGGACAGCGTGACAAGCATTGGAGATCAGGCGTTCTCTTCCTGCGATAACCTCACCCTCACCGTCCCGCACGACAGCTATGCGGAGGCGTACTGCAAGGAAAACGGCCTGAAGTATATCTATCCGGATACAAACGACTGGCTCAACAACTGAACCGCGCAGTCCGTCCAAAAAAGCAGCGCCCCGCCTCCTTCATCGCAAGCCCTGCGATGGGGACGGGACGCTGCCTTTTATGTGTCACGCGCCTCAGTGCGTCTTCATGTTCTTCTCCCAGATCAGCCGGAGGCCCTTCAGCGTCAGGGTGCCGTCGACGTGGTCGATCACGCGGCTCTCCTCGGCGATCATCTGCGCCATGCCGCCGGTGGCCACCACGACCGCGCTCTTGCCCAGCTCCTGCTTCATCTTGCGCACCAGGTACACCACCAGGCCGACGTAGCCGTAATACATGCCGCTCTGCAGGTTGGCGAGGGTGGTGCGGCCGATGACGCTCTCCGGGCGGGCCAGCTCGAAGTGCGGCAGCTTGGCCGTGCCGCTGCCCAGGGCCTCGCTGGCCAGCTTGATGCCGGGGCAGATGCAGCCGCCCAGGAACACGCCGCCCTCGTCCACCACGCCGAAGGTGGTCGCGGTGCCGAAGTCGATGTAGATCACCGGCGCGCCGTACTCCTCATAGGCGGCCACCGCGTTGGCGATGCGGTCGCTGCCGACCTCCCGCGGGTTCTCGTAGCGGACGGAGATCCCCGTCTTCACCCCGGGCCCCAGGATCATCGGCTGCTGGCCGAAGTAGTCCCGGCACATGTGCTCGATCGTGAAGTTGATCGTCGGCACCACGCTGGAGATGATGATGCCCTCCGCGTCCTGCATCGACAGCCCCGTGCGGTTGATCAGCTGCTCAAACAGGCTGCCGTACTCGTCCGAGGTGTAGGTGCGGTTCGTGGAGACGCGCCAGTAGCCCGCCATCCGCTCGCCGTCGAACATGGCGGTCTTGATGTTGGTGTTGCCGATGTCCATGGTAAAGATCATGGGATTTCCTCCGCAGCCGTTATTCTTTGTACACCGCGTGCGCCACGCCCTTGGCCACGCTGCCGCCGATCGCGCAGCACACCGCAGCCTCGATCAGCCCCTGCACGCCCACCAGCAGCACCACGAACATGAAGGGGTTCGCCGCGCCCTTGCTCGCCACCAGATTCTGCACGAACTCCGTCTGATAGAACACCAGGCAGATGTAGCCCATGAAGAACAGGGTGTTGCTCAGCGGGGCCGCGATGGCGCCCACGTAGTACTTCCAGATGGCCGGCTTCTCCCCGTGCCGCAGCACCTTGAACAGCCAGCCGGTGAACAGCCCCATCAGCACTCGCGTGCCCACGCACAGCAGCACGGTCAGGAAGGGCTGCTGGCCGAAGAAAGTGCTGGTCATCACTGACTTGCCGGTGATGGCGTCGATCAGGCTGGTGAGCCCGAAGGTGCCGCCCAGCACCGCGCCCATGGCCGGCCCCAGCAGGATGGCGCCCACGGCCACCGGCACGGTCAGGAAGGACATGTTCAGCACGCCCATCGGCACCTGGCCCATGCCGATCGCCCACATCATCAGCTCGATGGCGACGAACATCGACGTCAGCGTCAGCCGCTTCGTGCGCCGGGTCATGCCCGAAATGCGCCTGGTCCCTGTGGCAGAAATGCGTTTTTCTTCCATGAAAAAAACCTCCGTTCAGGCTCCCGCGGGATGCCTGTCGTCCTATCCGCGAAAAGCGGATGCGCCGCCGCACCTCCTTCTCCTTCTGCGTCCGGCGCGGATGCTGCCGGCGCGGCCCTCGGATGCGGCGAAAAGCATTTTAGCACGGAAGGCAAAAAAAGTAAAGTATTCCCGCGCGCACGCAAAAAGGGAGGCCGCGGCGGGCCTCCCCGGGATGTGTGCGTTTACTTCTTCCGCGCGATGAACTGGGTCATCATGTAGCCGTAGACCTTGCCGATCTTCACGAAGCACCAGGTCTTGCCGTACTTGACGACGGTCAGCTCGGTGCCGTAGGGCGCCTTGCCGATGATGGGATAGATGGTGCTGGGGCCGGAGCGCAGGTTGATGGACTGGCGCGCGTTGCTCTTCACATAGGCGGCGTAGGATTCGCCGCTGCTGGAAGAGGAGGAGGAAGAGCCGGTGTCGGTGATGAAGTTGTTCATCATGTAGCCGACCTGGTTGCCGTAGCTGATGAAGCTCCAGCTGCCGCCGCGGTTCAGCACGGTCACCTTGGCGCCCACGGGCACCTTGGCCACGATGGTGGCGCTGTCACGGCCGGCGGCGCGCATATTCACGGGGCGGCCGTTCTTGCTGGTGACATAGCCGACGGCGGAGCCGTAGGACTTCACGCCCGCGGGGCCGTACACCCGGTAGTTGGACAGGCAGGAGGTCAGCATCCAGCCTTCCTTGTTGTTCACGCTGACGCGGGACCACTTGCTGCCGCTCTCCAGCACGGTCACCTTGGTGCCCACGGAGAAGGAGCCGCGGATCGCGTAGGTCGTGCCGGCGCCGGAGCGCAGGTTGACGGACTTGCCGTTGGCGCTGGTCACATAGCGGGTGCCCTTGCCGACCGGCTTGACGGACGGGGTGGTGGAGGAGGAACCGGCGGGCACCAGGAAGCTGGAGAGCATGTAGCCAACGTTGCCGTCCTTGTCCACGGTGACATAGCTCCACGCGCCGGTCACGGAGTGGATGGTCACCTTGGTGCCGGTGTAGTAGCTCTTGATCACGGTGCCGGTGGTGGAGGGCGTCGCGCGCAGCCGCAGCCAGCCGCCGGAAACGGTCGCCGAAGTATCAGCCAGAGAAACCGCCGGCATCGCGGCCAGCAGCAGCGCCAGCGCCAGCAGCAGCGCCAGGGCAGAACGGGTGGATTTCATGATGTGGCACCTCCATATCATTCGTAGCTGTGTTCGATTGTCAACTTATACTATAGCAGTTTTTCCGCAAATTTCAAGGGGCAATCTCAGCGGGGCGGCAGACCCCTCTCCCCAGAATGGCCTTTTCGGAAAGATGGGGGCATGGGGGAAGGAAAGCCCTTTTCGGCCACGAAAAGGGTTGCCTTCCCCCGGAATCACCGCATGAAATTCCCATGGTTTTTCTTAACGAACGGCCTGTTGCGTGCTTCGGCAGAGTCCTACTTTTCGTGACCGAAAAGTAGGCAAAAGGTCCTGGAGGACACCTGCGGCTGTGTCCCCCAGACCCCCCGCAGACGCTTTTGGACACGGGATCACGGCTGAGGAAGGCGCAGGTCGCAAGGCTTGCTGC
>CAMNHF010000039.1 GCA_946538975.1 uncultured Clostridia bacterium | reverse complement strand
TGGAACCTGAACAGCTTTGACCAGGAGGGCGTGCAGCTGGGCAAGGTGCTGGCCAAGCGCGTGCTGGCCCATGAAACGGACGGCGCCCTGCGCGCCTTTGCCGAGCTGCTCGGCATCTGAGGCCGCGCCGCGCGGAAGGAGGAATGCGCCATGCCCTGCACAACGATCCTGGCCGGCCGGCTCGCCACCTATGACGGCTCCACGATGATGGCCCGCAATGAGGACTCCGGCGCGGGCCACTTCACCCCGAAGAAGTTCATCGCGGTGAAGCCGGAAGACCAGCCGAGGCACTACAAATCCGTGATCTCCGGCGTGGAGATCGACCTGCCGGACAATCCCCTGCGCTATACCGCCGTGCCCAACGCCCTGCCGGACGAGGGCATCTGGGGCGAGTGCGGCGTCAACAGCTGCAACGTGGCCATGTCCGAGACCGAGACCATCACCTCCAACGCCCGCGTGCTGGGCGCCGATCCGCTGGTGAAGGCGGGCATCGGCGAGGAGGATCTGCTCACGATCGTGCTGCCCTACATCCGCTCCGCGCGGGAGGGCGTGCTGCGGCTGGGCGAATTGCTGGAGAAGTACGGCACCTATGAGATGAACGGTGTCGGCTTCCAGGACGTGAACGAGATCTGGTGGCTGGAGACCATCGGCGGCCACCACTGGATCGCCCGCCGCGTGCCGGACGACCGCTATGTGGTGATGCCGAACCAGCAGGGGATCGACTTCTTCGACCTGGCGGACGCCTTCGGCGAAAAAAGGGAGCACCTGTGTTCCGCCGACCTCATCGACTTCATCCGCGCGCATCACCTGGACCGCACCTTCGGCCGGGAGCGGCCGCTGGAGGCGGAGACGGCCTTCGACGTGCGGGCGGCCTTCGGCTCCACCGACGACGCCGACCACACCTACAACACGCCCCGCGCGTGGTTCATGGGCCGCACGCTCAGCCGGAGCAAGTTCCGCTGGGACGGGCCGGACGCCGACTACACCCCCGAATCCGACGACATTCCTTGGGCCTTCGAGCCGGATCACCTGATCACGGTGGAGGACATCAAGTATGTGCTCTCCGCCCACTACCAGGGCACGCCCTACGACCCCTACGGCAAGTGCGCCGATCCCATGCTGCGCGGCCGCTACCGGCCCATCGGCGTGAACCGCAACAACTTCTGCGGCCTGACCCAGCTGCGCCCCTATGTGCCCGCGGAGATCGCGGCCCTGCAGTGGATCGCGATGGGCTCCATGGTGTTCAATGCCTTCGTGCCCTTCTACGCCAATGTGGATGAGACCCCGGGCTACCTCGCCTGCACGACGGACCGCGTGGACACGGGCTGCTTCTACTGGGCCAACCGCCTCATCGCAGCGATGGCCGACGCGCACTTCGCCGCCTGTGCCTCCCCGCTGGAGCGCTACCAGAACAAGGTCGGCGCCCTCGCGCAGGAGTGGGTGGACCGGTGCGACCGCAGCTGGATGGAGAACCCCGGCGACATCGAAACGCGGGAGATGTTCAACGACGACGCGGCCGACATGGCCCGCAGCCAGACGGACGATCTGCTGGCGAAGGTGCTCTTCGCGGCCAGCCTCGGCATGAAGAACGGCTTTTCCCGCTCCGACGCATAACGACAAAGAGAGGCGATATGATGCTCGAAACCGTGAAGAAAATCGCGGAAACCCTCTATGACAAGAAGGCCACCGACATTCTGGCGCTGGATGTGCGGAATCTGACGGTGATCTGCGACTACATGATCATCGCGTCGGGCCGCAACACCAACCAGGTGAAGTCCCTGGCCCGCGACGTGGACGACATGATGGCCGAGGCCGGCTTTGCGCTGCGCCGCAGCGAGGGCACCGCCGAGGGCCGCTGGGTCGTGCTGGACTATGCCACCGTGCTGGTGCACATCTTCCATCAGGAGGAGCGCGGCTACTACAATCTGGAGCGCCTCTGGTCCGACGGCACGAACGCCGTGCCCCTGGAGCTGGCGGAATAAGGGGAATCGAAAAACCGGGAACGCGGACGGCCCTGACGGGGCTGTCGGTTCCCGGTTTTTTCTTGTGTGCGGAAGATTGCGCAAGGAGCAGTTTCGCCGGCATCGCCAGGGCCAACCTCTCAGTCGCCTGCGGCGACAGCTCCCCTCATAGGGGAGCCAAGGGGTCTGCCTGCCTCCCCTATGAGGGGAGGTGGCGCGTCAGCGCCGGAGGGGTTGAACACAAGAGATTGCGCAAGGAGCAGTTTCGCCGGCTTCCCCGAGGCCAGCCCTCTCAGTCCGCTGCGCGGACAGCTCCCCCAGAGGGGGAGCCAAGGGAGCGAGCTTACAGGCTTGCCTCTCCCTCTGGGAGAGGTGCCCGAAGGGCGGAGAGGGCGAACGCGGAGGAATGCGAATCAACAGCAGCCGACGCAGCCGGAAGGCCAACCCCTCAGTCGCCTGCGGCGACAGCTCCCCTCATAGGGGAGCCAAGGGGCGTGCTGTTTTCATCCGGGAGCTGCATCAGATGTGGAAGCACTTCTGCACGTCCTTCCAGCGCCCCAGCACGAACATCGTCTGATCCGCGCGGAACTGGGTGTCGCTGCTGACGGCGATGCTGGCCTGGCCCGGCTCGCGGATGGTCAGGATGTTCAGATTGAAGCGGCGGCGGACATCCAGCGCGCCGATCGTCTTGCCGACCCAGTCCTCCGGCACGGTCAGCTCATAGATGGCGTATTCCGCGTCCAGGGAGATCACGTCCAGCACCAGGTCGACGCCGTGGCGGATGGCCGCCCAATGCGCGATCTGCTTCTCCGGGTACACCACGTCGTCCGCGCCGTTGCGCAGGAGGAACTTGCGGTGCACCTCGCGGGAGGCACGGGCGACCACCTTCTTCGCGCCCAGCTCCTTGAGCAGGCTGGTGGCCTCCAGCGAGGCCTGGAAGTCGCCGCCGATGCACACGAAGCACAGGTCGAAATTGTCCACGCCCAGCGTGCGCAGAAAGGCCTCGCTGGTGGCGTCGCCGATCTGGCCGTCCGTCACAATGGGGAGCACGTCGTTGACCCGGTCCTCGCGGATGTCCACGGCCATCACCTGGTGGTTCAGCTCGTTCAGCTTCTCCGCCAGATTCTTGCCGAAACGCCCCAGGCCGATGAGCAGCACGGATTTCATGGCAGTTCCTCCTTATCCCACGGTGATCTTTTCCACCGGCAGCGTGCCGGCGCCGAGCCGCTGCCTCGGCTGCGCGGCGTAGAGCAGCGTCAGGCCGCCGACGCGCCCCAGGAACATCAGCGCCATCAGCAGCGCCCGGGAGAGGGCGCCCAGCTGCGGGGTGATGCCGAGGGTGACGCCCACGGTGCCGATGGCCGAGGCGGTCTCGAACAGGCAGGTGATGAGGGGCAGGCCCTCCACCCGGGCGATGATGACGGCGAAGGTGATGAACAGCGTCAGATACATCATCAGGATCGCGATGGCCTGGCGCACGGTGTCCTCGGCCATGCGGCGGCCCAGGGCGGTCACATGCTCCCGCCGCTGGATGACCGCGCGCATCGCCAGATACAGCACGGCCAGGGTGGTGGTCTTCATGCCGCCGGCGGTGGAGCCGGGGGAGCCGCCGACCAGCATCCAGAGGATCATCATCACCTTGCCGCTGTCGGAAAAGCTGTTCAGATCCACCGTGTTGAAGCCGGCCGTGCGCAGGGTGACCGCCTGGAACAGCGACGGCAGCACCCGGCTGCCCGCGTCGAATTCCCGCAGCTCCAGCGTGTAGAAGCAGATGGCCGGCAGCAGCACCAGCACGGCGGAGACGATGAGCACAATGCGGCTCTGCAGGCGGTATTTCTTCCAGTGATGGCGGTTCGTGCCGATGTCGTGCCACACGAGAAAGCCCAGGCCGCCGGCGGTGATGAGCAGCATGATCACGATGTTCGGCAGGGGAGAGACCGCGAAGGACGTCAGCGAGGAGAAGGGCTCCTGCTCGCCCATCAGGTCAAAGCCGGCGTTGCAGAAGGCGGACACCGCGTGGAACAGGGCATACCACAGCCCGCGCAGGAAGCCCAGCCGCGGCACGAACACCGGCAGCAGCAGCAGCGTGCCCGCGGCCTCCGCGATGGCGGTGCCGCAGATGATGAAGCGCATCAGCCGCACGATGCCGCCCACCTGCGGGGCCGCCAGGGCCTCCTGCATGGTCGAGCGCTGCATCAGGCCGATCTTCTTCCCCGCAAGGAAGGAGAGGAAGGCCGCGACCGTGACCACGCCCATGCCGCCGATCTGGATCAGCACCAGCAGCACGGCCTGCCCGAAGGGCGTCCACGCGGTGACCGTGTCCCGCACGATCAGCCCCGTCACGCACACGGCGGAGGTGGCGGTGAACAGGCAGTCCCCGAAGGGCACGCAGCCCTCCTGCCGGCTGGAAATGGGCAGGGCCAGCAGGCCCGCGCCGATGAGAATCAGCAGGAAAAAGCCCGCGACGATCAGCTGGAATGTGGTCATCTGCCGCCGTTTCGCCTGCAAGGCAGCCCACTCCTTTTCCACTGCGGCGATCTGCCGCAGGTTTTCTTGTTGCGATACAGGCCGTGAGGCAGGATGCGCAGGTTTCACATACATCGTGAAAGGTCACCTGCTGCTCCGGCGGAAAGCCCTGCCGGCATCGAAAGGATGTCCTTCGCCCGTATGCCGGGCCGCGGCTTTTCTTCTGCGGCGTTTATTCCGCGCCGAAGACGGTGAACCACATCAGCGCGGCCCAGGTGTACAGCGGCAGATAACCGCCGCGCGGATCCCGCCCGCTGCGGAGCATCTCCCGGGCCTCCGCCTGCGTGAACAGGGCGAAGCCGTCGAACAGCTCGCTGCCCACGGCGCCGTCGGTGCTCAGCGCGGACAGATCGGCGGGATGCAGCACGGCCGCCACGAGGGCGTTGCTCTCGTCGGTCAGGCCGGGCGTGGAGAACACGGCGGGGTTCACCACGGTGAGGCTGTCGTCCGGGCCGACGGTGAGGCCGGTCTCCTCGTGAATCTCCCGGGCCGCGGCGGTGAGGGCGGGGCTGTCGCCGTCCCGGTCCTCGGGGTCGATCAGCCCGGCCGTCACCGACAGCAGGTACTGCCCCACGGGATAGCGGTATTCCCAGTTCAGCAGCAGCTTCGGCGCCTCGCCGGGGAGCCGCAGCACCACAAAGCAGCTGACCGCGTCCGGCGCCATCGCGCGGTAGGCCTCGTCGCTGCGCAGGCAGGTCAGGTCCTCCGCGGTGCGGCGGGTGGCGACATAGTAATGCTTGCCGGGGGCGTAGCGCAGGTCGAACACGCGCACGAAGCGCCTGTCCAGCAGCTGCTCCACCATGGCGGGCTCAATGCGGAGATGATCCATCAGAGCTTCCTTCTTTCTGTGTTCTGGCCTGTGCGTGTCAGGCGCGGTCCTCCGGGGCGGGGGTGAAGGCGGAGGGCACCGGCCGCTCGTCCTCGTCCAGCTCCCAGGCGGGCAGCTCCTCCCACTCCTCTGGGGTGAGCGGGGCGAAGCGGGCCGCGGGCACGTGCAGCTCCAGCCTCTCCCGGCTGCGGACACGGCGCGCGAAGTCCGCCATGTCCCGCAGCGGCGTCTCCAGCCGCACCCCGAAGAGCTGATCCCGCTCCGTATACCGCGCCGAATTGTGGTTGTCGCTGCCGGCGGTCACATACAGGCCCCTCTCCCGGGCGAAGCGCCAGGCGTACACGTCGCTGGCCCGCCGGTTGCCGCAGTTGGCGGCCTCCACGCCGTCGGCGAAGCGGTATCCGAGCAGGATCTGCCGGATGTAGTCCCGGGCGCGGAAGGGGTGGGCCTGGATGACGCAGCCGCCGGCCTCATGCACCAGCTCCAGCTGGCGGCGGCGGGAGCAGGAGACGATCTCCGGGTGGGCCAGCAGCCAGTCCTTCTGCGGACCGTAGATCAGGTATTCGTCCTCGTCGTAGTTCTGCTCCCAGCCGAAGAACACGGGGAAGCCGATCTTCTGCCCCTCGTTCCAGGCGTCCTCGTACCCCGCGCAGAAGCGGTTCACCCACTCTGCCCAGGGCAGCTCGCGGGGGATGGCGCAGTTGCCGCCCCAGAAGTGGTCGGTGATGATGATGCCGTCAAAGCCGAGATCGCGGTAGCGGCGCACGTGCTCCGCCCCGGAGGACACGCCGCAGCGGCTGGCCTGGCATGTGTGCATATGGGTCTCATAGAGAAAGGACATGCGTTCACCTCAGCGGTCGATTCCGGACGTTGCGGCCTCGGCGGCGCGCCGGGCCTGCTTCCTGCGTTTGGCGGCGAGGTAGCGGTCCTCCTCGGAGAAGACGCAGCCGCAGTATTTCTGCATATAGAGCCCCAGCGCCCGGGCTTCCTCCTGCCCCTGCCGGAAGAAGGGCCGGAAATCGCGGTAGAGGAATTCCACGCCGAACTCCCGCCCCGCCTCCTCGGCGACGGCCCGGAGCAGCTCGTGATTCTGATAGGGGCTGATGAACAGCGTGCTGGTAAACTGGCTGAAGCCGTTTTTCGCCGCGAAGGAGGCGGCCTCCCGCATCCGCATCGTGTAGCACACGCGGCAGCGCCCGTCGATGTCCGCCGCCACCGCCCGCACGAAGGGCCGCAGGCCGTAGTCGTCGTTCATCTCCAGCTTCAGGCCGATTGTTTTTGCGTAGTCGGTCAGTGTGTTGCGGCGCATCCGGTATTCGGTGTAGGGGTGGATGTTCGGGTTGAACCAGTAGCCCACCGGCTCAATGCCCTCCCCGCGCAATTCCCCGATGCAGGCCACCGAGCACGGCGCGCAGCAGATGTGCAGCAGCAGGCTCACACGCATCCCTCCCTTTCCCGAACCGCCGCGGCAGGCTTCCGCGCGCGTTCGCATATGCAAAAGATAGCACTACGGCGCGCCTTCGTCAAGCGTCCGCGGGCAGATCGGCGCGGAATCCGGATCGCTTGCCGCACGCAGATCAAAGGGTACCCAAACCGCCGCGGCTCGTCCGATCCTGTCAGGCTTTTCCGCCGGAGCTTTCATTTTGGCTTTTCGGATGGTATAATGAAGCGGGAGGAGTTGAGCGGGATGAAACGGCTGCTGGTCTGGGTGATGATGCTGTGCCTGCTGCCTGCGATTGCCCTTGCAGAATGGAGGGAAGCGGACTTGCGCAATGAAGAGAGGACAGATCGGGAAGAATGCGAATGGCTGCTGAACTTTCTGCTGCCCTTTGCCGATGAGCAGCTTGAAAAGAATGGTGCCTTCCTGCCTTTCGGCGCTGTGCTGAAAAGCAGCGGAGATGCCGTCGCGACAGCTGCGGCCTCCGCAGAGGCTGCCAACGGGATGGATATTCTGATCCACGCGCACAGGGAGATGGCGTCAAATGGCGAAATCCGGGCAAGCGGGATCGCGTATATTGCGGAGATCACGCTGGAGGACGGGAGAAAAACGGACGCCGTTGTCGTCAGCCTGGAGCATTCGTCCGGCTATTCGGTGGCGGTTCTTCAGCCATACAGTTTTGATGCTCTGAACAGGTTCATTCCGGAGGATCTGCTGGCCCATGAAGGAATGCACAGAATCTTCGTCCGATGAGCAGCCGTCATACAATCTGGCCCGGTTCGGTTATGTGTTCGCCACAAAGATGCTGGTCGAAAATAGACGTCCCGTTCGCTTCATGTATCGGGAAGCGGGGGAAGGTGATGACAGCGGCTGGCGTTTTTTCTGCGGAGATGAGGATCAGGCTTATTGCGATCATCCGGACAATCTCGGCATCTACAGCATCGACACGATCCTTGGCATAGACCCTTCCGTTCTGCCCTGGCTGGACAGTCCGGCCTGGTCTGCCTATGAGCGGATGACGCCCGATTCCCCGTTTGTGAAAAGCGACTTTGGCTTTGTGCCGGAAGATAAATAATCAGCACAGGGATGATCCGTAGCCCTTTGCTTAATCCCCCCAAAACGGCCTTTTCGGAAGAATAGGGGGTCCGGGGGGAAGGGAAGCCCTTTTCCTCCAGGAAAAGGGTTCTCTTCCCCCCGGAAAGCTCAGCCCCTTGGCTCCGTCGTGTCGATGCCGTCATAGACCTCCGCGAACATGCCGGCCGTGGACGGGGCCTCGCCGGCCGCCCACAGGTGGGAGATGTCGCCAAAGCCCGTGCAGCGCCAGATGACCTCGCCCGGGATGCGCTCCTCGGTGACCAGCGTGGTCACGGAGGAGGGGAGCATGCAGGCCGTCTGCCAGAGCACCACGGGGGAGAGGCCGGTCAGGTGGGCCACGATGGCCGCGGCGATGCCGAAATGGCAGAAGCAGACGAGCTTCCCGGCGCGGTTGTGTTCGCAGCGCCAGACGGGGCCGCAGTGCGCAAAGCCGTGGCGGGCCAGCAGGGCGTCCGCGCCTTCGCGGGTCTCCTGCCAGATCTCCGCCACATTGCTCCCGCGCCGGATGGGCGCGTAGAGGAAGCGGTCCGGATCGCGCAGCTCCGGCTGCCCCTGCCAGCGGCGCGGTTGCCAGTCCCAGCAGCAGTGCAGCGTGCCGCGGTCGGGATCCAGCACGGCGCCGCGGAACTCCTGCAGCCAGGGGAGAATCTCCGCCGTGCGGCCGACCTTTTTGAGCGTATAGTCCGCCGTGGCCCGCGCGCGGCCCAGGGGCGAGACATAATAGGCCTCCACCTCCGCGTCGAGGGCGGCGATCCGGCCGGCGAGCAGCTCTGCCTCGCGGCGGCCTTTTTCGGTGAGAGAATCCACGCTGTAATCGGGTTCTGCGTGGCGAACGAGCAGCAGCTGCATGGGCACCTCCGTTGTGATGTGGGAAGATCATGCGCTCAGGGCGCTTCTTCGATGCCTCCGGCGCGCAGGCCCGCGAGGAAGTCCTCCGGCAGCGGCGCGGTGAAGGCCATGGCTTCCCCGGTGCGGGGATGGCGGAAGGCCAGCGACCAGGCGTGCAGCATCAGCCGCGGTACCCGCAGCCCGCGGGGCTGGCCATAGATGGTGTCGCCGCAGACCGGGTGGCCGATGGAGCGCATGTGCACGCGGATCTGGTGGGTGCGGCCGGTCAGAATGTGCACGTCCAGCAGGGCACAGCCGCGGCCGGTTCGCAGCGTCTGCCACTCGGTGACGGCCATGCGGCCGCCCTGCGAGAGGGGCACCACCGCCTGCATCTTGCGGTTGACGGGGCTGCGGCCCAGGGATAGCTCGATGCGGCCGCCGGGTTCCCGGGGAATGCCCTCCACCAGGGCGCGGTAGTGCTTCTCCGTCTCCCGGTCCTGGAACTGGCGGCTCAGCGCGAAATGCGCCGCGTCGTTCTTCGCCACCAGCAGCAGGCCGGAGGTGTCCTTGTCCAGCCGGTGCACAATGCCGGGCCGCATCTCCCCGCCGATGGAGCTGAGGCCGGACAGGTGGTAGAGCAGGGCGTTGACCAGCGTGCCGTCCTCGTTGCCCGGGCCCGGGTGCACCACCATGCCGCAGGGCTTCACGATGACGGCCAGATCCTCATCCTCGTACAGGATGGTCAGCGGGATGTCCTCCGGCTGGGGCGCTGCGGGCTTCGGGGCGGGGATGGTCAGCAGGATCTCCGCGCCGGCCTTCGGCTTCTCGCCGGCCTTCGTCACCGGCTTGCCGGCCACGGCGCACAGGCCCTCCGCCATCAGCCCGGCGGCGCGGGATCGGGTGATGTCCGCCGCTTCGGCCAGCTGCACGTCCAGCCGGCGGCCGTCGCTGCGCAGCCGGATCAGCCGCGCTTCGGCCTGCGGTTCCATCTCATCGTCCATCTCATCGTCCATCCGGTTTTCCGTCGGGTTTTCCATCCGCGCCCTCCTTTCGCGCCAGCAGGCTGAGGCCCAGCAGGACGCAGCCCACCGTGACGCCGATGTCCGCCACATTGAACACGGCGAAGCGGAACGCCAGCACCTCGATCATGTCCGGCACCGCGCCCGAGAGCAGCCGGTCCGCCGCATTGCCCAGGGCGCCGCCGGCGATCAGCATCGCGGCGGTCATCCCCAGGGGCGGCAGGCTCTCCTTCCGGAGCAGAAGCCAGCCCCCGCCAACGACGGCCAGCGACAGCAGTCCCAGCAGCCACGGCATGCCGCTGAGCAGGCTGAAGGCTGCGCCGGTGTTGTGCGTGTACCGGAGGCCCAGCACGCCGGGGATCAGCACGACCGGCGCCGTGAGCCGGGCCGCGAGCAGCTTGGTCACCCGGTCCACCGCAAACACCGCCGCTGCGAGCCACAGCCGCCGTCTCATCGCCCTGCCCCCCTTTCCCGCGGATGCAAAAAGCACCCGGATGCTGCCATCCGGGCGTTCCGGAGCCGTCAGGCCTCCTGATGATACTCCTTCAGATACTGCTGCACTGCCTCGAGCACCTTGTCGGCGTCCATGCCGTGCACCATGCAGGCTTCCTCCAGCGACTCCCCGACGGAGGCCGGGCAGCCCACGCAGTGCATGCCGCACTGCATCAGCACAGCCGCCAGCCCCATGTCGTAGCGCAGCATGTCCCCGATGCGGGTCTCTTTCGTAATCTCCATATCATTCATCCTCCTGCTCAAATCCTGCGGCGCACGCCGCGGAAACAGTATACACCCCGCCGCGGCAGATTGCAACAGGTTTTCGTTCGTGCGTTTTGTGGGGGAAAATTGAGTAAATTTGCAGGGTAACGTCCACAGTGGAAACGGGAGTGGATGTTAGAGTGAGAAGAAATGTGGTAGACCTTAGTCTGGGGAGGGATCCCCAGAAAGGAGGTCTGCGAAATGCCAGACCAGGAGAAGCGGTACAAACATCTGACCGAGGAGGATCGGCAGGAGATTCAGGATTGCCTGAATCACGGCATGACGTTCAAACAGATTGCCAGACGGATCGGGAAAGATCAGACAACAGTATCGAAGGAGGTAAAGAAGCACATAGAGGTATCGCCGCCGCGAAGCGAGAAGGGGGCGAGTGAACCGATCTGCCAGAAGCGAATCAAAGCTCCGTTTGTGTGCAATGGCTGCAAGAAGACGGCCCGATGCCAGCAGGAAAGACACTTTTATGTGGCCCGAATGGCTCATGCAGCTGATCGGGCCACATTGTCGTCGTCGCGGGAGGGGATCATCCTCAATCAAGGAAGCTTCTACGAACAGGACCGCATTTTGACAGAGGCAATCCGAAAAGGTCAGCATCTGTATCACGCAATCCATTCAACCGGTGTAACCATGAGCCTTTCTTCAGCTTATCGCTACACTCAGAAAGGCTATATGTCCTTCTCAAAACTGGATTTACCCCGCGCTTTCAAATTCAAGCCCCGGCGTACTTCCAAAGAGCCTCGCCTCCCGGCCGGGACACGACAGGAGCATTCGTATGAGAAGTTTCAGGAGTACTGTGAAACGGAAGGCATATCTTCCTGGGTTGAGATGGATACAGTGATTGGCCGTCCCGGTGGAAAAGTCCTGATCACTTTTCTTTGAATAAGCCGAATTCATATGAGATTAGTATCAGGCCATCCGGGCCGCCATTGACCCGCGAAAAAGGGGCTGTGATGTCCGGGCATCTTTGCAATGCCTTTTCAACACAGCCCCGCTGGGATTGATTCGCCGCATGCCGCCTGCCAGCCCGGTCAGGCCCTCGTGAGGATCCGGGTTCCGTCGTACGGGTAGCAGGTGACCTCCGTCTGCAGCTGGCCGCCTTCAATGTACAGCCTGACCACGACGAGGAACTGGGAATCATCGTACCGGACGCCGTTCCAGATGTTGTCCACGGCCTCGTCCGGCTTCTTTTCGCTCACAACATAGTAGAAGAGCGCGCGCTGGTTTTCGTCCACGAAGCCCTTGTCCAGCGCATCCAGGTAATGGCGGTAGGTGAAGTTCAGCTTGAAGCTGAAGCGCCCGTTGATGTCATTCATGGCGATCAGGCCTTCGTCAGTGCCGGGATAGTTCTCGCCCCAGGCAGCCTTTGCGCTTTCCTCCGGGCGCAGGGTGAAGATGAATTCCATATCCTTCAGCGTTTTGCCGAGCAGCACCTTCGTGCCCGCGACCTCGACGCTCACCGGCAGCCCGATCGGCTGATTGATGATGGTCACCGTGTCGTCGTTCAGGTAGTTGTACGGCGCGACATAGGAGGGGATGTCGCTGATGCCGAATTCATAGACCACCGTAGTCTTCTGATAGCCCGGCGGCTCGATGATCTCCCGGATCCTGTACCGCCATCCGTAGGAGGCGCCGAACTGCTCGTGCCCCTCCGCGTCGTGGAAGGAATAGGGACGCAGGCTCTGCGCTTCCGTCGTGCCCGGCCGGGTGATGTTTCCGATCTGATACAGGCCCGTGGCCGCGTCCGTCGTGAATTCGCCGACCTTGATCCAATCGGGCTCGGCGATGTCCTGGCCGCTGGCGTCCTTCGTCCGGGCTTCGTACAGCTCGAAGGTCGCAGGAAGGCCCTTGTTCATGTTGCCTTCCTCGTACTTCTTGACATTCATGCTGTAATTCCCGTACGTGCCGGAGCCGCCTGTCTCGGAGGAGGAGACGCCGCTGACGCCCGAGGTGTAGCCGAACAGCTCGGCCTTGTTGGCCCAGTGGACGTCGTGGATGCCGATCAGCCTTGCGGTATAGGTGATCGTGTAGGGCATCGCGTTGTGCAGGGTGAAGATGATGCTGTTGCCGGTGCGGTTCAGGATGTCGCCCTCCAGCTGCGGATCCACCACGATGGAGGTGTAATCGAAGCTCAGGCTGGACAGCGTGTCCTTCAGGGTAATCGTATCCTCATCGCCGATCATCAGGCCGTTCTCATTCACCATGACCTGGAAGTGCAGGTCATGCGTGCCGGTGCTTTCGTTGTCTTCCTCCGACAGCAGCTCCTTTTCCAGCGCCTCGACCTTATACTCGGTGACAATCGTATGGCTGCCGAACTTCTCATTGTACGCGGTGTTGCCCAGCGATACCTTCAGCCCGTCGTTGTGGAGCGCCTCCTCCTGCATCCGGTTCAGCGTCTCCGCGTCCTTGATCTGCAGGGCGTAGGCAATCGTGTAGTAGGGGAAATAGGCGGTGCCGGACTTGGGGAGACTGTCCCTGTGCACCTTGAAGATCAGTTCTCCCTCCGACGACGACGGATCCACCACATACGGCCCCCTGTACATGTCCATCAGCGTGTCCTTGTTCCACTGCGTGTTGCCGTAGATATAGCCGTTGGGATGGTTGACATTCCATTCGGCATCCTGGTCGTCATCGGTGTCTACGCTGTAGGTGGGATGGTAAGCCAGGTACTCCGCGTCAAAGGTGTCGGTGATCGTGAGCCAGCCGTTCGCATTGAAGGCGTTGTCGTTCACGTTCTCCAGCACAATCCAGTAGACGTAGACCGGCAGGGGCGGCTCCGTGCTGGTGGCGTACTTTCCTTTCAGCTTCTTCTCCATGTCGTACTCGGTTGTGTTGTAGCTGACCGAGGCGACGACATCGAGATCCTGGCCGTTGAGCCGCACGATGGCATTGTTCGTGTGCGTTCTGGCCCGGCTTTCGCTTTCGGCGAACAGCAGCCAGTCATGGTCGGCCTCGGTGGTCAGATGCACATGGATGGTCCGGGCCAGGCCCGTTCCGGTCAGGCCGGGCTGCCCGTTGTCCTTCGTGAAGGTGATGATGACCTTGTGCTCCTGGGACGCCGCGTCCACGGTGAAGCCTTCGCCCTCCGCCAGGTCGCCGGCCTCCACGTACGCGGAGCCGTCCTTGTACGTGTCATAGAACCAGTGCATCCGCGTGTAATCCAGGAAGGCGGGCAGGCTGTCAATGACCACGGCGCTGTCCAGGCCGGCGGCGGGCACGGTGAACGTGATCTCCCACTCCGTCTCCGCACTCTTGTCCGCGGCGTTCACGGTGGAATCGAGCGCGGTCTTCTCGGCCTCGACTTCCTCGCCGGTCGGCTCGACGACGGTGGAGCTGTAGTCGGTGTCATAGTCGTCGTGGACGGAGTTGCTGACGGTCGTTTCCTTCAGGAATTCATCGGAATCGACTTCCGTCTCGTAGGTGATGACATAGCGGTAGTTCATCCCCGCGTCGGATTCCGGAATGGTGTAGGTCCAGGTGCTGCCGCCATGGCTGGCCGTCAGGCCGCCGGTGCCCCACGGGACGTCGCTGGAGCCTGCCAGCGTGCCGTCGCTCAGGTACTTCTCCACATGGATGCCCGCGCCGGAATACCGCATGAACGCCTGGGACGAGGCGTCGATGGTATCGGTGACCCGCTGCCCGGCGAGGGAGATGCGGGCATTCTCATTCAGGACGATCGTCCAGGTGACGTAGGTTTTCTCGCCGTGCACGGTCTGTCCCGAGGCGGTCTTGCTGTTGGAGGACAGGGAGATGCGGTGCTCGAAATCCTCATCGGAAGTCTCGTCGTCATCGCCCGGCGGGTCCTCGTGGCTGTTGATCCTGATCGAGTTGCTGGTTTCATCAAAGGTGCCGTAATGGCCGCCCCCGGTGCTGCTCAGTCCGGTCAGGTCCACATCCGCGCAGTACTCGATCGTGATCGTCTCGCCGTGGGCCATGGACGGGATCGTCAGGCCGAAAGTTTCGCCCGCGCGCGTGTCATCGCTGTACTGGACGGGATTGCTCAGATTCGACGTGACCGTCAGGCTGGCGGGATCATAGGCGAGGGCCGTGCCGCTGACGATGTCGCCGATGTGGATGTCGCTGTTGTTGCCCTTGGAATAGGCCTTGACCGTGAACTTGACGCGGTTGCTCTCCTCGTCATAGGAGCCGGTCTTCTCCACGCTCAGCTTGCGCGTATCGTCAATGTCGAATTCGCCGGTGATCTCCGAGGAGAAGGCGATCTCCTCCTTGTCGATGATGCCGGTGGCGTGGATCTCGAACTGCGCGGTCTCGGAGGCGAGGAATGCGGCATAGCCCGGGCTGGTCTCGTCAAAGGTGACGACCAGCCGGTCCTCGGTGATCTCGTAGTTGAAACGCATGACGCCTGCTGCGCCGGTCATCTCCACCGTGCCCGTTCCGGGATGGGGCGTGAAGCCTTCCGGGAACTCGTACACCAGGCCGCCGCTGTCCGGATCGTCATTGAACTGCAGGGAACCGGCCTTCTCGCTGAAATTCAGCTGAATCGTGTAGGGCACGCCCTGGTGGATGACATATTTCCCGTCCTCGTTCAGATCCGCGCCGGTGATCACCACGCTGTCCAGGAAATCGGCGAGGTTGGTGCTCTCGCCCGCCGAACGGTCGCCCTCCAGCGGGGAGGAGACAATGCCGTAGAGGGAGAAAGCACCGGCCGTGAAGGTGAAGGTGTCCACGCCGCCCTCCGCCGGACCTTCGGCGACGGGCTCCAGCGGATCGCCTCCGTCCTCGCCCAGATGCACCACCAGGAAGCGCTGCGCCGCCTCGAACAGGAGCGGCTCCGCATACCGGATGCGCACCTGCACCGGGACGGCGGGCTGCACGGCCGAGCCGTCCGGGGTCTCGATCGCGAGGTCAAAGAGCCGGCTGTGGGTCAGCGCCTCCGGGGCGCAGCCAAAGATCAGCGCGGCCTCCTGCAGGAGGGCGTGATGCCGGGCATCCTTTTCACCCAACTCCGATGCGGTCAGCCGCGCGCCCTTCGGGATGCGCGCATCCGCAGTGGGCGTGACGGTGATCACATAATCCGGCCCTTCCGCTGTCAGCGGCGCCGTCTCGAAGCTGGCCTCCAGCAGATCGCCCAGGCGCAGCCAGTCGCTGTAGACCCGCGCCTGCGCTTCGGAATCATTCTCGTCCGCGCCGCGGCTCACGCCGGACAAAAGCAGCGCCAGGATCATCACCATGGCTGTCAGTCTGAATATGCCGTTTCGATTTCTATTTTTCACAGGCGATCCCGCCTTTCATCTGTCACAGATCGCGGGGTGTGGCAGGGGCCGGATGCGGCCTCACTTCACATAGGCCCGCCACCACCAGGTGCTGTTCGCTTCGTCGAGACGGAAGCTGTATTCAGCCCCTTCCGCATTCGCCACATCGCAGACGGTCAGACCGCCGTCCGCGGAATACTGCCACCGGATTTCACCCTGGTACGCATCGTCCGACACCTGGGCCCGCAGGGTGACCACCGATCCCGGCGCATACGGGCCTTCGCAGCTGACCGTGATCGTGACGGTCAGAGGCTGTGCGGGTGCTTCGTCCTCCGGGGCGGCCGGGGCTTCTGTTTTGGCTGCGGCCGGCGTTGCCTTTGCCGCGGGCTTCGCGGTGGGTTTGACGGTCGGCCTGGGCGTCCCGGCCGGTTTGGCAGGGGCCGGTTCCACTGTCTCCCGGGGCGCCGGTGCGGGGGTCGCCTCGGGCGCGGCCATCTCCTCGATGACGGCGGCGAAGGTTTCCTCGGGCTCGGCTTCGCTGCTCTCCTGCTCCGCGGCAGTCTCCTGAGCCTCCGCGGCTTCCGCCGTGACGGCCGCATCGGAGGGCTCCTCCGTCTCCGCGGGTTCGGTTTCGTCGGCCGGCGCCGGTTCGGGGACGGCCGCTTCCTCCACAGCCTCGGCCTCTTCGTCCGCTTCGGTCTCCTCCGGCTCGCCGGCTTCCTCCGCGGCAGTGGTCTCTTCCGCGATCTCCGGCTCGGCTTCGACAGCGGCCTCCACGGTCTCGGCGGCCTCCACGGCCTCGACGGTTTCCTCGGGCGCTTCCTCCGTCACGGGCTCCGCGAAGCAGAGCCACACGCGGCCCTCCTTCAGCGGCTCCACCACCACATGATACTCGCCCCTGGGCAGCTCGAGAACCGCCGCGGTCTCCGTTTCGGCGATGTCCTTGGTGGCGTTGGTCTGCACGATCCGCTGCCAGCCGCTCTTCACATTGAGGATCGTGATTTTCACGGGAATGCCGCCGGCCTGCAGCGCCAGCTCCATCTTCTCCGCAAGGGTCAGCTGGAGCGTCTGCCGATCCGCCTGCTTCAGCGCCGCCTGATACGGGCTGCCGATCTGGAGGATGCCGTTGATGACCACGGCTTCCGTCGGCGCAGCGGTGGCGGTCGGTTCAGGCGTCGGGGCCTCGGTGGGTTCGGGCGTCGGTACTTCCGTCGGCACGGGCGTCGGGACCTCGGTGGGTTCGGGCGTCGGGGCCTCGGTCGGCTCAGGCGTCGGTACTTCCGTCGGTTCGGGCGTCGGGGCCTCGGTCGGTTCAGGCGTCGGGATCTCGGTGGGTTCAGGCGTCGGGACCTCGGTGGGTTCGGGCGTCGGGACCTCGGTAGGCTCAGGCGTCGGGGCTTCCGTCGGTTCAGGCGTCGGAGCTTCGGTCGGCGCGGGGGTCTCCTCAGCTGCCTCTCCGGCAGGCGGCTCGGTCCCGGCCTCCCCGGCAGCGTCCGGATTCGCGGTTTCAAGCACCGGGGCTTCAGACGGGAGCGCTTGCTCTTCTTCCGCCGCTGCGCCAAACAGGCTTATCATCATCATCACGGCGAGGAGAACGGATCCGGCCTTCCGCGCTCTGCGGCGGCTCTTCTCAGAAATTGTCCTCAATGTACAGCACATCCTTCCATGGCGGTGAATGTGGTAGGAAAACTTGGTAAACTTCACTAAATAAACTATAACAGGATTTCGCCCGTTTGTCTACTTTTTCGCTTGACAAATCCGTATCATTCTGCTGCTTTCCTGGCGGAAAAGAGCTTCCCTTCCCCCCACACCCCCGATCCTTCCGAAAAGGCCGTTCTTTGGGGTTTGCGGTGCGCGCAGGGGGCTTTTGCGGTTCTTGACGATTGGAATGCGCAATGTTATAATAATGGATGATAAACTTGGAAGCGGGAGGACCCATGAAGCCTCGTACCAGAAGGATCATCAATTTTGCGCTGATCATTGGCACACTGGCGATTGTGCTGATCATCGGCATCACGGATCAGGACATCGGCAGCGCCATGGACGCGCTGCGGGGGCTCGGGCTGCAGTGGGCGCTGCTTTGCCTGGCTTGCTATATGGGCTTTGTGGCCATGGATGCGGCGAGCATTCATTTTTTCCTGCGCAATCAGGGCTGCCGGCTGTCCTTCGGCTATGTGTTCTATGTGTCCATCGTCGGACAGTACTATTCCAACATCACCCCCGGGGCCAGCGGCGGCCAGCCGATGCAGATCTATTACCTGCACGAGCGGGGCATTCCCACGGGCGTCGCGACCTCCGCGCTGGTGGTGCGCTTCATCTCCTTCCAGGCCATGCTCAGCGTCATCGGCACGGTGATGTGGATCGCCTACGGGCCTTTCATCGCCGAGCATCTGGGCGGCAACATCTGGATCCTGATCGTCGGCTACACCTACAACACGCTGATGATCACGCTGCTGATCGTCATCGTGCTGCGGCGCTCCGTGATCAACTGGCTGGTGAATCTGGTCGTGAAGATCGGCAGCAGGCTCCGCCTGATCAAGCAGCCCGAGTCCACGCAGCAGCGATGGCTGCACGCCGCCTCCACCTTCCATGACAGCCTGCAGCTGATCATCCACAAGCCGGGGCAGCTGGCGGTGCAGTTCCTGCTGGGCGGGGCGCAGCTGGTGTTCCTGATGTCGGTGATCTGGTTCGTGTACTGCGGCCTGGGGCTCTCCGGCATGACCTGGGGCCAGCTGACCAGCCTGAGCGTGATGGAGTATCTCTCCGCGGCCTACGCGCCGCTGCCCGGTGCGTCCGGCGCGACCGAGGGCGTGTTCAGCCTGTATTTCAACAGCGTGTTCCCCGGCGGCAACCTGCTGGCGGCCCTGCTGCTGTGGCGCTTCTTCACCTATTACTTCTCGCTGATTCTGGGCGCGGTCACCGTGACCGTCGGCGGCATCCGCTCCGGCAAGACGCTGCGCGAGGTGGCCCGGATGGGCGACGAGAGCGTGGATCGTTCGGGGCGGATGATGTAAGCGCCTGTGCAGGAGGCAGTCATGGCCGATGTGTTTCTGATTCCCGGCAAGGAAAAGCGGGTCTGGTCCGGTCATCCGTGGATCTTCCGCAGCGATATTGCCCGCGTTCACGGGGACTTTGCGCCCGGGGACATCGTTACGGTGCGCTCCGTCAAGGGGGCGTTCCTTTGCATGGCCTTCTACAACCCGCGCTCGCAGATCGCGCTGCGGGTGATGTCCCTGCGGGAGGAAGCCATCGACCGCGATTTCATCCGCCGCCGGGTGCATGAGGCGGTGGCGTACCGGCGCCTGTTCGCCGATCTGCGCTCCTGCCGCCTCATCTATGCCGAGAGCGACCGCCTGCCCGCGCTGATCGTCGATGCCTTCGGCGATGTGCTGGTGATGCAGGTGCTGGCCCTGGGCATGGAGCGCCTCAAGCAGGAAGTGATCGACGCCCTGGTGGAGGAGCTGCATCCGGCCGGCATCTGGGAGCGCTCCGATGTGCCGGTGCGCCGCCTGGAGGGGCTGGAGCTGGTCACGGGCCTGCGCTGGGGCGAGGTGCCCGACCGCGTGGAATTCATGGAGAACGGCGTGCGCTTCCTCGTCGACGTGAAGGAGGGGCAGAAGACCGGCTTCTTCCTGGACCAGAAGGAGAACCGCGCCGCCATCGCGCCCTTCGTCCGCGGGAAAACCGTGCTGGACTGCTTCACCCACACCGGCAGCTTTGCCCTGCACGCCGGCCACTACGGCGCGGCGGAGGTCACCGGGGTGGACATCTCGGAGTACGCCTGCCAGTTCGCGGCGGAGAACGCGCGGCTGAACGGCCTGGAGGACCGCGTGCACTTCGTCACGGCCAACGCCTTCGACCTGCTCAGTGAGCAGAGCCGCGCCGGCGTGCAGTACGATGTGGTCATCCTCGATCCGCCGGCCTTCACGAAAACCCGCAGCGCCGTGGACGCCGCCACGCGGGGCTACAAGGAGATCAACCTGCGCGCGATGAAGATGGTGCGGCCCGGCGGCTTCCTGATCACCTGCTCCTGCTCCCAGCATATCTCCGCCGACGCCTTCTATGCCATCGTGCTCAGCGCCGCCCACGACGCCCGCGTGCAGCTGCGCCAGGTAGAGTACCGCACGCAGGGCCGCGATCACCCGATCCTGCCCGCGGCGCCGGAGACCAAATACCTCAAATGCGGCATCTATCAGGTGCTCTGAAACGATCACATCAAAATGGCACACTGCCCGGCTGCGGACGGCGTGCTTTTTGAATATTCATGTGGATCCGGGCGCCGCTCAGGCCGCCGGCTTGCGCCTCTGGCGCGTGTGCAGGGCGCGGTCGATGAAGCTGCCCAGCGCCTGCCCCATCACGATCATCACAATCGTGATCATCGCCTGAATCAGCGTCTCCGCGCCGAGCCGCGCCTCGCCGGCGCCGAAGTATTCCATGCAGCGGTACAGGCCCAGGCCGGGCACGAAGGAGACGATGGACATCATCAGGTAGACCGTGCCGATCATGCGCAGATGCCGCGCCAGGCTCAGCCCGGCCAGGGAGCCGGCCAGGGAGCCGCAGAAGATCGCCGCCGCCTCGGATACGCCGAGGTGGGCCAGCAGCCAGGCGATCAGGAAGGCCGCCATCCCCGACAGGGAGGCGGGCAGCAGGGCCCGCTTCGGCGCGTGGACCAGCACCGCGAAGCCCAGCGTGCCGAGAAAGGACGAGAGGGCCGCCGGGAAGAATCCGATTTCCGTCATGTCAGCCTCCGAACAGGGCGCGGAACAGGGCTGCCGAGACCAGCGCGCCGCCCGCGATCAGGCCTGCGGTGAGGATGGCCTGCAGGCCGTGGCTCGTGCCGGCCACCATGTCGCCGCGCAGGGTGTCCTGCACCGCGTTGGTCATGGCCAGCCCGGGCAGCAGGGGCATCAGCGCGCCGGCGATGACGGCCTCGGCCAGCAGGGCGGGCCAGAGCTTCTGGGCGATCATGGGCAGCAGGGTGGTCAGCATGCTGCCCAGGAGAATGGTCGCCATGTCGTGCATATGAAAGCGGGCCATCAGCGGGGTGACGGCCTGCACCAGCGTCCCCAGCAGGAAGGCCGCCAGCGCCTCCGGCAGGCCGCCGCCGAACATCAGCGAGAAGCCGCCGGCGCACAGCCCCGCCGCCAGCGGCAGCAGCGCCGTGGGGAAGCGCTGGTCGCGAATCTGCCGCAGCCGCTCGCAGGCCTGCGCCATCGTCAGCGTGCCGGCCTCGATCTCGCGGGAGACACTGTTCACCTCGTCCACGCGGGTCAGGTTGGTGCTGCCCCGGCGCACGCGCTTGACGGAGGAGGCGGTGGAACCGTCCGACAGGCGGTAGCTGATAAACAGCCCCGACGGCACCGCAAAGCTCTCGATCTCGCTGAGCCCGAAGGCAGTGCCCATGCGGGTCACGGTCTCCTCGACGCGGTAGATTTCCCCGCCGTTCTCCATAATCATCAGCCCGGCCAGCTGCAGCGGCTCCATGCAGGCCTGCTGGGCGGCGATCGTCTGTGCTTCCGGCATTCTGTTCGCTCCCATCTCCGATGTCACGCAGATGATAGCATCTGCCGCCCCGCTTGTCAATCGGGAAAGCGGACCCGGATCGCGCTGGAAGACGGCAAAAGTTACTGCTCAGCTTCTGGGGGAAGGAAACCCTTTTCGAGGCCGAAAAG
>CAMNHF010000038.1 GCA_946538975.1 uncultured Clostridia bacterium | reverse complement strand
ACCCCCAACTCAACTTTTTCTTTCTCTGCCGGTCTGGAAGGCTGAATAGTAACATAAATATGAAAACATACGGCGAAAAGACAAATCGCTCGCTTGCTTTTTGCCTGTTGTCAGGGTATACTGAAACCGATTGAAGCTGACAGGAGGCAACGCCATGAAACTGCTTGTTGTGGACGATGAAGCCCCGATCCGGGACATCATTCATAAGTATTCCGCCTTTGAGGGCTACGAGATCGACGAGGCCACCAATGGCATGCAGGCTATCGAGAAATGCCGGAGCAGCTCCTACGACCTGATCATCATGGACGTCATGCTGCCGGAGCTGGACGGCTTCTCCGCCGTGCGGGAGATCCGCAAGTTCTCGGGCACGCCGGTCATCATGCTCTCCGCCCGCGGCGAGGAGTACGACCGCATCCACGGCTTTGAGATCGGCGTGGACGACTACGTGGTCAAGCCCTTCTCGCCGCGGGAGCTGATGATGCGTGTCAGCGCGGTTCTGAAGCGCGGGACGGGCGGCGAGAAGAAGGACGTCGTCACGATCGGCGAGGGCCTGGTCATCGACTTCACGGCCCGCCGGGTCACCGTTGACGGACGGGATCTGGAGCTGAGCCCGAAGGAATACGACCTGCTGTTCTACATGGTGCGCAACCGCGGGATCGCCCTCACGCGGGAGATGCTGATCACCGAGGTATGGGATTACGCCTACAACGGCGACGACCGCACGCTGGACACGCACATCAAGCTGCTGCGGCGGCAGCTGGGGCCCTATGCCGGCCGCATCACAACCTTGCGAGGAGTGGGCTACCGCTTTGAAAACGACTGATCGCAGCGAAAAGAAGGCACGGAGCCCCCGGGTTGGCATTCGGGGGCGCGTTCTGATGTACCTGATGCTGTTCGTCGGCTTTGTGCTGGTGCTGCTGTGGGTTTTCCAGCTGCAGCTGCTGGGCTCCTTCTACCGCGCCTACAAGCGGCAGCAGACCAGCGGAGCCGCGGAGGTCATCATGCAGAACCTCGGCAATGAGGATCTGGAAAGCCTGGCCCAGCGACTGGCGGAGCAGAACGAGGTCAATATCCTCCTGCTGGATGACAGCCTGACGCCGCTGCTCTCCGCGCAGGGCACCCGAAGCTCCATGGTGCACAAGATGGCCCACGGCACGCTGAAATGGTGGTGCAGCCAGGCCCCCGCGGACGGCTCGCCCTCGGAGCATCTGTTCTACATCGATCAGACAAATTACGTGGTCTCAGGCACGCTGCCCACGGGCCTGTCCGGCGCATCGCAGGGCAATGCGGGCGGCGGCGATGGGCAGTCGGAGCGAGACAGCAGCCTCACGTCTCCGCCTCCGCCTCCGATGGAGGGGGACGGCTTCGGCAAAGAACGGGATCCGCAGGACATCGGCCGCCAGCGGGAACACTTCGGCGCCCTGGGCCTGGAAACCAGCGAGGCCGTGGGCCTGCTCTACCTGCGCCGCGTGACCATGGCGGACGGCACGGCCGCGGTGATGCTGCTCAGCTCGCAGATCACGCCGGTGAGCGCCACAACCAGCGCCCTGCGGCTGCAGCTGATCGTGATCACTGCGCTGATTCTGGTGTTTGCTCTGCTGCTGGCCTGGCTGATCTCCCGCCGCATCTCGCGGCCCATCATTGAGACAAATACAGCCGCGAAGAGCCTCTCCCGCGCCCAGTATGAGCGTCCGCCCCACGCGGCGGCCTACCGGGAGATCGCCGAGCTCAACACGACGCTGGAACAGGCTGCGGAGGATCTGGGCCAGGTGGAGGCCCTGCAGCATGAGCTCATCGCCAACATCAGCCACGATCTCCGCACGCCCCTGACCATGATCGGCGGCTACGCGGAGGTCATGCGGGATCTGCCGAATGAGAACACGCCGGAAAACATGCAGGTCATTATCGACGAGACCCAGCGGCTTTCCTCCCTGGTCAATGAGCTGCTTGACTTCAGCCGGATGCAGACCGGCTCCATCTCGCTCAGCCCCACGGACTTCTGCCTGACGGAGACCGTGCAGGCCATCGTCAGCCGCATCGGCAGCATGGTGGCCAAGGACGGCTACACCGTGCGCTTCACGCCGGAGGACGCGCAGTTTGTCACCGCCGACGCCCCGCGCATTGAGCAGGTCGTCTACAACCTGATCGGCAACGCGCTGACCTACACCGGCGCGGACAAAACCGTCACCGTCCTGCAGAGCGTCCGGGGGAAGGCTGTCCGCATCGAGGTGCGCGACACCGGCAAGGGCATCGCGAAGGACGAGCTGCCGCTGATCTGGAACCGCTACTACCGCACGAAGGAAACTCACAAGCGCGCCATCATCGGCAGCGGGCTGGGGCTGAACATCGTCCGCACGATTCTGGAGATGCACGGCGTGCCCTACGGCGTGGACAGCGAGGAAGGCGCGGGCACAACCTTCTGGTTTGAGCTCCCGCAGGCGCAGCTGGACGAAGCCTGAGGATGAACCATCAAAACAACTCCGCGGCACATGCATACCGCGGAGTCTTTTGTTGGAGACAAAGGGGATTGATGAGGGCACGGGGGCTCATTTCTGCTCCGCGTCGCAGTAATAGCAGCGGTAGATGTGGCGTTCCGCGTCCTTGAGGAGGAAGATCTGCTGCAGGCTCTTCTCCTGCACGGTGATGCAGCGGGGATTGCGGCACTGCAGGATGCCCGTCAGCCGGTGGGGCAGCGCCAGATGCTTCTTTTCCACAATCACGCCGTCCTCGATGATGTTGACCGTGATCCCCGGATCCAGGAAGCCCAGCACGTCCAGATCGATGTCAATGTCCTCGTCAATCTTGATGATGTCCTTCTTGCCCATGGCCGGGGACTTCACATTGCGGATGATGGCCACCGAGCAGCTCAGCTCATCCAGATGCAGCGCGCGGTAGATGTCCATGCCGCGGCCCGCGCTGATGTGATCCAGCACAATGCCGCGCTGAATTGCGTCGATATTCATGCCCAGTCCTCCAGCATCTTCTGAATCAGCGCCATGCGCACAAAGCGGCCGTTCCGCACCTGCTCAAAGTACACAGCCCGCGGATCGTCGTCCACGCGGGTGTCGATCTCGTTGACGCGGGGCAGCGGATGCATCACAATGAGATCATCGCGCGCGCCGGCCAGCTTTTCGGGCGTCAGGATGTAGGTGTCCTTCAGGCGGACATAGTCGGCCTCGTTGAAGAAGCGCTCGCGCTGCACCCGCGTCATGTAGAGCACGTCCAGCTGCGCCATGGCCGCCTCCATGCTCTCCACCTCGGTGTATCGGCTCCCGCGGCTCTGCAGCATATCGGTCACATAGGAGGGAACGCGGAGCTCCGGCGGGGAGATCAGCACAAAGCGGTTGCCCGGGCAGCGGCTCATGGCGTCCAGCAGGGAGTGCACGGTGCGGCCGAACTTCAAATCGCCGCACACGCCGATAGTCAGCCCGTCCAGCACGCCCTTCCTGCGGCGGATGGTCATCATGTCGGTCAGGGTCTGCGTGGGGTGGTTGTGCCCGCCGTCGCCCGCGTTGATCACGGGGACGCGGGACTTGAGCGCAGCGGCCACCGGCGCGCCTTCCCGCGGATGGCGCATGGCGATGATGTCCGAATAGCAGGAGACCGTGCTGATGGTGTCCAGCAGGGATTCTCCCTTCGTGGTGGAGGAGGAATCCGCCGTCGCGAAGCCCAGCGTGCTGCCGCCCAGGGACTGCATGGCGGATTCAAAGGAGAGCCGGGTGCGGGTGCTGGGCTCAAAGAAGAGCGTGGCCAGGATCCTCCCCTGCTGGCTGCTCCGCCACTGCGCCGGATCCGCGATCATCCGGTCGCCCAGATCGAGCAGCTCAACAATCTCCTCGGGTGTGAAGTCAGTGATGTTGATCAGATGCCGCATGCTTTTCCTCCTCTGTCAACGCTGCATCCAGCTCTCGTCGGACGGATTGGCCCGGAAGCGCTTCAGCCGGTCGATGTCCGCCGCCGCAATGTAGCCCTTCTCCGCGGCGACCTCGCACAGCACGTCGAAATTGCTCAGGCTGTGGTTCACGACGCCGGCGGCCTGCAGGCGGTCGAGACCTTTCTGCATGCCGTAGGTGAAGATGGACGCGATGCCCAGCACCTCCGCGCCGGCCTCCCGCAGCACGTCGACCACCTCCAGCACGGAGCCGCCGGTGGAGATCAGATCCTCCACGACGACCACGCGCTGGCCTTTTTCCAGGCGGCCCTCGATCTGATTGCCGCGGCCGTGATCCTTGTGGCCGCTGCGGACGTAGCCCATGGGCAGGCCCATCAGATGGGCGGTGATCGCCGCGTGCGCGATGCCCGCGGTCGACGTCCCCTCCAGCACCTCCGCGTCGGGATAGAATTCGCGGATGGTCTGCGCCAGCCCCTCCTCCACATGGGTGCGCACCTCGGGGGCCGTCAGGGTCAGGCGGTTGTCGCAGTAGATGGGGCTGTGGATGCCGCTCGCCCAGGTGAAGGGATCGTCCGGGCGGAGGAACACGGCGCCGATGGAGAGCAGGTCGTGGGCAATTTTCCGGTCAAGCATGTGTGTATCTCCTTTCGCTCTCAGCCAAGAAACTCGCGGATGCAGCGCTCATAGGCGGCCACGGGATCGTCCGCGGCGGTGATGGGCCTGCCGACGACAATGTAGTCGCTGCCGTTTTCCCGGGCGCGCGCCGGCGTCATCACGCGGACCTGGTCGCCCACCGCGCTGTCCGCAAAGCGGATGCCCGGCGTCACCGTCAGGAAGTCTGCGCCGCAGCGCTCCTTGACCAGCGCTGCCTCCAGGGGCGAGCAGACGACGCCGGCCAGCCCGGCCTTTTTCGCGTTCTCCGCGTAATGCGCCACCGTCTCCGGCATGGTCGCGCCGATCAGCAGCTCCTCATGCATCCGCTCCTCGCTGGTGGAGGTCAGCTGGGTCACGGCCAGCAGCGTGCCGCAGCTGCCGTCCTCCCGCGTGAAGCCCTCCTTCGCCGCCTCCATCATCGCAATGGTGCCCGCGGCGTGGAGGTTCGCCATGTCCACATCCAGGCCGGACAGGACGCGCATGGCCTTCTTCACCGTGTTCGGAATGTCGTGCAGCTTCAGATCGAGGAAGATGCGGTGGCCGCGCTTCTTGATCTCACGCACGATCTCCGGCCCCTCCGCGTAGTACAGCTCCATGCCGATCTTGACATAGGGCTTGCGGCCGGTGAAGCTGTCGAGAAAGCGCAGCGTGGCGTCGCGGCCGGCAAAGTCCAGCGCAATGATGACATCCTGGGCCATTTTGTTTACCTCCTTATGATACGCGTTCAATCTCGGAAAGGGCGTGAATGCCCAGTGAGGCCATCTCCTCCGGCAGGGCCTCCACAATGCTCCGGCAGGCCAGCGGATCAACCAGGTTGGCCGCGCCGACCTGCACCGCGCGGGCGCCGGCCATCATCATCTCGATGACATCCCGGGCAGTGGAAACGCCGCCCATGCCGATCACGGGAATGCGCACCGCCCCGGTCACCTGGTACACCATGCGCAGCGCCACCGGGAAGATGCCCGGGCCGGAGTAGCCGCCCATCTTGTTCGCCAGCACCGGGCGGCGGCGGCGAACATCGATGCGCATGCCCAGCAGCGTGTTGATCAGCGAGAGGCCGTCCGCGCCCGCGTCCTCGCAGGCCTTCGCGATGGCGGTGATGTCCGTCACATTGGGCGACAGCTTCATATACACGGGCTTCGTCGCCACCTTCTTCACCGCGCGGGTGATGGCCGCGGCTGCCTCCGGGCTGGTGCCGAAGGCCATGCCGCCGTGGCGCACATTCGGGCAGGAGATGTTGATCTCCAGCAGCGCCACCTGCTCCGCTCCGGTCAGGATCTCCACGGCGCGTACGTAATCCTCCTCGCTGAAGCCGCTGATGTTCGCGATGAGCGGCCCGTTAAAGATCTTCCGCAGTGCCGGCAGTTCCACATCGCGCACATGCTCCGCGCCGGGATTCTGCAGGCCGACGCTGTTGAGCATGCCGGCCTGGCATTCCGCGATGCGCGGCGTCGGATTGCCGAAGCGGGGCTCGATCGTCGTGCCCTTGAAGGAGATGCCGCCCAGGAGGTTCAGGTCGTAGTAGCGCGTGAACTCCTGGCCGAAGCCGAAGGTGCCGCTGGCCGGAATAACCGGGTTGCGAAAGCGCACGCCGGAGAGCACGACCTCCGTGTTCAGCTGTTCCACAGGATCTCCTCCCTTCTGAATACGGGGCCGTCGGCGCAGACCCGCTTCGGCCCGTTCCTTGTCATGAGGGTGCAGCCCATGCAGGCGCCGAAGCCGCAGCCCATGCGCTCCTCGAAGCTGAACTGCCCGGGCACCTCCGCCGCATCGTAAACGGCGCGCAGCATGGGCAGCGGGCCGCAGGCGAACACGCTGTCAAAGGCCAGCGCCCGCATCGCGTCCGTCACGAGGCCCTTCACGCCGAGGGAGCCGTCCATGGTCGCGATGTGCAATTCGACGCCCGCGGCGCGGAATTCCTCCCGCAGCATCACGTCCGCCTCCGTGCCGAAGCCGGCTGCAGCCAGCGGCCTGACTCCTCCGTGCACCAGCGTCTTCGCCAGCCCCAGCAGAGGCGGCAGGCCGACGCCTCCGCCGACCAGCAGCGGCCGCTGACCCGCCATGGCCGGATCAAAGCCGTTTCCGAGCCCCGTCAGCAGCTCCAGCGCCTCGCCGGGCTGCATCCGGGCCATGGCCGCCGTGCCCTCGCCCACGACCTTGTAGACCAGCAGCAGCCCCTGCTCGTCCCAGTCACAGACGGAGATGGGCCGCCGCAGATAGAAGCCCGGCACCTGCACCTGGACAAACTGCCCGGGCCGCCGGATCTCCCTCGTGTCTCCCTCCAGCCGCATGGCCCGGACGCCTTTCGCGGCAGGAACATTTTGCGCAATGATGAATCTCATGTCAGCGCCTCCCACGCGATGCGGTCCCCGCAGATGGTCAGCCGGCAGACCGCGTGCACCGGCCAGCCCGCGAACGGGGTGGCATGTCCTTTGGAAACAAACTGCGCCGGATCCACCGTGCTGTCCGCGTGCAGATCCCACACGCACAGCTCCGCACGGTCGCCGGGGGCGATGCCGCCGTCCAGCCCGAAGCGCTGCCGGGGCTTCTCCGCGAGCAGCTCGATCAGCCGGCTGAGCGGCAGGCGCCCGGTCTCCACCAGATAGGTGTACAGCAGCGGGAAGGCCGTCTCAATGCCCACAATGCCCATCGCGGAGCCGCGCAGGCCCCTGGCCTTTTCCTCCGCGGCGTGGGGGGCGTGATCCGTGGCGATCATGTCCACCGTGCCGTCCGCTACGGCCTCCAGCAGCGCGTCCTGATCGGCCTTGCGCCGCAGCGGGGGATTCATCTTGAAGCGGCCGCTGTCCGGCGCCTCCGCGTCCTCCGGCAGATCCTCCTCGGAGAGCAGCAGGTAGTGCGGAGCCGTCTCGCAGGTGATGTTCACGCCCTCGGCCTTCGCCTGACGGATCAGCGCCAGCGATTCCTGGCAGCTGACATGGCAGACGTGGTAGGCGCAGCCGGTCTCCCGGCACAATTCGATGTCGCGGGCGATCGGCGCCCACTCGCTCTCCGAGGGAATGCCCGGCAGGCCGTGGGCCTTCGCATAGGCGCCTTCGTGGATGCAGCCGCCCGGCGGGATCAGGGAAACGTCCTCGCAGTGGGCGGCGATGATGCTGCCCGCCGCAGCGCACTTTTCCATGGCCTCCCGCATCGTGGCGGCCGTTTTGACGCCGCGGCCGTCGTCGGAGAAGCCGCACGCCCGCGGGGCCAGCGCCGCCATGTCGACGACATCGCCCTCGCCCTTCTGCCCCATGGTGATGGAGGCATAGGGCAGCACCCGGATCGCCGCCTGCGCGCGGATCAGATCCTCTTCCTCCTGCAGGTGCTCCGGCGTGTCCGGCGCGGGCTGCAGGTTCGGCATCGCGCACACCGTGGTATAGCCGCCCCGGGCGCAGGCCAGGCTGCCGGTGCCGATGGTTTCCTTATAAGAAAAACCCGGCTCGCGAAGGTGTACATGCACATCCGTGAATCCGGGAAACAAAACCAATCCGTCAAGGGCAAAAACACGGTCGAAGCCATCGTCGCCCCCGGTCCATTCGGCAGATCGTCCGGCAATCCGCCCATTGTCAATCACAAGAGAAAGGCGTTCAAACTGCCCATTCTGCCAGACTGACGCGTTCTTCAGCAGCAACCGCACAGGCATCCCTCCCGACCGGCGTATCCGCCGCAATCTGTCATATTATACAGGACAGATCCCGGGATTGCAACAGTTTTTTTGCCGGAAGATTCTGGCAAAAGCCGGCGATAGGGGCAGGCCTCCTGCTGAAATCAGCCTTCTGCGGCAGAAAAAGGCGGCTGCGGGAGGCGGAATTTTGCGGATTGTCCACGATGCTAAAGGATTTTTTGTATTTCTGTTGTATTTAAGAATGTGCCATAGTTTGGGCGCGTGTTTCCGTCGAAGGAGGGATTGGCATGAGCATCCGGGAGGAGTATGAAGCGCAGGAAGCCCTGTGGCTCTCCCCGCTGGCGGTCAAATCCAGGGATACCCGGGGCCGGGCTGTGCCTGTGAAGCCCTGCGAGATCCGCACGGATTTCCAGCGCGACCGCGACCGGCTGATCCACTGCAAGGCCTTCCGGCGGCTGAAATTCAAGACGCAGGTGTTCCTCGCCCCGGAGGGAGACCATTACCGGACCCGGCTGACCCACACGCTGGAGGTGGCGCAGGTGGCGCGGACGCTGGCGCGGGCGCTGCGGCTCAACGAGGACCTGACGGAGGCCATCGCCCTGGGGCACGATCTCGGCCACACGCCCTTCGGCCACATCGGGGAGCGGACGCTGGACACCCTGCTGCAGGACGGCTTCCGCCACAATGAGCAGTCCCTCCGCGTGGTGGAGCGGCTGGAGATGGAGGGCGCCGGGCTGAACCTGACCTGGGAGGTGCGCGACGGCATCCTGTGCCATTCCGGCCCGCAGCAGCCGGCCACTCTCGAGGGTGAATGCGTGCGCCGTGCCGACCGCATCGCCTATCTGAACCACGACCTGGACGACGCGCTGCGCGGCGGTGTGCTCAAGCCCTTCGAGCTGCCGCAGGACATTCTGCGCGTGCTGGGCGAAACCCATGGCGAGCGCATCAACACGATGATCACCGATCTGGTGGAGAACAGCCGCGAACAGCCGCACCTGCGCATGAGCGAGCGCGTGCAGACGGCCATGGACGCGCTGCGCGATTTCATGTTTGAGAAGGTCTACCGGGACTCCTGGCGCGCCGCGGAGGAGGCCCGCTGCGATCATGTGCTGCGCGGGCTGTTCGCCTATTACACGCAGCATCCCGGCAAGATGCCGATGGAGTATGTGATGATCGGCTACCAGGAGGGGACGGAGCGCGGCGTGGCGGACTTCCTCTCCGGCATGACCGACCGGTACGCTGTGCGCACCTACCGGCAGCTGTTCATCCCCTCCGGCTTTGCGCAGGAGTAATCAGGATTTCGGAATCAATGCAGGAAAAACCGGCCGCGCGGCGAAATACAAGGCGGTGATGAGTATGGCTGGACGCTACCCGCAGGCATGGCTGGACGAATTGCGGAACCGGGCTGACATCGTGCAGGTGGTCTCCGCGTATGTGCCGCTGAAGAAAAACGGCAGCCGCTACTGGGGCCTGTGCCCCTTCCACGGAGAAAAGACGGCCTCTTTCTCGGTCAACCCCTCCATGCAGCTGTTTTACTGCTTTGGCTGCAAGGCCGGCGGCTCGGTCATCCAGTTCATCATGGACATCGAGCGGCTGGAATACCATGAGGCGGTGAAATTCCTGGCAGACCAGGTGCACCTGCAGCTGCCGCAGCTGGAATACGATCCCAACTGGGAGAAGAAGCGCTCCCAGAAGGAACGCCTGCTGGCCGCCAACCGCGAGGCCGCGCGCTATTATCATCAGACGCTTTTCACCGAGGCCGGCCGGCCCGCGCTGGACTATCTCAAGGGGCGCGGCCTGTCCGACAGCGTCATCCGCAGGTTCGGGCTCGGCGCGGCGCCGGACCAGTGGGACGCGCTGACGCAGCATCTCAAAGGGCAGGGCTACACGGAGGAGGAGCTCAGCCTGGCCGGTCTGACCATCATTCGCGAGGCGGAGCCGGCCACGGAGGACAGCCCCGCAAGGCCGCGCCGCGTCTTCGATATGTTCCGCGGCAGGGCCATCTTCCCCATCATCGACGTAAGCGGCAATGTGCTGGCCTTCGGCGGCCGCATCCTGGGGCAGGGGCAGCCCAAATACCTGAACACCTCGGACACGCCCGTCTTCAACAAGCGCGAGGGGGTCTACGCGGCGAATCTGCTGCACAAGGAGCGGCAGCTGGAGCGCGTCATCCTCGTGGAGGGCTATATGGACGTGGTGTCGCTGACCCAGTTCGGCGTCAGGGGCGTGTGCGCCACGCTCGGCACCGCGCTGACGGTAGAGCAGGCCCGCCTGCTGAAGCGCTTCGCGCCGAAGGTTTTCCTGGCCTATGACGGCGACAGCGCCGGCCAGCACGCCATCCTGCGGGGGCTGGACATCCTGCAGGCCGCCGGCGTGCCCGCCCGGGTGCTGGACTTCCCCGACGGGCTGGATCCCGATGAATTCATCCGCCGCGACGGACCGGAAGGCTTCGCGAAGCTGCCGGACATCTCGCCGGAGACCTATCGGATGCGCAGGCTGCGCGAGCAGTATGACATGACCTCGCAGGAGGACCGCATGGAATACGCCCGCGCCTGCGCCCGGGTGCTGAAGGGGCTGGATCCGGTCGCCATCGAAACCCATCTGGCCGAGCTGAGCGTGCAGACCGGCTTCTCCCGCGAGGTGCTGCTGCAGCAGATCGGCCAGTCGCAGCCGCTGCAGACCGTACAGCAGCAGCCTCCCCGCCGGCCCAGACCGGCGCCCGCCCCCGCCGCCGCGGCGGAGACCGTGCGGGCCCAGGAGCTGATCATTTCCCTGATCGCCGCAAAACAATTGCCGGTTGATGCCGCCGAGGAAAAGGATTTTGATGATCCTTTGTTGAAAAGTATCTATGCGGCGCTCTCGGAGGGGGCACAGGTTGCCGACATCGTAGAGCGCCAGGCCACCGCGGACGACCGCGCCCGCGTCAGCCAGGTGCTGACCCAGGAGCTGCCCCAGAGCGTGGACGAAAGCCTGCTGATGGCCCGCCAGTGCCTGAAGGCGCTCCGCCGTCAGCGGATGGAAAAAGAACTGCAGCAGATCATGGCCCGGCTGAACACCGCACCGCGGGAGGAGCAGGGCCGGCTGATGGCCGAGGCGGCACAGCTGACCGCCTCGCTGAACAAACTCAAAAACAGCCGATAAACAAAGCTTTCCCGTACCCGCTGACCGCTGAAAGGAGCGATACAGCTTGACAAAAGCATCTGAACTGGAATCCATCCTGAAGAGCCTCGCCGCCAAGGGCAAGAAAAAGGGCTCTCTCTCCTATGGTGACATCATGGGCGCGCTCTCCGGCACGGAGCTGGAGGCGGATCAGCTGACCGAGCTGCTGGCCCGGCTGAGTGAAGAAGGCATCACTGTGGAGGGTGCGGACGATCTCAACATGCCGCCCGAGGAGGATGTCGCGGAGGAGCTGGCGGATGAGGAAGGCGATGAAGCGGACGATGTCTCCCCCGACGATGAGGAAGGCCTGCTCGACGCAAAGCTGAACGAACTCGCCGAAATGAGCAAGGCGAAGGGCTACGTCACCAGCGTGGATGTGATCAGCCTGCTGGGCGATTTGGCGCGCGATCCGGAGCAGCTGGAGGCGATGCTGGATCAGCTGGAGTCCATGGGCGTGCGAGTGGCCGCCGACGATCAGGACGGCATGGCCCAGCAGGAAACCGCCTCCCCCGTCGCAGCGCCGCGGGTGCAGACCTCCCCCTCCGACGATGTGAACCTGATCGATCCCATCCGCATGTATTTGAAGGAGATCGGCAAGATTCCGCTGCTCACCGCCGAGGAAGAGGTCGAATTGGCCAAGCGGATCGAGCAGGGGGACCAGGCCGCCAAGGATCAGCTGATCAAGGCGAATCTGCGCCTGGTGGTGTCCATTGCCGGCCACTACAACAACCGCGGCATGCTCTACCTGGATCTGATTCAGGAGGGCAATATGGGCCTCATCAAGGCCGCGGACAAGTTTGACTACAGCAAGGGCTTCAAGTTCTCCACGTACGCGACCTGGTGGATTCGCCAGTCCATCACCCGCGCGCTGGCGGATCAGGCCCGCACCATCCGCATTCCCGTGCACATGGTGGAGACCATCAACCGGCTGATCCGCACCAGCCGCCAGCTGATGCAGGAATACGGCCGCGAGCCCACCACGGCGGAGATCGCCGCGGCCATGCATCTGCCGGAGTCCCGCGTGGAGGAGATCATCAAGATCGCGCAGGATCCGGTCAGCCTGGAGACGCCCATCGGCGAGGAAGAGGACAGCCATCTGGGTGACTTCATCCCGGATGAAACCGCTCTGGCCCCAGCCGACGCGGCCTTTGAAACCCTGCAGCGCGAACAGCTGATGGAGCTGCTCAACGAGAAGCTGACCGAGCGCGAACGCCGCGTGCTGATCCTCCGCTATGGTCTGGACGGCGGCCGGCAGTACACGCTGGAGGAGGTCGGCGAGAAGTTCCACGTCACGCGCGAGCGCATCCGTCAGATCGAGGCCAAGGCCCTGCGCAAGCTGCGCAACTGCAACCAGATCAAGAGCATGCACGACTGAGCCGAAAGGAGCAGGATATGCTGGACGCGCGCCTGTCGCTGGCGGCCTCTCTCTGCGAGCCCTGCGAATGGGGGGCGGACATCGGCACGGATCACGCGCTGCTCCCGGCGCGGCTGCTGCGGGATGGAACCTGCCGCCGGATGATCCTCTCCGATGTCAGCGAAAAGGCGCTGCAGCACGCGCGGCATACGGTCGCCCGCTTTCACCTGGAGGATCGCGTGCTGATCCGCTGCGCCGACGGCCTGGACGCGGTGGATCGCGACTGCGGCTGCATCTCCGTCACGGGGATGGGCGGCCATGTGATTTCCCGGATCCTGCGGGAGGGCCGCGGACGGCTGAACAGCGCCGTGCTGGTGCTCTCCTGCCACACGGATCATGATCTTGTCCGCCGGGCGGTACAGGACATCGGCTGGCACTTCACCCAAGAGGTGCTCTGCCGCGCCGGCGGGTATTATTATCTGCTCTGGCGGGCCGAAAAGGGCGCGGACACGCCCTGGACAGAGGCGGAGCTGCGGCGCGGACGGCTGCTGTGGCAGACGGAGAACACGCCCCTCCGGGAGGCCTACACGCGGCACTGGCTGCAGGTCGCGCAGCGCAAGCAGGCCGGTCTGCACACCGCGCTACTGAGCGGCACCATCCGCCCCGGCGGCGAAAGGGAGCTGCGGGAAGCCGAGGAGGACATCGCCTTTTACGAGAGCCTGCCGGGACTGGAGGCGGAGAGATGAAGCACAGCGAAATCTACCGCTGGCTGGATGCGCTGGCGCCCTTTGAGACGCAGGAGGACTTCGACAACAGCGGCTTCCTCGTCGGGGATCCGGCGGAGGAGTGCAGGGGCGTGCTGTTCGCCCTCGACGTCACGCCCGCCGTGCTGCAGGAGGCCGAGCGGCTGGGGGTCAGCCTCATCATCACCCACCATCCGCTGATGTTCAGCGCGATCCGGCGGCTGACCGAGGAGACCTTTGAAGGCCGGCTGATCTCCCGCATGATCCGCGGCCATCTCTCGCTGATCGCTGCGCATACGAATCTGGATCAGGCGCCGGGCGGCATCAATGACGCGCTCTGCGCGGCCATCGGGCTGCGTGATGTCAGTGGCGAGGGCTTCTGGCGGGCAGGCCGTCTGGCCGAGCCGCTGCCGCTGGATCAGCTGGTTTTCTTTGTCGAAGCACAGCTGCACACCGTCGTCCGCCGGATGGGCGAGCTGCCTGCGGGAACGCGGGTGGAGCGCGTCGGCGTGTGCTCCGGCGGCGGCAGCGAATTCTGGCCCGATGCCCTGAGCGCCGGCGCACAGGTGTTCCTGACAGGCGAGATCAAGCACCACCACGCACTGGCCATGACCGACGCGGGCCTGGTGGGCCTGGAGGCCGGGCACTTCGCCACCGAGAATCCGGGCATCCTCGCCCAGGCAGAGCGCCTTCGCTGTTTTGCGCAGGAGCAGGGCGCGGCCTTCCCCATTCACGTATCCCAGATGGGGGCCTACGCGGCCCCGGTCTGAATGATATAAGACCACACCGGCTGGGGATCCAGCCAGAAGGAGGCTACCATGGATTACACTTCCGAGCAGATGAGCAAGCTGTGGGCATTTATGCAGGAGGACATCAAGGCTGACCGTATCAGCGCCAGGATGCATCGCTCCACGCTGCGCCAGAAGCTGGAAAAGCTCCGCGACGGGATTCTCCGCCAGCGTGAGGAGTACAGGTCGCTGGAGGAGCAAATCACCGCGATGAGCGACCGTGTGGAAACCATCAAGATGGCCATGAAGAAGGGCGAAAGCCAGCTGAACAGCCTGGAGGAGCAGTACCGGACGCAGCTGCCGGAGGATCCCGCCGACGTGCAGGATCTGGCCAATGCGGTCATCGACTGCCGCGATACGCTGGCCATGTATGAGAAGGAGCTGAAGGACCTGCAGCGCGGCTGCAACGGCATCCTGACCCGCCTCCCCCGCCTGATTCAGAGCATCTCCGAGGGCCGCAAGCAGTTCGACGAGATGAAGGTGGAGTACACCCGCGAGAGCGAGGAGCTGAAGAAGGAGGAAAAAGCCCAGCGGGCCAAAGCCGAAGCCCTGCGCACGGGCATCCCGGACGAGCTGATGGAAACCTACACCGGCGTCAAGCGGCAGACCACCCCGCCGATGGCCTACCTCGAAGGGAATATGTGCACAGGCTGCAATACGGCCCTGCCCAATGCCGCGTTCCGGCGCATGCAGGACGGCGGCCTCGTCAAGTGCGAGACCTGCGGACGCATCCTGATCACGAAATAAGACAGCGCCCATCGCGCAATATGCCCCCGGCCTGCAGCGGCCGGGGTTTTTCTGTATCATCACGGATGCAAAAAGGCCGGCGCGTCCCTTTGCGGACACGCCGGCCGTCTCTGGCGGAATCAGTCGTCCTTTTTATTCAGCTGCATCAGCAGATCCAGGATCTTCAGATAGAGCCAAATGACGGTGAAGACAAGCCCGAAGGCCGCGGACCATTCGTACTCCTTCGGATACTGCTCCCGCACGCACTCGTCGATGACGCTGAAATCGCTGATCAGGAACAGCGCGGCAAGCACGATGCCGACCACATCCAGCGCGATGGCGTAAACAGGTTTCTGGACAATCTCCGCGACATAGCCCCGCGTGGCCGGGATCAGGGAGCCCACGAACGTGATGAGGCCCACGCCGACCGAGCCCAGCAGCAGCGTCATCAGCACGGTACGGAACTTTTTGTCGGGCTTGATGATGCCGGAGGTGTACAGCCAGCTCATCACCGCGATCACGGCAATCGTCAGCACCAGGGCCTCCAGGCCGAGATACTCATAGCCGCCCAGCACCTTGAACACCAGGAAGGAGATTACGTAGCCCTGGGAGAGGGAGTAGATGCCGCCGGTCACCGGGATGGTCCTCGGCACGAAGATGCCGATCAGCTCGCAGACGAAGCCCACCACCGCGGCCACGGCGACCGCAACGATCTCCGCCATGCGCACGGACACCGCATTGAAGCCTTCGGCCAGCTGAATGGTCGTAAACTCCGGCTGGGCAGCGAAGACACCGTTCATCAGGATCAGATGGGCCACAATGCCGATCAGGGTGATGACCAGGAAGACGGCGGTCTTGGACGCGATGCCGGCAAAGCTGGCGCAGTTGTCCGCGGAGCGCTCCGTGATCCTGCTCATGCGGGTGAGGATGGGGGTGGGGCGGAAGAGTGAATTCTGCTTGCCGCGGCCATTCCGTCTGAGTGCGTTCGTCATGCGTTTACTCCCTCTTCAATTATAATCAATGGAATGTTCATGCGATCACAGCGACCTGCATCTGGCAGGACAGGTCTTCTTTCGTGACGCGCAGCTCCGGCACGCGTTCCCACTGGCCGGGATAGAACTGCAGGAAGTCTTCCACCGGCGCGATGGGCCAGCTCGCCGTGGTCGCCGTGCGGTAGTGCATTGGCAGAATGACGCGCGGGTTCAGCGTCTGGCAGATCTGGCGGGCCTGGGCGGCGTCAATCGTGAAATGGCCGCCCACCGGGATCATCAGGATGTCCACACGGCCGATCCTGCGCACCATGTCCTCATCCGGCACGTGGCCGAGGTCGCCCAGATGCACGCAGCGCAGTCCCTCCGTCTCGATGACAAAGATGATGTTGCTGCCGCGCTTGGCGCCGTGCGCGTCGTCGTGATAGCTGGCGATGCCTGAGATGCGGGTGCCGTCCGGCAGCACCACCGGCTCCGCGGTGTCAATGACGCGAATCGTGCCGCCCTCCCGCGGGAGCAGGGTTTCCACCGCGTCATGGTCGTGGTGGTGATGGCTGACCAGGGCCACGTCCGTCCAGGTGTTCCCGACGGGGTAGCCGGTGCCCTCATCGTAAGGATCCGTGACAATGCGCGTGCCCCCCGCCGTCTCCAGCAGGAACGACGCATGCCCTCTGCAGGCAATCAGCATGCATATCCCTCCCAATACGCGCCCTCCAGGCAGGGAATCAGCCTGCCCGGCAGCGGTTTGTGTTCCCGCAGCCTGACCGCCATCTGCCGATGGAGCAGGCCGCACAGGTTCTGCAGTTGTTGGGGCCCCAGCTCAGCCGCCTTTGCCAGGGCGCGCGCCGCAGTCTCGTCCTGCAGGCCGTCCGGGTGGCGGCTCAGCAGGCTGTGCAGACAGGCGGCCTCGCCCTCCTCCGGTGTGAGGCGGTGCAGGGGCTCCGGCAGCGCCCTGTCCAGCAGGAGCCAGCCGTTATCCTCGCGCACAAGCCAGCCTCTCGCACGAAGCCCCTTGATGAAGCGCAGGCTTTCCGCCTCCCCCGTCAGCAGCGGCAGATCCGTGGCCAGCAGCGCATCGGGCGGACGGGCCTGGCGCAGGGCGGGCGGTCTCGGCAGGGACAGGGGTTCCCATTCCCGCCGCACCTCCTGCCGCAGCCGGGCCATCATGCCTTCAATCCGCATGGGCCCCGCCTCCGTCCAGCCGCCAGGTGATGCGCATTTTCCGCCGGGAGACGGCTCCGCCCTGGGCCGCCATGTCGTAGAGGAAGCGCACCTCGCCGCCGTCCGCGCCGAGCTCGCAGGCAAACTCCCGCGTGCGGATGGTCATGGGCAGCGCGCCGTAGGGCGTCTCATAGGACAGCTCCCAATCGAGGCCCTGCGCGAAATGGAACAGCGCGCGGTAGCCTCCCTCGCGCAGCAGCTTGACGCGGTACGGATTGACCCGCAGCCGCACCAGCGTAGCGGGATCATCCGCCTCTTCGGTCAGCCGCTCCTCGTACTTCACCAGCCAGCCGTCCTCATGCTGCCGGGCCAAGCCGGCGTAGGTGATGGTCTCCCCCGTCGGGAAGGCGCCGTCCTCCCCCGCTTCCGCCACAGACAGCAGCACTGTGGCCGGCTGCCAATCGCTCATGGACATCCTCCTCATTGCGCCGCCCTGAAGTTGCAGATCGGGTGCAGGATCACCCGGATGCCCGCGCATTCTCCGATCAGGCCGAGGACGTCCTCCATCGGTTGCGCGTCCGGCAGGGGCAGCGCCTGTCCTCCGGGATGATGCCTTCTTCGGCGCGTACTTTCCCTTGACGATGCGCGGCCTCATACGCTCCACATCCCTTTGCGGCGCCGCATTCCGATTGCGCTGTTCGGTTTCCCGATCAGCTGAACATGATATTGACCCCGTTGACGGTCACATCGCCCTCGGCCAGGATCAGGATATAGCGGTGGCCGTCGATGACCCGCGTCTCCACCAGATCGCGCTTGTCCGGCGCCACCGAGATCGATACATCCGGCGTGGCAACCTTGTACTGCCGCGGCGTGATCAGATTCACGGCAGGCACCTCCGCATAGGCCCCGAAGGTCTGCTGGAAGGAGGCGTCAAAGGCCTCCGCCCGCGCCTCGGAGACGCCGCTGTCGGTCAGCATGGTGCGCACCTCGCTGCGGGTCAGGGCGAGCGGCTCGGCCATCTTGTCCTTCTTCTGGGCCTCCATCATCTCGCTGACCTTCTCATGCAGCGTCTGCACAACGCCCAGGGAGCACTCCTCCGCCAGGGAGGTCTCCAGCACCGCCTGGAAGGCGTCGCGCTGTTGGGCTGCGGGCATCACGGTATCCGTGTGGAAGACGTGCCGCATCAGCCCCTCGTGCTGCTCGTCCGCGCTGCGGGTGTAGAACAGGGCGCTGTAGAGATCGGCGCCGCCCTCCACCAGGGCGGGGAACATGAAGCCGCTCTCCGGCTGGCCGACCGTCCAGTCCTCGGGCCGGGCGTGGAAATCATTCTCCGCCGAGAACCAGCTCAGGCTGGGCTTGGTGGGCTTCACCGGGCAGACGGCGCACAGAATGTATTTGAACACATTCTCGGAGCGCTCCATGTCGTCCTCGCCGTCGCCGCGGTGGTGGGGCAGATCCATGCAGTCGTACATCAGCAGGATCAGCCGGTTGTCCGCCTGCTGATGCTCTTGCACGGACTGGCCTGCGACGTCATGCCGCTCCAGCAGGCCCGCGCGGATCTGCGCAAACATCCCGTCCGCTGTGCCGTCATCCTGCAGCTCCGTGCGGCACAGCTCCATCAGCAGCTGATGCGCATCGTCCTCCATGGTCTGGGCGGCGGAGAAGTCCACCGGCAGCAGGTTCTGCCCCTGGGTGCCGCTGAGCACCTTGCGGAAAATGCCGGCGTACTTCTCAAATTCCTCCTGCGGCAGCGTGCCCACAGGCTTTGTAAAAGAGGACATCACGGTTCCGTCCGAGGCCATATAGCAGCCGCGGATGACGGACGGATAGCGCTCCTCCGGGTTGAGGCGGCGCTTGACAGCAGACAGATCCCTTTGGTTCATCGAAGTATTCCCTCTTCCTGCCTGTCTCGGGACAGGCTTTTGTCAAAGCCGCGCCGAGCGTGACCCCGGCGCGGTTTTTGTATGATCATGCGTTTACTTGCCGGAGACGGACAGCGTCCCCACGTCCGCCGACGGGCTGCCGATGCTGCCGCCGGGGAATTCCAGGTCGCTGCCGATCGCGCGGATGCTCTTCAGCAGCTCATAGAAGTTGCCGGCGATCGTGATGCGCTCCACCGGCTCGGCCCGCTTGCCGCCGCGCACCATGAAGCCCTTGGAGAGCAGCGAGAAGTCGCCGCTGATGGGGTTCGCCCCGGCGTGCAGGCCGGAGACATCGGTGATCAGCAGGCCGTCGCCCAGATCGGCGAGCAGCTCGTCGAGCGTCTTCTCGCCGGGCTTGAGATAGAGATTGCTGGGGGAAACGTGCACGGCTCCGGAGTAGCCGCCGCGGCGGGCATTGCCGGTGGTCTGCACGCCCTGCTTCTTCGCGGTCTTGCGGCTGTGGAGCAGGGTCTCCAGCCGGCCGTTGCAGATGACCGTCTTGGTTCGGCATGCGCTGCCCTCGTCGTCGAAGGGACAGGAGGCCATGCCGCCCTTGAGCAGCGGGTCGTCCATCAGCGTGACGATCTCGGCGGCGATCATCTCGCCCTCCCGCCCGGCGAGCAGCGACAGCTTCTGCTGCGCGTTCTCGGCGGAGAAGATACGTGAGAACACGCCGAGCATGCTGACCATCACATCATTGCGCATCACGATCCGGTAGGTGCCGGAGGGCGCAGGCTCCGCGTGCAGCTGGGACACCGCCTCGTCCACGGCCTTCCGGGCCAGCTCGTCCGGATCCATCCTGCCGAATTCGGTGCCGAACTTGAGCGCGAAGCCCGTCGCGGTGTTGTCGCCGTCGCGGGCGATCGGCAGCACATAGAGGGCGGCCAGCTCCTGCTCGTGCGAGAGATTCAGACCGTGCGTGTTGCGGATGAGCACCCGGTCAAAGGAGCGGGACACCTGCGCGCCCTCGGTCTGGGTGACGCGGCTGTCCAGCGAGAGCGCTGCCTTCTCCACCGCCAGGGCCTTGCGCAGCAGATCCTCGCTGCTGACCTCGCCGAGATCGCACTCGGCCGCTTCCAGCTCCGGATAGGCACTCTCGCCGGCGAAAATCTCGTCCTGATCCTCCGCCTCGTTCAGCTCCGCGGATTCCAGCACGCCCTGCACCAGCTGGCCGATGGCGTCGTCGTCAAAGGCCTCGGTCGAGGCATAGCCCATCCTGCCGCCCACGACGCCGCGCAGGCTGAGCCCGCGGCTGCCGCTGACCTCGTAGGTTTCAATCTTGCCCTGCATGGCCTTGGCGGAGGTGCTTTCGCCTTCGCGGTAATAGACTTCAGCCGTCTCAATGCCGGCTTCCTGCGCCGCCTTCAGCAGCTTGTCCACAAAGATATCCAGTTCCGTCATCTTCTGCACCTCCTCAGCGGCCGCCCACGGTCAGGCTGGAAACACGGATCATCGGCTGGCCCACATTCACGGGAATGCTGCCGCTGACGGAGCCGCACATGCCCTGGGCCTGCAGGAGATTCCGCCCCACACGGTCGATCTTCAGCAGCACCTCGCTGCCGCGGCCGATCAGGGAGGCCCCGCGCACCGGGTGGGCAATCTTGCCGTCCTGCACCCAGTAGCCCTCGTTGACCGCGAAGTTGAACTCGCCGGTCGCCGGGTTGACGGAGCCGCCGCCCAGCTTCGCGGCATACAGGCCCGTGCCCATCGTGGCGATCATGGCTTCTTCATCGTCCTCGCCGGCGGCAATGTAGGTGTTGCGCATGCGGGAAGTGGGCGCCCATGCATAGGACTGCCGGCGGCCGGAGCCGGTCGGCGCCATGTTCATCCGGCGCCCGCCCAGCTTGTCGATCATGTAATTGACCAGCCTGCCGTTCTCGATCAGGGTCAGCTTTGTTGTCGGCATGCCTTCGTCATCCACGTGCAGGGAGCCCCACTCATTGACGATCGTGCCGTCATCGATGGCCGTCACGCAGGGGGCGGCGATCATCTCGCCCAGCCGCCCGGAGAACTCGCTGATGCCGTAGGCCACGCTGGTCGCTTCCAGGCTGTGGCCGCAGGCCTCGTGGAAGATCACGCCGCCGAAGCCGTTGTCGATGACCACCGGGTATACACCGGAGGGGCAGACCGGGGCGTGCAGCATCGTGACCGCCTGCTTCGCCGCGAAATTGCCGCAGTACTCGGGATCCACCCGCTCGTCAAAGAGCTCGAAGCCCATCTGCGCGCCAGGGTTGGTGCCGCCGGACTGGTTCTCCGCGCCGTTGCTGGCCACCGCGGACACCGACATGCGGGTATACACGCGGCGGTCGGTCACGAAGGTGCCCTCCGTGTTGCAGATCAGCACATCCTGCACCGCGTCGGTGAGGCCGCAGGAGACCTGTACAATCTCGTCCGACACAGCGCGGGCCGCCGCGTTCGCCGCGCGGAGCTTCTCCGCCTTGCGCGCCGCCTTCACCTCGGTGGGCAGCAGGCGAATCTCTTCCGGCCTGCCCGCGTCCCAGGGGCGGAAATCCTGCGGCTGGCAGC
>CAMNHF010000037.1 GCA_946538975.1 uncultured Clostridia bacterium | reverse complement strand
TCCCTCGACGACGGCGTCCTGGTCGGCGACGGCGCGCAGGGCGCTCAGGTCGACATCGCTCAGGCGGCCGTCACCGTTGGGGTGGGTGTGAACGCAGCGTACGCAGCTGAGCCGGTTCTCGTTGCGCCGCAGCCGCCAGTCGCGCAGCTCCACGTTGCTGTCCGTACCGACGGACACGTCGACAACCTCGCCGTCGCGGGTCAGGTACAGCGCGATCTCGCGGTTGATCATCCCCGTGTAGCGGGCCAGCGTCCGCATCAGCTCCCGCGGCAGGAAGTCCGCGGGATCCATCTCATAGTCATACAGTCCGGCCATCTCGGCGATCAGCGTATCCCGCAGGCCGGTCAGGTTGCCGTGCACTTCGTTCAAAGGAAACCTCCCGTGTGCGTGTTCAGTTCAGCACCCGCCGGCCGGTGATCAGCCGCTCGTATTCGGCCACGACCCGCCGCATGATGATCTCCCAGCTGATGGGAATCGTGCGGCTGGCATTCTCGCCGACGGGGACGGTGTCCGGCAGGGCGCGGATGATCGTCCGGGCGATGCTCCCGGCCTGCTCGTCGGGGCTGATGAAGCCGTTGACGCCGTCCTCGACGCCCTCCGCGGAGCAGGAGCCCCGCACGACCAGACCGGGCGTGCCCATCACCGCGGCCTCCCGCAGCACCATCGGCGCGTTGTCGTAGATGGAGGGGAACACCAGCAGATCGGCGCGGTGATACAGGGCCATCAGCAGGGGTCTCTCGCCGATGAAGCCGAGGAAGCGGCACTCCTCCGCGATGCCCAGCGTCCGGGCCTCCTCCACGATGTCCTGGAAATCCGGCCCGTTGCCCGCGGTCAGCAGGCGGAAGGGCTGCCCCTGCGCCTTCAGGATCGCGCAGGCCCCCAGGATGCCGTGGAGGTTCTTCTTGTAATTGTGCTGGCCGACAAAGAGCAGCGTCGGCACCTTGTCCTTCGGGCCGAGCAGATCGCTCAGGTGCTTGTCCGCGGCCGGGTTCAGCTCCTCCCGGTTAGTGCCGTTCTCCATCACGAGGATCTCCCCCGTGAAGCCGTAGGAGCGCAGCACTTCCGCGGTGGCGTTGTTGACGGTCCACACGCCGTCGCACTTCTCATAAAAGCGCACGATGCTGTGCACGAAGAAGCGGGCCAGCTGCACGGAATGCGTCTTGGCCAACGCGTCGTCGTAATACTTGCTGTGGAAGCTGGACACCAGCGGGATATCGCGGCGCTTCGCGATGCGCTGGGCCTCCTCGGCGGCCAGGAAGGGACTGTGCGCGTGCACAATGTCAAAGGGAACCTGGTTGACCTTCTTTTTGTAGGCCGGATCCAGGGCCGGCAGGCCGATGCGGTACATCTCGTGGGGCATCTTCACGCTGGCCGACAGCAGGGTCTTGAAGCCGGATACTTCGTCGGCTTCCGGGGATTCCGGCGCGATGTAATAGGTGTCGTGCCCCATGGCGGTCAGGGTCTGGCAGTAGCTCAGGGCCACCCGTCCGACGCCGTCCAGCGAGGGCGGATATGTGTCACAGAATTGGCCGATAATCATTGGTGTACCTCCAGTGGATCGGGATCGCCGCGTCGGGCAGAAGGCTATTCATACGGTCAGGACAGCCTCTTCGCTGTCATCATGATGGACGGCGGCGCCGTCGCAAAGCGCGCGGTAGGGGCCGTGAATCACCGTGCGGCCCTCCGCCAGGACATAGCTTCCGTCGGGAATGGCATAAAACACATGGCCGCGGCTGTCGGGAATGCTGATCTCGTCGAACAGCCGGAGACCGTCCACCGTGCTGTCCCAGACTTCATTGATGTGCGGGAGCACCTGCACCCTCGTGAGGCCCAGGCCGGGCAGAAAGCGGCAATATGCGGGATCTGCGGTCTCGCCGGGCAGCTCCGGCTGGGCGTAGACCTCCTCCGCGCAGTTCATGCTGCCCGCGCTGATGCCCATGACAACGCCGTCGAAGCCGCGCAGCAGCTCCTTCAGGCAAAGCTGGCGGAAGAAGGCGTTCTGCGTGGGCACATGGCCGCCCGCCAGCAGCACGAAGCCGGCTTTTTCCAGCAGGCCGGGCAGCTCGCGCGCGCTGCGGCTGTCGATCATCCGCAGCGAATCCACGGCCATCCGGTGCCAGCGCAGCGCCGCCAGGAATTCCTCCGCCATCCGGTCATTGCGTGCGTGGTCCTCCGGCCAGGCCGCCACCATCAGGCCGCCGTGGCGCGGCGCGCTGTCCAGGGCCTCCGTCAGCGCGTCCACAAAGCCCCAGGCCGGGTTGTACTGAAAGGCCAGGCCGCGCCCTCCGGCGCGGGGCTGCAGGGGGAGCTGGTCAGAAAGAGCTTCATGCGCGCCCCGCTTTCTTCCCCAGCGCGGCCATGAAGGCGTCGCGGTTCTGGATGGGCGTGGTGGTCGGCCGGCCCAGATCTGCCCGGGCGCCGATCGTGCATTTCAGTTCGACAAAGGCGAGCGTACCCGCGTCCCGCGCCGTTTGAAGGGCGCGGCGCACCTCCTCCGCGGACTCCGCACTCAGCGCGCAGGGATAGCCGCAGGCCCGCGCGATCTCCCGGAGGCACAGCCCGGCCGCCGCGGTCGGCATGCCGCCCACCGTCTCATGGCTGCCGTTGTTGAGGACAATGTGGATCAGATTCCGCACGCCGCTGCGGGCGATGACGGCCGCCGCCCCCATGTGCATCAGGAAGGCGCCGTCGCCGTCCACGCACCAGACCCGGCGTTCCGGCTTCTGCAGGGCAAGCCCCAGCGCGATGGAGGACGCGTGCCCCATGGAGCCGACGGTGAGGAAGTCCCGGCTGTGATCCTCGCCGCGGGCCTCGCGCAGCTCGAACAGTTCCCGGCTGCACTTCCCGGTGGTGCTGACGATGGGATCATGCCCGGTGACCGCCAGAATCTCGCGCAGCAGGGCTTCCCGCGTCATGGGGCTGCCGTTGCGCCAGTCCGGCTGACCGTCGTCCGTCAGCGCGCCTTTGCGGATCACGAAAGCGGCAGACTTCCCCTGCGCGAACAGCTCGCGGAAGCGGGCCATTTCCGCTGCAGCCTCCTCCAGCGTGGTCTCCGGCGAGATCACGAAGTCCTGAATCTCCATCAGCCGCAGGAGGGAACGGGTGATCTCCCCCTGAAAGACGTGCTGCGGCTCGTCATGCACGCCGGGCTCGCCCCGCCAGCCGACGATGTACAGCACCGGAATCGCGTACACCCGGTCCGACAGCAGCGAGGCCGCCGGATTGACCAGATTGCCCTCCCCGCTGTTCTGCAGATAGACCACGGCAGGCTTTCCCGTGGCGAGATAATAGCCCGCGGCGAGGGCGGCCGCATTGCCCTCGTTGGCCGCGGTCACATGGTGGCGGGGATCGTCCGTATACAGGCGGTGCAGCGCGGTGCACAGCGCCTTCAGCTGCGAATCCGGCACGCCGGTGTAAAACTCCGCCCCGATGAGGCGGATCAGATCGACTGCTTTCATGCTGAAGCTCCTTCCCGGCGGCCCTGATGCCGGATCACATTCCGGTAGAGTTCTTCCAGATCGGCGCCGGTGAGCGGCAGGGGGAAATTCGCCAGCCGCTGGGGGTTGACCGTCCGGGCCAGCTCCGCGGCGTCCGTCTCCGGAATCTCCCTGCGGGGCAGCGCCATCGCCTCCGTGTGCCGGGCGAAGGCCTCCGCGCCGCCTGCCGCCTCCGCTGCGCCCAGACGCTCCGCCAGCATGCGCAGCGCCTCCTCCAGGCCGCTTGCCTGCCAGCGCTCCGGCTGGGCCAGCATCCACCGCCAGACCTCCAGCGTGCAGATCGCGGCGGCCCAGCCGTGGGGCAGGCCGTAACGGGTGGTCAGCTTGTAGGCCATGGCGTGGCCCGCGGTCGTCGTCGTCAGATTGATTGCCCGCCCGGCCAGCCAGGCGCCTTGCTGCATCTGCGCGGCGTGGTCATTGCCGCCCGCACAGTAAGCCGCATAGTGCGGCTCGACAGCTTCCAGCGCGGCCATGGCAAGGGCGCGGCTCTCCGGCGTGGCGCGCCTGGACCAGGCGGATTCCACCGCGTGGCAGATCGTGTCCAGCACGGTCGCGCGGCGCTGCAGCGGCGGCAGGGTGTACAAAACCTCCGGCAGCAGCGCGGCGGCGTCCGGCAGCGCCTTCTCGTGGGTCAGCGACATTTTTGCGCCCTGCTCATACAGCACCGCGAAGCGCGTCGCCTCGCTGCCGGAGCCAGCGGTAGTCGGCACGGCGATCAGCGGCCCCGTAAAGGGCACGGACTCGCTGCCGGCCGTGAAGTCCTCCCCCGCGCCGGCGTACAGGCGGATGCCCTTGGCGACGTCCAGCGCGCTGCCTCCGCCGATGGCGAGAATGCAGCTGCAGTTCTGCCCGCGCAGCGCGGCGATGCCCCGGCGCACCGATTCAAACTCGGGGTTCGGATGGAAGTCACTGAATTCCGTGACCGGGAAGCGGCGCAGCACCTCGCCGCAGACCGCCAGCTGATGGGCCGACTTCCCGCAGACCAGGAAGATGCGGCCGCCGATGCCCTCCAGATGCCGGAGCAGCTCCTCCGTGCTGTGCAGCAGCGTCTGCTCCATGCTCAATCCTCCTCCGGAATCAGCCGGATAATCTCCCGGAACGGCATCAGCTCCCGGTCGCACTCCAGCGCGCGGTGATGCGCGAGGATGCTCTGCGCGGCCTCCTGCATGGCAGGCACGGCGGCGCGGGTCAGCTGGTTGGCATAGATCACGATGTTCACGCCCCGCGCGCGGAATTCCTCCTCTGTGACCTGATTGAAGGAGGTCGGCACGACGACCAGCGGCGTGACCGCGTCCACGGCGCGGAAGGCCTCGACAAAGGCGAAGATCTCCGCTGGATCCTTTTTGCGGCTGTGGATCATGATGGCGTCGGCGCCGGCCGCGGTGTAGGCCTGCGCACGGGACAGCGCATCCTCCTGGCCCTTTTCCAGAATCAGGCTCTCGATCCGGGCGCAGATCATGAACTCCCGCGTCTTCTGGGCCGCCTTGCCTGCGCGGATCTTCCGGCAGAAGCTCTCGATGCTGTCCTGGGTCTGGGCGACCTCCGTGCCGAAGAGGGAGTTCTTTTTCAGCCCCGTCTTGTCCTCGATGATGACCATGGAGACGCCCATGCGCTCCAGCGTGCGCACCGTGTAGACAAAGTGCTCGGTAATGCCGCCGGTGTCGCCGTCAAAGATGATCGGCTTGGTGGTGACTTCCATGATCTCGTCGATGGTGCGGAAGCGGCTGGTCATGTCCACCAGCTCGATATCCGGCTTGCCCTTGGCCGTGGAGTCGCACAGACTCGACAGCCACATCGCGTCGAACTGCCTGGTGCCGCCGTTCTCATGGACGGCAGTGTGCTCCACCAGCAGGCCGGTCAGCCCGCTGTGGGCCTCCATCACCGTGACCAGCCCCTTCATGGAGAGCACGCGGCGCAGGCGGCCCCGGCGCACGTCCGGCGTGGACAGCTCAGCGCGGGCCCGCTGCTCCAGGGCGCGGTACTTCTCATCGCTGGCATAGGGGTACTCCACCAGCCGGCCGCCGTATGCGTTGAGCGCTTCAATGCACTCCGCGCGGATGGGCTGCTGATAGCCGCTCACCCAGTCGTCCCCGTGGACGACGATGTCCGGGCGGTAGCGCTCGATATTCTCCCGGTAGCTGAGCGTGCGCTGCTCCACCACGCGCACGACGCCGCTGATGTTGCGGAACATGGCCATGCGCTCGGCACAGGGCAGGAGCGGGTAGCGCTTGTAGGAGGTCACGGCCTCGTCGGACAGCACGCCGATGGTCAGCCGCCCCAGCCGCGCGGCCCGGCGGATCAGGGCGAAATGCGCGCTGTGCAGCATGTCGGCGGAAAAGCACATATAGACCGTGCGGTTCTCCACCTGCTGCAGCTGCCCGCTCACCCGGGCGAGATCCTCCGCGGTGTCGATCTCCGCGCAGAGCTGCTCCCCCACGTCCAGCGGCCGCAGCGCCAGATCGTCCAGCATGGTGTTCAGAGCGTTCTCCGCGTAGACGCCGGTCTCGCCCCTCTCGCAGAACTCGTGAATGCCCTGCAGCCAGCGCCGCCAGTCCTCCGCCTTCAGCAGATACAGCGGCTGGGCGGCCAGCGCATCGTCAAAGCAGTGAATGCCGATCTCCCGGATGCGGCCGCCGCGGATCACCGCCTTGAAATCCTTCTCAGGCAGAGGCTGGGAAGAGGAAACCGCCATGCAGCTCTCCCCGCTGCCCAGCACCGCGTCCAGCACCGTGTTCTCAAAGACGAGATCGCCGTGCATCAGCAGGATGTCGCCGTCCGAGAGCACCTCGCGGGCGCAGTCGATGGAATAGATATAATTCGTCTCGGCACAGCGCGGATTGCGGACAAAGGTGATGTGCAGCGGCAGGCGCAGGCTCTCGCAGTAGGCCGTCATCACATCGTGGAAATCCCCGGTGGTCATGACGCACTCCGTCACGCCCGCGTCGCACAGCTGGCGCAGCTGGCGGCTCAGGATGGTATCGGTGGCGGAAATCTCCGTCATGCATTTCGGGTGCGACTGGGTCAGCACGCCCATGCGCCGCCCCATGCCGGAATTGAGGATCAGTGCTTTCATACGCCCTCCGCCGCGGCCGCGATGCCGCGATTGTGCTGGAATGATGGTTTCATTATATCACTTTCGCCGGGAAATGAAAACAAAAAGAAATCCTTGACGGAAAAAGCTGTCCGGCCGGGCCTCATTTCCGATTTCGGCGGCCAAACAGCTTCCGGATCCGGCCGCGCAGCGTATTCGCGTTGCGCCGGGCGACCAGCGCCGCCAGGGCGCCGCGCCGGTAGATGACGTTGTTCGGCTCCATGCGCACCGCGTGGCGCCAGGATTGCTCCGCGGAGTCGTATTGCTCCATGGCCATGAGGATCTCGCCCTGCAGCGCATACCATTCGGCACTGCGGCTCTCGGCGCGCAGCAGCTGGCACAGGGCGCTCTCCGGCCCGCGCTGGGCCAGCATCTTGCGGGCCACGGCGACGGCATCGGCGCAGGGGATCGGCGCCGTGTAGGGCATGGCTTTGCGGGAGGAGGCCAGCTGCATCGCCTCCTCATAGGCCTTGTTGATCGCCGCCATCCGCTCATGGGCTGCCTGGCGGTCCTCCTCGTCGTGGAAATGATCCGGATGGCACTGCCGCGCCAGCTGATGATACGCATGCCGCACGGCATCGGTGTCATCCGTCGGCCGGATGCCCAGTATCGCAAAAGGATCGTTCAAGCGCTCACATCCTTTTACCCCATCGCTTCTTGCTTCATCGCTTCCCGTACCCTCACCGGCGCGTCACACCCGGGTGATGTCCGCCTGCAGGGAGCGCAGCTTGTTCTCGATGTGCTCATAGCCGCGGTCGATATACTGCGCGTTGGAGATGTGCGTCTCGCCCTCGGCGATCAGGCCGGCCACCAGCAGGGCCGCGCCGGCGCGCAGATCGGTGGCGGAGACGTTCGCGCCGTAGAGCTGCGGCACGCCGTCGATGGTGGCGACCTGATGATCCACGGAGCAGTGGCCGCCCATGCGGGTGATCTCGTTCAGGTGGCCGAAGCGGTTCTCGAAGATGTTCTCATACACGCGGCTGGTGCCGTTGGACACGGTCAGCAGGGCGCTGAGCGGCTGCTGCAGATCGGTCGGAAAGCCGGGATACACCTGCGTCTCGAAGGTGACGGCGCGATAGCGGTTCATGCTGTTGTCCCATACGTGGATGGTGTCGTCCTCGCTGGTCACATGCACGCCCATCTCCAGCATTTTGGCGCTCAGGGCCTCCATATGCGTGGGGATGCAGCCCTGAATGCAGACATCGCCATGGGTCGCCGCGGCAAAGATCATCAGCGTGCCGGTCTCGATCTGATCCGGCACGACGGAATAGGTCGTCCCGTGGAGGCGTTCGCGGCCCTCGATGCGGATGGTGTTCGTGCCGGCGCCGATGATGCGGCCGCCCATGCGGTTGATGAAGTTCGCCACATCGACGACGTGCGGCTCGCGGGCCGCGTTGCGGATGGTCGTGGTGCCGCGGGCGCGGGCGGCGGTCAGCATCGCGTTGATCGTGCCGCCGACCGTGGGCATGGTGAAAAAGATGCTCCCGCCGGTCAGCTCCGGCGCGTCCAGCGTGATGACGCCCCGCTCCTCCGTCCAGCGGGTGCCGAGCGTCTCCAGCATCAGCTTGTGCTGGTCGATGGGCCGCTGGCCGATCAGACAGCCGCCGGGAGGCGCCACACAGGCATGGCCGTAGCGGCCCACCAGCGCGCCCATGAAATAATAGCTGGCCCGCAGCTGCTGCGCCTGATTGCGGTCGACCGTCGTGCTGCTCACCGTGGTCGGATCGATCGTGACGCTGCCGCCCGGCCGCCGGGTGACGCCTGCGCCCAGCTCCTCCAGGATGCGCAGCAGCACGCGCACATCCTCGATGTCCGGCACATTGTCCAGGGTGCAGGGGCCCTCCGCCAGCAGCACCGCGGGAATCAGCGCGACGACAGCGTTCTTGCCGCCGCTCACGCGCACGCTGCCCACCAGCCGTTTTCCGCCTCTGACGACGAGACAGTTGTGATTCTCAGGCATGGTTATGTCTCCTTCTGTTCGGGACCGGCCGCTCACTGCACCGGCGCGGGCGTCAGAATGATGATCTGCGGTTCACCGATGTTCTCCAGGAAGTCGCCGCCCGCAGCATCCGGGCCGACCTCGCTGCGCACCAGGCCGAAGAGGTGATTGTCGTACTTCACGCCGGTTTCCTCCACGTCCATGCCGGAGGTGTGCTGCGTGACATGGTATTCAAAGGCCTCGATCGCCAGCTCCTGCCCGGTCTTTCCGCCCAGGGATTGGAGCGGCGTCTCCCAGTCCATCGTGATCTGGTTCTCGCGGGCCAGGTGCAGGTACAGTTTTTTCACCTGCCACACGCCGTAGGCCTCCGCCGAATCGGTGAACAGCGACGGATCCGCCGCCTGGTCGTAAGCCTTCTGCACCACGGCGGCGGCCACCTTGTGCTGCGGGTGGCCGTACTCGCCGTTCACATCATGGCTGACAACGACCTCCGGCCGGTATTTGCGGAACAGCTCGACCGTCCACCGCTGCACCTTGCTCTCGCCGCCCATCGCGTCGTACTGCGCCGCAATGCTCTTCTGGTAGCTGTCGCGGAAGGTGCCGATCACCGGATAGTTCCGCACGCCCATGGCCCACAGGCCGTTGAGCAGCTCCGAGCGGCGGGTCGTGTTGGAGTAGCTGTAATAGGCGACGACCACCTGCCGGCCGCGCTCCACAGCGTAGGTCGGAATCGCGCCGCCCAGGAAGATCAGCTCATCATCCGGGTGCGCCATCAGGAACATGATGTCCGCCTTCTCCAGCGTGGGCTCCCACACCTGCACCCAGTCGGGCTTTTCGCCTTCGTCAAAGAAGCTGATCTCGTTGATCAGCAAATCCTGCCTCTCGCTGCCGCTGATGTAGAGGCGGACGCTGTCCTCCCCCTGCGCCAGCGGGACATAGACGTGGGCATAATGGGTCTCATCGTGATAGACGGTCTCCCACTCCTTGCCGCGCTTCACCTGCAGTTCCCAGTCCGTGGGCAGGACGCCGAAGCAGATGTACACGCTGTGGATCTGCCGGCCGGAGGGCGCGGTGACGGCGACCCAGCCATGCCGCGCGTCGCGGTGCTTCCAGGAGCTGGTGTACTTGCCGTCCGTCATCATGGTATATTTGAAGTAGTTGTTGGAGAGCTTGAAGGAACACTCCTTCGTGATGTTCTCGGCTTCCTCCGCGCGCGCAGCCCCCGTCAGCAGGAGGCAGAGCATCAGCGCCAGGCCGATGCGGGCAAACAGTTTCATCATCGACAACCGCCTTTGCAGGAGATGACTGGCCGCCGGCCCGCGTCCGGACGGGTGCACGGCAGTCAATTTATCATAGCATAAGCGCAAAAGGTTGTCAAACCGGCGTTTTTTCACTGTTTTCCATCATATCGTGCAATTTTTCACACAGTCCACATCAGAAAGCCAAAAAGCCCGTGCGGTGTACACGGGGCGGAGTCTCGTTGGGGCAATGCGCGTCCTGCTTCGCATAAAAGCCCATCACAGCAGCCATCCGGCGAGAGCAGGGGCGGCAGTACAATCCGCTTGCATTTGCTGGCGCCCTCCTGCACAGGGATGCCTGTTCAGATGCAGCCGCCTCATGGAGGAGCATTGGCATGCAGACATCCTGATCCCGGCGTCACAGCGCGCGGAACACATAGAAGAAGACGTCCAGCACCGCCGCGCCGATGATCAGCATGATGCCCATGCGCATCAGGCTTCGGCTGGCGGTCTCATTGGCGTCGTCATCAGCCAGGTGGAAGTGCGTCGGGTCGGCGGCGTCGTACAGCACTTCGACGGGCTGGCCGATGACAATCTTCTCCGCATCGCGACTGCCGTTCTCGTTCTCCAGACGGTAGACTCTCTCCTTCGCCGTGAACTCCACCACAGCCACATACCAGGTGGCCCGGCCGCCGCGGCCCGAGGAACGGACCTTTTTCACCCGGTCGACAATCGTCCCCTGCGCAAAGGAGCGCTCGGTTTCTTCCTTCCTCCGCTGGTAACGCCTGGTAATAATCGCCACGATCACGCAGATGACGCCGGTCAGTGATAAGCAGACAAACAGCAGCAGATAGCGCGCGAGTTCGGACATGTGCGCTGCCTCCTTTTCTTTCGGCGCTCAGCACTTCCGCCGGCAAATGAAGAAGCCCGGGCGGATCGATTTTCCCGATCATTCTCCCCATGAGAAGGAATGCCGCCTCATATTCGGCCGAGCAGGCCTTCTTCCTGACCGACAATGCACTTGATTCCATTCCCCGGCCTCATTTTCGCAGGCCTTGCCTACTGCAAAGCGATCGGCAGCTCCGGCTGCCAAAGGCGATCTGAACCATAGATCTGACCGCAAAACCGCCCTCTCCGCATCGGGAGAGGGCGGGCCGGGCTTCTGTTATTCAGCCATCATCACGTAGACAAACTGCGCGATGTCGGCGCGGGTCGCGGCGCCGGCGGGGTTCAGCAGGTTCTCCTCGGTGTGGAGGAATTCATAGCTGACCGCCAGGTTCCAGCCTTCTTCCAGGCCGGCCGTGACCTGATCCGCGTCGGTGTATTCCGCCAGCGGTTCGCCTTCCACCGGCAGCTCGCCGACGGCCAGGGCCAGGAACTGCCAGACGTAGAGCACGTAATCCTCGCGGGTGAGCTCCGTGGCAGGATCCAGGCTCGCGTCGCAGGCGCCGTGCTGGCTCCAGAATTCAATCGCAGCGGCGGGATCATAGCTGCCGCCGACGATGGTGTAGAACTCGGCGAACAGCTCGCCGGCGGTGGCCGGGGCATCCACGCCAAAGGCATCCTCGGAAGCGGCGTTCATGTAGCCGTTCTCGTAGGCAAAGTGCACAGCAGGCGCATACCAGGCTTCCTCGTCGATGTCGCTGAGGGTGACCTGCGTGCGGTCAACCGCGCCGAAGGGGTTGTCGGTCTCCTCGAAGAGATCCGCCGCGCCGTTGATGGACGCCGCGTTGCCGACAGTGTAGATGACGCCCTCCTCCGCCAGCTTGCGGAAGTACGGCGCGTAGCTCTGCACGGTCTCCGCGGTGACGCCCTTGATCTGCGCCATGTACTTCAGCGTGTCCTCATAGGTCACGTTGCTGACGAGGTTCGTCATCGCGTTGTAGGCGCCGGACAGCTCGCCGGTGGTCATGGCGTAGCCGGAATAGCTGGACAGGATATAGCCGTCCAGGGTCGCCTGGTCGATGGTGAAGCTCTCCAGGAAGTCGGGCAGCCCCGCGAACACTTCGTAGGACTTGGCGACATTCGGATCCGCGTAGGTGTAGAGCATCAGGCCGTCATCCAGCGCGCTGGCCCAGGCACCGTAAGCGCCGTACTGGTCGCGCAGCTGCGGCAGCATGTAGGCATCGGTCAGCATGTTGCAGATGACGCTCAGGTCGCCGGTGAACTCCTCCAGGCCCAGGGTCTTGTAGGAGGCGGCCATGAAGTTGAAATTCATGCCGTTGTCGACAATCGTCGCGTGGGTCGGGGCGGCCACCGCGAAGCTGTACTGCTGGCGGGGCAGATCTTTGCTCTCCAGCTTGCCGATGAAGCCGGCCACAGCCGCGTTGTTCGCGTCATTGCCCGCGGCGCTGCCGGCATAGCCGACCACGGCGCCATTCCGGTTGGCCAGGCAGTTCCGCACGTACTCCAGGTTCTGGATGACGGTCTCGGGGCTGCTCTGCAGCAGCTCCTCGGTCTCCACCAGGAACTGATAGTAGGGCAGGCGCTGCGTGTAATTCACGTAGGCCATGGAGGGGCTGAAGGAGGAGACGCGGCCATAGTAGCCCAGGTACAGCGGATCACTCTCCAGGCTGGTGCGCAGGGAAGTCTTCGCACCGGAGACATAGTCCAGAATCTGGTCGGTTTTGGTCAGATCTATGTTGAAGACCATGTCGTAGAGCAGGTCATAGGCGGTCGGCAGGTCCTCGTCCAGGGCGGTGAAGGACACGCGGAAGAAAGGCTGGCCTTCCTCGCTGTCGGGATCGGTGTCATAGTAGGCCGTGTTGGAGGAATAGTTGTACAGGTAGCGGCTCATCGCCTGGGCCTGCTCCGTGCGGTTCATCGTGGTGGTGTCCACGCGGCCCATCAGCTGCACAAACAGGCGGTACCAGTGCAGGTACTCCTGCGGGATCGTGGAGGCGTCCAGCAGCATGTAGCTGATGCCAAGGCCCTCGACTTCCGCTTCCGCCCAGATGTGGCGGGTGCCGTCCGCGTCCGTTTCGTCCTTCAGCGGATACTGGCGAATCTCCTCGGGCAGGTTCTCCACGGTGACCACCTGGAGGCTGCGGATGGCGGCCTGCAGGGCTTCCGGATCGCTGACCGCCTGGGAGCGGCCGGCCGTCTCATCGACGATCGCCTGCAGCTCTTCCGGCGTCATGGCGGCCTTGGTCTGCGCCAGCTGTTCCGCCAGGGCGGCGTCCTTCGCTTCCTTCGCGCCGACCTCGGGGCTGGTCACAACCGTCACGCACACCGCGTCGTCCGCCAGCAGGCGCGCCACGGAATTGCGGAAGGAGCCGTCGTTGTTCTTCGCGGTGAAGGCTTCCTCCGTGTAGAGCATTTCCTCGAAGGCGTAGGGCTTTTCGGTGACGAACATATAGTAGGCCACATTCGGCATGTAGTCCTCGCCGATCGTGGCGGAGTCCGACGCCAGCAGGGCGCTCAGGCGGGCCTCATGGGAGACCGCGTCGATCAGGCCGTCGGAGAAGGGCTTCGCCGCCACTTCCTCCAGCACGCCGCGGATGAGCTCCTGCAGCACCGGCACGTCCTCGGGGTTCACATTGGTGGCTTCCACCTGGAACATCCGCTCCGGCAGAATGTTGTTCACATAGGCGCCGACAGAGGCGTAGGGCATCTTCTCGCGCACCGCCTCGCCCAGCGGGGACGCGTCGTTGTCCAGCACGGTGGTCAGCAGGTCCAGGGTGTTGAAGTCCTCATCGGAGATGTCACCCAGGGGCCAGGACAGGGTGATGAGGGAGGCGCCGTCAGCCTGCGTGTCGGCGGACACGGCAAACTGGAACGCATAGTCCGCGCTGGCGGTGACGGGGGTGTAGTCCGCGTAGTCGAAGGTGAATTCCTTCGGCTCGAACTCGGAGAAGTAGCCGTCCAGCAGGCTCAGGAAGGCCTCGGGATGCTCAAAGTTGCCGTAGAGCAGGGTGATGGAGTTCGAAGGATGATAATACTTGGCGTGGTAATCCTTCAGCTCCTGCCAGGTGAGCTCCGGAATGAAGTCCGGATTGCCGCCGGTGGAATTGCCGACCAGGCTGCAGGGGGTCACGCTGCGGCTCACGTTCTGCATATGGGCATGGTTGATGCTGTAGCTGTTGCCCATCTCGCTGTAGACCGTGCCCTCGATCTTCAGATCGGCATCCAGGCTGTCCAGGCTGTAGCGCCAGGCTTCCTCGCGGAAGAGGCTCTCATCCTCCAGCACCATCGGATGGAAAACGGAATCCACATAGAAGTCCGTCGTCGCCAGCAGCTGCTCCTCGCTCAGGGACGTATGGTGGAACATGGTGAAGCCATACGCGTACGTGGAGGCGTTCATGTTGGTGTTGTAGGACTGGCTGGAGAGGTTGAAGAAGAGCTCCGGATAGGGATACTTCTTGCTGCCGTCCAGCGTCGCATGCTCAAAGACATGGGGCGTGCCGCGGTCATTCTCCGCGGGGGTGCGGAAGTTGATGGAGAAATAACGGTTGTTATCCTCATTCGCCACCAGCACCACCTTCGCGCCGGTCTTGGTGTGGACATAGGTCGTGACATCCGCACCGAGAATGTCCCAGGTCGATGTCCTCTCGACGGTGAAGGCATCCGCGCTGCCGGTCAGATCGGTCGGCGTCGACGTTTCTTCCGCCATCGCGGGCAGCAGGCCGCAGAGCATCGCGACGCTCAGCAGCAGGGCAAGGAATCGCTTCATGGATTCTACCTCCTCAAACGGCATCCGCCGCTTCGAATATGCTTTGGATTATAGCACAATCCGGAATAAATGGGAATAGAAACCGAAAAAAACCGTCACCGGCGCCGCCCCCGCAATCATTAGTAATCATTGATGCGCGATCCTTCACATCGCAGCAGCTGTTATGATGCTCTTTTCCGGAGAGCCTGGTACTCCCCTGGCCTGCGCCTCCCCCTGCCGTCACCGGAAGGCCGGATGCTTGCAAATAGATTTCGCGCAACCCCTTGACAGTCCGTGTGTAATGGTGTACTATGCACATCGTACACTAAGTCACTGGAGGACGCAGCCATGCAGTACGACGCAAACATCCCGATCTGGCTGCAGGTCATGACGATGCTGCAAACCGACATCGCCACCGGCCAGCGGCCCCCGGGGGAAAAGCTGCCCAGCGGGCGCGACCTGGCCCTGAGCTGCTCGATCAACCCGAACACCGCGGCCCGGGTGTATCAGGAGCTGGAGAAGACCGGGCTGTGCGTGACCCGGCGGGGCCTGGGCACCTTCGTCACGGAGGACACGGCCAGAATCGCCCGTCTGCGCGAGGAGCTGGCCCGGCAGGCCGTGGCGCAGTTTGTGAAGACAGTCAAAGAACTTGGCATCAGCCCGCAGGAAGCCCTGCGGATGGTGACGGAGGAGGAAAACGAATGAGCATGCTGGAAAGTAAGGAGATCACCAAGGTGTTCGGCGCGAAGACCGCGGTCGATCATGTGACGCTGCAGCTAGACGCCGGCCACGTGTACGCCATGCTGGGCCCCAACGGCAGCGGCAAGACCACCTGGATGAAGATGGCCGCGGGGCTGTGCAAGCCCACCGGCGGTGAGATCCGCTTCCAGGGCGAGCCGGTCAGCATTGAGAGCCGGAAGCACGTGGCCTACATGTCGACCGAGCCCTATTTCTACAGCTGGATGACCGTGCGGGACGTGGGCGTGTACTACAGCGACTTCTTTCAGGATTATTCAGCGGAGCGCTACCGCCAGCTCCTGCAGCGCATGGAGCTGACCGAGGACCTGAAGACCCGTGCCCTCTCCTCCGGCATGATGGCGAAGCTCAAGATCGCCGTCACCCTGGCGCGGGACGCGCAGGTGTACATGCTGGACGAGCCCTTCAACGGCATCGACCTGCTGGCCCGCGACGAGATCCGCGCCTGCATTCTGGAGGCCGCGTCGGAGGACAAGCTGATGCTGCTGTCCAGCCACCTAGTGGAGGAGATGGAGGCCATCGCGGATTGCGCCGTGTTCATCCGCGAAGGCAAGCTGATCGAATGCGTCGATCTCGATACGATGCGTACGGAAATGGGCGTTTCCATGACGGACCGCTACCGCCAGATCTACGGCCACGCCGGGGAGGTGCAGGCATGAACAAGCTGCTGAAATATGAGATTCGCAAAACCCGGAGCGCCAAGCTGATCCTGCTGGGCATCACCGCCGTTGTGGAGCTGGCCTTCCTCGCGGGCCTGTACCTGGTGAAGTCGGATGATAACAGCCTGCTGATTGTGTCCTGCTTGCTGCTGTTCATGCTGGCCATGCTGGGCGTGTCTGTCATCGGCCTGCTGAGCGTGCTGATCCTGCACCACGACATGAACACCAAGGAAAGCTACATGCTCTTCATGACGCCCAACAGCGCCTACAGGATTCTCGGCGCGAAGGTGCTGGAGAACGGCCTGTCGATCCTGCTGATCGGCGCGTTCTACTTCGGCCTGGGCTTCCTGGACGTCACACTGCTGTTCGCGCGCGAGGACTCCCTGCAGCAGCTCTGGGAGATGTTCGATCAGATTCTCCAGACCATCAGCCATGAGATTCAGATCAACCCCGCCGGCATCGCCTGCTTCTTCCTGTGGTTCCTGACCGGCTGGATCGCCACGATCACCACCGCCTTCCTGGCCGACATCGTCAGCACCGCCCTGCTCAAGGGCAAGCGCTTCAACGGCGTGGTGACCTTCATCCTGTTCATCGCCCTGCAGTCCCTGCTGAACCGCCTGCTGCCGCTCTTCTCCCGCTACAGCGCGATGAATCAGCGGTTCCTCATCGAATCCGGCATCAACCTGCTCTTCTCCGGCCTGACCTACGTGGGCGCGGCCGAGATCATGAGGCGCAAGCTGAGCGTCTGAGCCAATGCACATTCCCAGCCATGCTCCTCACCGGGGCATGGCGTTTTCCATATGAAAACCCCCTGCCGGTGAAGCAGGGGGCCATCAATTGGATTGCTTCCGTCATCCGCGTGGAGCGTTCAGACCTGCGCTGCGGCCCGGGCTTTCAGGGCCTTGCAGACCTCGCGCTGGTTTGGGAGGCGGTCCCAGGGCTTGTAGCAGGCGGTGTACCTGGAGAGGAAGGCTGCGCTGTCCGCCTTCGACAGGAAAGGAATCAGCGGCAGGCCGTGGCGCTCGATGGCGCGGAGCATCCACTGCGCGGCAAGCGGCCAGCTCCCGGCGTCGTCACGGGCCAGCAGCTGCTGCAGCGCCTGCTTCGCCTCCTCCGGCGATGGCTCCGCTGAAACGAGGCTTTCCACAGCCGCCTGCACCCGCCGGTCCAGCCGGTCGTGACAGGCGTCATGCTGCAGGGAGCGGCCGAAGCCCAGCAGGCCGTCGGTCGGTTTGCTGTTCCGCTGATACGTCTCCACGTCCTGCTGGTAATCCGCGAAGGCCTGCTCCAGCTCCCGGATGCACGCTTCCGCCGGGGCCCTCTCCCGTTCACTGGATGCCTGTTCTCTCGTCATCCCTGTCCTGCTGCTCCTTTTCTTCCTTTGCGCTGCGCCGCCAAATTCTCACCGCCAGTACCAGCAGCGCGATGCCGGCCAGCACGAAGAAGACGGAGAAGAGGATGCGCACCGCCGGTGACATCGTGGTATCCGCGCCGGCCTCGTTCCGGAACAGGTCATAGGCCGTATACAGCAGATATGCGCCTACGATGCCGATCAGGCTGGCACGGGCATTGCCGTTGTTCAAACCGCGACACCGCCTTCAGTCATTTGCTGTCGATTACTTTGAGCGCTGCTTGGACAGGATGTCGAACACCACGGCCGCCAGCAGCACGAAGCCCTTGACGACGCGCTGATAGTTCGCGTCCAGGCTGATCAGGCTCATGCCCAGGTTGATGACGCCGATCAGCGTCGCGCCGATCACCATACCCAGCACCGTGCCTGCGCCGCCGCTGGCCGACACACCGCCCACCACGCAGGCGGAGATCGCGTCCATCTCGAAGTTCTTGCCCACATCGGCATAGGCCGACTGGGAGCGGGCGACGACGGTCATCGTGGCGATGCTGGCCAGCACGGCCATGTTCAGGTAGGCCAGGAACATGATCCGCCGGGTGTTGACGCCGGAGAGCCGCGCGGCCTCCATGTTGCCGCCGACCACATAGAAGTGGCGGCCGATCGTGGTCTTGCTGGTGATGAAGCTGTAGATCAGCACGATGCCGGCAACCCACAGCAGGGTGGTCGGGATGCCGCCGTCCATGGCCAGGCGGGTCATCACCAGGATCACCGCGGCGCTGCCCAGACCGCTCTTGACCGCAGCCTTCACGATCGTGTCGGCCTCATAGCCCTTGGACAGGCGCTTGCTGCGGTTCATGAAAATGATCAGGGTGATGGCCGCGGCCGCCGCCACGCCGAAGAGGAAGCAGGGCCAGTTGAAGACACCCTTCTCCGTCGGGAAGATGCGGCCGTAGAAGATGTTCTGGAAGTCCACCGGGAATGGCGCCAGCGAGCCGGTCTTGGAATTCGCCGACAGGATGGATGTGCCCAGGCCGCGGAAGGCCAGATAGCCGGCCAGCGTCGCGATCCACGGCGGAATGTGTACGTAAGCGATCAGGAAGCCAAGGATGACGCCGTACACGACGCCGACCAGCAGCAGCAGCGCGATGGAGATGCCCGTGCCCCACCCGTTCACGATCATGAACACGCCGCCGAAGGCGCCCAGCAGACACACGAAGGCGCCGCAGCTCAGGTCAATGTTGCCGCCGGTCAGCATGCACATCAGCATGCCGGCGCCCAGAATGTAGACGTAGGCGTTCTGGTTGATGAGCTCGGTGAAGCTGGAGGGATTGAAGATGCTGCCCTGGGTCAGCACCCAGAAGAACAGATACACAAGAACCAGGACAATCAGCATCGCGTTTTTCTTGAGCACTGTCAGAAACGAATCTCTCGTCATCGTTTTTGTCCTCCTTCCTGTGTTATCGCTTCTGCCGCTTGGACAGCACATCGAACATGACGGCGATCAGCAGCACGATGCCCTTGACCACCTTCTGGTAGTTGGCATCCACGCCGACGATGGCCATGCCCTTGTTGATGACGCCCATCAGCAGGGCGCCGATGATCATGCCGGAGACTTTGCCGGTGCCGCCGTAGGCCGAGGCGCCGCCGATGAAGCAGGCCGCGATGGCGTCCATCTCGTAGCCCTCGCCGTAGACCGGGTCAATGCCCTTCGCGCGGCCGGCGGTCAGGATGCCCGCAAGGCCGGCCAGCAGACCGATGTTGGCATAGGCGAACCAGTACACATTCCGGGTCTTGATGCCGGAGAGGGCGGTGGCCTTCTCGTTGCCGCCCACCGCGTACAGATGGCGGCCGATCGCGGTCTTCGTGGTGATGTAGGCGTAGACGCCCAGCACCAGCGCGATCCAGATCAGCATCATCGGCAGGCCGCGGTTGCAGCTGAGCTGGAAGCTCATCCACAGCACCAGCGCCGAGATGAGCACCATCGCAATGATCTGACCCGGGATGGACTGGCTGATGCCCAGCTTCTTCTGCACCAGAATCTTGCGCACCTTGATCACGATGTACGCAATCACCGCGACCAGGCCGATGCACATGCAGGTCACGTTGAATTTCGTGACGAAGTTCTCGCCGATAAAGCTCGCCAGGGAGGTGTTCTCCTTGGTGAAAACTTCATTCAGCCCCGGGAAGATATCCCGGATGAAATCCGGCACATAGCTGGTCTTGCCGCTGCCGAAGAGCTGCAGGAAGCTCTGGTTGCTGATGTCCACGCGGTAGCCGTTCAGCACCACATTGGAAAAGCCGCGGAAGGCGTACATGCCAGCCAGGGTGGCGATGAAGGCCGGCACGCGGATCTTGGCGATCCAGAAGCCCTGGAAGGCGCCGATCCCCAGGCCGATCAGCAGCATGACCAGCACGGCCAGCAGCATGTGCGCGCCGGCCGCCATCATCACGCAGCCGATGGCCGCCGTGAAGCAGACCACCGAGCCAACGGACAGGTCAATGTTGCCGCCGGTCAGAATGCACAGCAGCATGCCGGTGGCCAGCACGAACACGTAGGCGTTCTCCTGAATCAGCGCCGTGATGTTGGAGGGCAGCAGAATGCGCCCCTCATACCCGGGCCACAGCGAGAAACCGATCGTCACCGCCACCAGGGCGATGGTCATGGTGTACTTCTGGAAGAAGGCACCGACCTTGTATTTCTGCAGGAAGTCAGACACCCTGTCCCGCGGGTTCTGGTTCGCGATGGTCTTTGTGCTCATCACAATGCCTCCCTTCCGGAACGGAGGATGGCCGTCATGATGTTCTCCTGCGTGGCGTCCTCTGCTCTCATTTCCGCAACGATTCTGGCCTCATTCATGATGTAGATCCGGTCGCTCATGCCCAGAACCTCGGGCAGCTCGGACGAGATCAGCACGACGCACTTCCCGGCGGCGGCCAGGTCGTTGATGATGCAGTAGATCTCGTATTTCGCGCCGACGTCGATGCCGCGGGTCGGCTCGTCCAGCAGCAGGATGTCCGGCTCCGCGAACATCCACTTGGCCAGCAGCACCTTCTGCTGGTTGCCGCCGGAGAGGTTGCCCACCAGCTGCTCCACGGAGGGCGTCTTGATTTTCAGTTTCTCCCGGTACTCCTCGGCCACGGCGTATTCCCGGTCGCCGTCAATCACGGTGTGGCTGGAGATGGCGCCCAGATTGGCCAGGGAGGTGTTCACCTTGATGGACTGGGAGAGCACCAGGCCGTTGCCCTTGCGGTCCTCCGTCACATAGGCGATCCGGTGGCGGATGGCGTCCGCCTCGCTGCGGTGCATGCGCACGGGCTTTCCGTCCAACCGCAGTTCGCCGGAGAAGTTGACGCCGTAGCTCTTGCCGAAAATGCTCATGGCCAGCTCAGTGCGGCCGGCGCCCATCAGGCCGTAGATGCCGACCACCTCGCCCTGGCGCACATACATGGAGACGTCGTCCACCACCTTGCGCTCCGGATAGAGCGGGTGATGCACGGTCCAGTGACTGACCTCCATCCGCACGTCGCCGATCGGCACATTTTCGCGCCGGGGGAAGCGGTTCGTCATCTCGCGGCCGACCATGCCGCGGATGATCCGCTCCTCGCTGACAGGCTCGGGGCCGTGGTTGTCAATGGTTTCAATGGTGGCGCCGTCGCGCAGCACCGTTATCTTGTCCGCGACGTAGGCGACCTCGTTCAGCTTGTGGGTGATGATGATCATCGTCATCCCCTGCTTTTTGAAGCTGAGCATCAGGTCCAGCAGCGCGCGGGAATCTTCCTCGTTCAGGGAGGATGTGGGCTCGTCCAGAATCAGCAGCCGCGCCTTCTTGGCCAGTGCCTTGGCGATTTCCACCAGCTGCTGCTTGCCGGTGCCGATCGTCTTGACCTGCACCTTGGAGCTCTCCTCCAGGCCCACCATCCGCAGATACTTGTCTGCCTCGGAATAGGTCTGATTCCAGTTGATCGCAAAACGATGCCCGCACTCATTGCCCAGGTACATGTTCTCGCCGATCGTCATCTCGGGCACCAGTGCGAGCTCCTGATGAATGATGACGATGCCCAGCCGCTCGGAATCCTTGATTGTCGAAAAGCGGCAGACCTGCCCATCGTAGATGATGTCGCCCGTATAAGTGCCGTGGGGATAGATGCCGCTCAACACGTTCATCAGGGTGGACTTGCCCGCGCCGTTCTCGCCAACCAGCGCATGGATCTCTCCCTCTTCCACCTGAAAACAGACGTTGTCGAGCGCCTTGACGCCCGGGAAGGTCTTCGTGATATTCCTCATTTCCAGCAGAATCTTGCCCATGGCTCTCCTCCAGCTTCTCCATTCAGATGGAAACTGAACGGTTTTCTTTCGAAACGATGCAGGTGAGCACAGCCCACCTGCATCGCTTCATTGGTTTGCCTTGTTTTCCTGATCAGTTTGTCCCTGAGGAGTGCTTACTGCAGGTCTTCCAGGGTGTAGTAGCCGGAATCGATCAGCAGGGCTTCATAGTTGTCGGCGCTGCCGAACACGGGTTCGCACAGGAAGGACGGAACCGTGATCACGTTGTTGTTGTAGGTCTCGGTGTCGTTCACTTCGACTTCCTCGCCGGAGAGGATCTGGCTGACCATCTTCACGACCTGCGCCGCCAGGGTGCGGGTGTCCTTGAAGACGGACATGCTCTGCTTGCCCTCGATCATCTTCTTCACGTTGGGCTTGTCGCAGTCCTGACCGGTGATGATGGGCCATTCGCCGTCATAGTTGTCTTCCAGAGCGTTGATGACGCCCAGAGCGGTGGAGTCGTTGGAGCACAGCCAGGCGTCGATGTTGGAGCCGTCGGCGTAGTTGGCCAGCACGGAGGTGGCGCGGTTCTGGGCCACTTCGGTCTTCCAGGTGGGGGTCGCAACGTCGGCGAAGGCCAGCTGGCCGGACTTCACAACCAGTTTACCAGCGTCGATGTAGGGCTGCAGGACGTCCATAGCGCCCTGATAGAAGTACAGCGCGTTGTTGTCACCCGGGTCGCCGGCGGTCACTTCGAGGTTGAAGGGGCCAGCCGCGTTGTCCAGATCGAGGGCGTCCTTGATGTAGGTGCCCTGCACGGTGCCGACCTTGTAGTTGTCGAAGGTGG
>CAMNHF010000036.1 GCA_946538975.1 uncultured Clostridia bacterium | reverse complement strand
CTTGCGCGTGGGCCCCCCCAGACCCCCTGCGAGCGCTTTTGGACACGGGATCAGGAGTGAGTAATTCGCAGGTCGCAAGGCGGGCTGCCCAATGGAGGGCAGGCTGTCGCTTGGCGTGGGTTGGTGTCGATGCCGGCCGATGTCGCGCTTCTATTGAAAAAAAGCCAGCCCCGCGCTGCTTTTTCCGGAGAGGATGGGGGCCTGGGGGAAGGGGAACCGCTTTTTCTCAGAAAAAGGGGTTGCCCCTTCCCCCAGACTCTGGGCAGCTTTTTTGTCTCACTTGGCCGTGATTTGCGAAATCCTTCATTGAATATCCGGACGAAACGTGATATGATGCAGGAGAAAAAAACAGCCACTGGCTGGTCGGAGGAACGAAGCATGATGCGGAAAGTGTTATCGCTGGCGGCGGCGCTGATGCTGGCCCTGCCCATGGGCGCGCAGGCGGCGAAGGCGACCAATTCGCCCACCCCGGCGCCCATCGAGATCAGCGAGCATGTCATCGACGAGGTGCCGGAGGAGATTCAGCGCGTGCTGGACATCGCCTGGCAGGAGTACGAGGCGGCCCAGGGCAAGACCTTCAGCAACCTGAACAAGTACACGGAATGGCGCGGCCGGGGCGTCAAGTTCAAGTGGTGCGGCGGCTATGTGACCTGGTGCTTCATCGAGGCCGGCATTCCCATGGCCGAGCTGGAGCAGATCCCGGAGGGCGAGGTGGAGGGCGTCCACCACGTGAAGGAGGCCTCCGTGGGCAAGCTGCTGCGCGGCTACCAGAAGATGTACCGCTCCACGCGGATCCCGCAGAAGGGCTTCCTGGTGGTTTACGGCGCGCAGTCCTACAACCGCACGGTGCATGTGGGCCTGGTGTACGATGTGGAGGAGCTGGGCGAGGGCCGGTACCGCATCACCACCCTGGAGGGCAACATGTCCAATACGATCCGCATGTATGTCCACGACTACGATATGAACGCCGCCAAGGAATCGAAAAACCTGACCTCCCCGCCCGAGGAAGAGCGCACGCAGGCGGAGACGAAGAACTTCTCCTACAAGGTGGCCAAGAGCGGCGACAATACCTTCTGGATCAACTGCTTCCTGATGCCCTATGTGCCCGGGGACATGGCGCTGACCGCCGATCCCCGCACCACGGAAGCCCCGACAGACAGTGCGGAGGCGCTGCCGGAGGAAAGCCCGCTGCCGTCGCCCACGCCCACGCCCGCCGGCTCCGTCCGCGAGCGTCACGACTGATCTCTATGCCAAAGCCCCCGGTGTGTGTGCCGGGGGCTGTTTTGGTTGGGGGTATTTTACTGCCCCGAGGCGTCCAGCAGGGGCTGCACCGCCGCGGGATCGCCGCCCTCCGCGAGGAAGGTGTCGATGGCGGCGCGCAGCTGCTGGTGGAACTCCTCCAGGCACAGGCCGTTGCCCATGATGTAGGCGGCCACCTCCGGGCCCACGTAGCGCAGGTGCCAGGGCTCCGTGTGGATGCCGGTGATCTCCTGCTTGTCATCGGGGTAGCGGATGATGAAGCCGTACTCGTGGCAGTGCTCGGCCATCCAGATGCACTCCGGCTCCTTCATCATTTTTTCGTTCATGGACTTGTCCTTCCAGTTTTTCGGGACCACGTCGCAGCCCAGCCCGGTCTGATGGTCGCTGGCGCCCTCCATGGACACCCAGCCGTCATCCCTGCCGTGGTTGTTGGCAAGCCGGTTGTGATACATGGTCTTCTGCTTCTGGTAGGAGCGGTAGGCGCTCTTCAGGTACATGTCCCGGAAGCCGTCCACCTCGCGCATCGCGGCGTTCATCGCGCAAAGGGCGGCGGCGCACTCCGCGCGGAGGTACTGGCCCTTCAGCTTGCCGTCGGAGGGGGTCACCGCCCAGCGGATGCCGCCCTTGTCCGGGTTCTTCTCCACCAGCACCAGGTCGTCGGGCACGTAGTCGTCGGGGAGCAGGCTCTCCTTGTTCGCCAGGCGGATCAGCTCCGGATCGATGTCCTCCAGCGCCACCGGGAACACCCAGGGCGCGTTGCCGTACACGGGAAGCTCCTCCAGCTCCACCAGATCGGAGAGGCTGAACTCCTCCTCGTCGTCCTCGGCCAGCACCGGCAGCGCCAGCAGCATCATGGCGCCGAGCAGCGCCAGCAAACGCCGAATCATTCCACACACTTCCTTTATGCATCCGCGCCCGCGCTCAGTACAGCTCCGCGACGAGGGCGTACATCTCTTCCAGACACAGGCCGTTTTCCGTCATCCAGCGGGCCGCGGCCGGGCCCACATAGCGGTAGTGCCAGGGCTCCTCGCTGTGGCCGGTGTGGGCCTCATGCCCCAGGGGCCAGCGCGGCACGAAGCCGTAGGCCGCGGCGTTGGCGCTCAGCCACTGGGCCTCCTCGGTGCTGCCGAAGAGGGTGCTCAGCCCGCGGCTGCTCCACTCGCGGGAGACCAGATCGACGGCCAGCCCGGTCTGATAGTCCGAGCAGCCGGGGGCGTCCGCCTGCTGACCGGCGGCGGCGTAACGGTCATAGCGGGCCTTCGTGTCCGCCCAGGAGCGCCAGGCCTGCCGCACCTGCAGCACGATGCCGGCGGCCTCCGCGTCCGCGAGCATGCGGGCGAGGGCCTCGGCGGCCTCCCGGCGCAGCAGCGGCCTGTCCTGGGTGACGACGTAGACGCCGCCGTTCAGGTTGATGCCGTCCTCCGAATTGCGCCGGCGGGTCAGCTCGGTCAGGTCGTCGGGCACCGCGCCCTCAGGCAGGGGATGAGCCGCGGTCGCGGGCAGCAGCAGGGAAGGGTCGATGTAGCCGTCGGGCAGATCGAACACCCAGGGGATGTCCGCGTCGAAATCGTCCCAGCCGGCATCCTCGGCCGAGGCGCTGGGGATCAGCAGGCGCATCAGGCCGGAGAAGGGGATGTCGGTATAATCCTCGGGGGGCTCCTCCGCCGGGGCGCCGGTTTCATCTGCCGGGGCGAGCACCGTCAGCGGCTGCGCGGGGACGGGCAGCTCATCCGCACCGATCAGCCGCAGCAGCACCTCCACGCGGTAATCCTGCAGGAAGACCTCCAGCGGCATCTGGTTCCGGATGCGGGCGGCGGCCTCCTTGCCCACATAGCGGATGTGCCACGGCTCGTACTCGTAGCCGGTGATGCTCTCCCAGCCCTCGTCGTAGCGGAGGATGAAGCCGAAGCGCCAGCTGTTCTCGCGGATCCAGCGGCCGCCGCGGGTCCTCGCGAAGGAGGCGCCCAGGTTGCTGTCCTCAGCGTTCTTCTGGCCGATGTCGATGGAGAGGCCGGTCTGGTGCTCGCTGGCGCCGGGCCGGGCGACGTATTTGTCGGTCTCCTCGACGCTGTTGTGCACCCGCTTCAGCTTGTTGTTGTAGACGCGCACCTGCTTGTCATAGGGGCGGTAGCCGCTGACGGAGGTCAGGGTGCAGCCGGTCTCCTGCCGGCAGGCGGCGAAGAGCTCCTCCAGGGCCAGGGAGGCCTCCGGGGTCAGCTCCCGCAGCTGGCCGTTGACCTTGGCGGTCCGCAGCTCAGGCGTGTAGTCGCCGCTGATGTACCACTGCCGGTTGACCAGCATCAGCTCTCCGTCCGCCTGATGGGGCGCGGCTTCCCGGACCGCGCCGCTGACCATCAGCGAGGCGGCCGCGGTGAGGGAAACGATCGTCTGCCACAGGGATGACATGCGGCACCTTCTTTCTCGTCGTCCGGGGCAAGGGAAGGCTTATTTGCAGTAGTGGTTCACCATGGCTTCCAGCTCGTCCAGGCGCGCCTCGGCGGCCGGCTGATCCGCGCCGCTGGCGAAGAGGTAGGCCTTCAGCTTGGGCTCGGTGCCGGAGGGACGCACGATGATCTTGCGGCCGTCGCGCAGGGTGAAGGCCAGCACGTCGCTCCTGGGCAGGCCGGTGTCATCGTGCAGGTAGTCGGTGCGCGCGGCGGTCTGGAGGGCAGCCTCGTTGAAGTCCGCCGGCGGCTGCCGCAGGGAGGCCATGATCTCCGCCATGCGGGCTGCGCCGCGCTCGCCCTCGTACTGGAAGGTCAGCAGGCGCTGCGCGTAGAAGCCGAACTCCTCCCGCAGCTGCGCCAGCCGATCCAGCATCGTCAGGCCCTGCGCCTTCAGGCTGGCCGCCATCTCGCAGACCAGCACCGCGGCGTTCACGGCGTCCTTGTCCCGCACGTGGGTGCCGGAGAGGTAGCCGTAGCTCTCCTCGAAGCCGAAGAGATAGCGGTCGCGCTGGCCCTGCGCCTCCAGCAGGCCGATCTGCTCGCCGATGAACTTGAAGCCGGTCAGCACATTGCGCAGCTCCACGCCGTACTTGGCGCAGACGGGCACGGCCATCTCGGTGGTGACGATGGTCTTCACGGCCACCGGCGGCAGTCCCTCGGCGGCGGGGCGGTGGCTGCAGATGTAGTCCAGCAGCAGGATGCCCATGTCGTTGCCGGAGATCAGCGTGACCTCATCGCCGACGCGGACGCCCGCGCCCAGGCGGTCGCAGTCCGGGTCGGTGGCGAAGCAGAAGTCCGCGCGGCTCTTCACGGTCTGGGCGATGGCCAGGCGCATGGCCTCGCGAATCTCGGGGTTCGGGTAAGGCGCGGTGGGGAAGTTGCCGTCGGGCAGCTCCTGCTCCGGCACGACCTCCACTTCCACATTGCCCATGCGGCGCAGCATCTCCCGCACCGGCACATTGCCCGTGCCGTTGAGCGGGGAATAGACGACGTGCAGCTTCTCGCCGAGCGCGGGGGCCCGGCTCAGGCGCAGCGCGTCCACCGCCGCGTAGAAGCCCTCCACGCAGTCCTCGCCGATATAGGTGACCAGGCCGCTGTCCAGCCAGGGCTGCAGGGCGGGCAGCTCGTCCGTGAGGGTCGGCTCCGCCGCGATGTGCCGGAGGATGCAGTCCGCCGCGTGGGTGGTGATCTGGCAGCCGTCCGGGCCGTAGACCTTGTAGCCGTTGAACTTGGCCGGATTGTGGCTGGCCGTCACCATGACGCCGGCGTCGCAGTGATAGTAGCGCACGGCCCAGGAGAGCATCGGGGTCGGCATCAGGGCGGGGTAGAGGTGCACGCGGATGCCCATCGCGGCCAGCGTGGCGGCGGTGAGCTCGGCGAAATCGCGGCTGTGGATGCGGCTGTCATAGCTGACCGCGCAGGAAGGGTGCTCCGCCGCCTCCAGCAGATAGCGGCCCAGGCCCCGCGTGGCCCTGGACACGGTGTAGACGTTCATGCGGTTGGTGCCCGCGCCCAGCACGCCGCGCAGGCCGCCGGTGCCGAAGGTCAGATCGCGGTAGAAGCTGTCGCCCAGCTCCTCCTCCGTCATGCTTTGCAGCTGTGCCAGCAGCTCCTCCGGCATGCTGGGATGTGCCAGCCAGATTTTCTCGTCGCCCTTTGCCATGATGCTTCCTCCTGTCCTTTTTTTCTGTCTGATTTTTATCGGGGCTGCCTGCTCAGCCGCAGATTGCCGCCGTCTCCGCCGCGACCTGCGCCTCGGTGGCGGCCATCGCGGAGAGGGTGCGCTGCAGCAGGGTGTCCAGCTCCCAGCCCAGCAGCTCCGCGCCGCTGCGGATGATGTCCCGCGAGCAGCCGGCGGCGAAGCGCTTGTCCTTGAATTTCTTCTTCAGGCTGCCCAGCTCCATGTCCGCGCAGGAATGGGAGGGGCGCATCTTCGCCGCCGCGCCGATCAGCCCGGTCAGCTCGTCCACCGCGAAGAGCACCTTCTCCATGGGGTGCTCCGGCTTCACCTCGCTGCAGATGCCCCAGCCGTGGCAGCAGACCGCGTGGATCAGCGCCTCGCCGGCGCCGGCCTCCCGCAGCAGGGGGACGCAGCGGGTGCAGTGCTCCTCCGGCCACTGCTCGAAGTCGATGTCGTGGAGGAGGCCCGCCATGGCCCAGAAGTCCGCGTCATCGCCATAGCCCTCCTCCCGGGCGAAATGCCGCATCACGGCCTCCACGGTCAGCGCGTGCTGCAGGTGGAAGGGCTCCCGGTTGTATTTCTGCAGTGCCGCCAGCGCCTGCTCCCGGCTCAGTCCGCTCTCCATCGCGCAGCCTCCTTACAGCAGCTTCAGCAGCATGGTGCGCTGATCGTCCATCTCCACCTTCACGACGCCCTCCTTCTCCAGCTGCTTCATCACGTCGGAGAAGCGCTTGAAGCCGATGGCCTTCTCGGTGTAGGCGGGGTAGGTGGTCAGGATGTCGGCCTTGAGAATGGAGGGGTTGATGCGGTCGAAGCCGCCCTCCTTGTAGGCGGCCAGCTGGGCGATGAAGGCCTCGCGCCAGTTGTCGCGGGTCAGCTGCACCACGCCCTCGTCGCTGTCGGCGTGGGTGGCCAGGCTGACCATCACGTTGAAGTTGTCATTCTTCACGCGCAGGTCGCCGAACTGGCTGGCGAGCTTCTGCAGGAGCTTGTAGAAGCTGGCGCAGCCGTAGGTCTTCTCGTTGAAGTCGGGCCGCAGGCGCATCAGCACGTTTTTCAGCTCGCTGGCGTACATCTCGTCGGTCTCGGCCTGCTCCTCCAGCACCTGGCAGAGCAGCTTGTTCAGCGCGGCCAGATCGCCCAGCTCCTCGGAGGGGGCGGCGGAGGCGCGCTGGCGCTTGGGCTGGGCCGGCGCGGAGGCGCGGCGGTTCATGCTCTCCAGGAACTGGAACTCATTGCAGGCGTTGATGAAGATCGTGCTGGCCGCCTCGGAACGGCTGATGCCCAGCACATACTTGCCCATTGCCTTCAGCCGGCCCACCAGCGGCATGTAGTCGCTGTCGCCGGAGACGATGCAGAAGGAGTCGATCAGCGGGTTCGTGTAGGCCACCTCCAGGGCGTCCACGACCAGCTGGATGTCCGCGTTGTTCTTCTGCGCGATGCCGTAGCGGATGGAGGGCACCACGGTGAAGGTGTTGCTCAGCAGAATCTGCTTCAGATCGCTGAAGCCCTCCGTATAGCCGTAGACGCGGCCGATCAGGATGTCGCCGCGCATTTTGACCTTTTCCAGAATGCTGCCGAAGGTGGCCGCCTTCGCGCCGCAGTTCTCCAGATCGACAAAAACAGCATATTTGCTCATGGAATACCTCTTCTTTCAATTCTCAATCACAATGAATCGGGCGGCGGTCAGATGCGGAAGGTGAACCGGTCGCCGCGGATCAGCTGCCGGGAGGTGTGCAGGGGCGCGCCCTGCCCGTCGTAGATCACCTCGTCCAGCTGCAGCAGGGCGCTGCCTTCCTTCACGCCCAGCAGGGATGTCTCCGCCTCCGTGCCATAGCACAGGGAGATGTCATGCACTGCCTGTCCCGGCTCGATGCCCCGGGTGCGCAGGATGCCGTACAGGGAGGTCTCCAGATCCTCCTCCAGCAGCCAGGCGTAGGCGGCGGGGAAACGGTTGGTCTCGATCATCACCGCGAAGCCGTCGCAGATGCGCAGCCGCTCGATCTCCACGACGTCTGCGCCCTCGGGCACCTGCAGGCGGCGGGCGGTCTCCGCGGAGGCGGGCCGCATTCCCTTTCGGAGCAGGAGCGTCATGGGCGCGCGGCCCAGGCTGAGGCAGGTCTCGTTGAAGCTGTTGACACTCTTCAGATCGCGGCGCAGCGGCGCCATCCGCACGAAGGTGCCCTTGCCCGGGCGGCGCTCCAGCAGCTGCTCCTCCATCAGCAGGGACAGGGCCTTGCGCACGGTGACCCGGCTGACCCCGAACTGCTCGCACAGCGTGTGTTCCGAGGGCAGGGGGCTGCCCGCCGCATAGCTGCCGTCCAGGATGCCGCTGCGCAGGGCCGAGGCCAGCTGCTCATACAGCGGTGTGGACAGGTGCGGGTTCAGCTTGCTCTCTGCCATGCGGGACACTCCTTTCGGCTGGCTTCAGGCTGCGGGATCAGGACAAATTGCAGCGAGCCGTCGGCAGCTCGTCCGGCCCCCACGGGTTTTGCCTTGCTGCCGCTTCTCTTCATTGTACGACCTGCCCGCGCTTCTGTCAAATGCCGCGCCGGTCAGCCGGGGGAAAACCTTACCGGTGGATGTACAGCCGGGACTGCTGCGGCTCGCCATCCCCCTGCGCCATGCACAGGAATTCCCAGCCGTACCGCTCGTAGAAGCCGGTCCGGTCGGTCACCAGGTACACGGGCGAGATCCCCTTCGACCGCAGATCCTCCACCGCCAATTCCAGCAGCCTCCCCGCGAGGCCCCGGCCCCGGTGCGCCTCCTCCGTATAGACGGCGCAGATATTGGGCTTCAGATCCTTCCGGTCGTGGAAATCGTTCTCGATGACGCCCAGGCCCGCGGCGATCTCCCCCTTGCAGAGGCACAGGTACCAGCCGTACTCGGTCTCCCGGCGCAGGTAGGCCTCCATGCAGGCGAGGTAGGCCCCGGCGGGCACGCCCCATTTCCGGTGGAACCACGCCGCCGCGGCATCGCGCAGTTCCGGCCTCTCGCGAAGGGTGAGAAACGTGTATCCGTCCATGGTGCGCCTCCTCTGTGCGCAGGGCTTCATCATCCGCTCAGCCGTCCAGCCGATAGAGATAGGAGATCATTTCGTAATCCCGGCCGCCCCAGCGGTGCGTGCCGGCGGCGGCCACTTTTCCGCCCATCCGCTCGTAGAAGCGCCGCGCCTGGTGATTGTCCCGGAGGCACCACACGATCATGGCCCTTTTGCCCGCCGCCCGGAAGGTGTCCGCCGCGTGCTGAAACAGCGCTCTGCCGATGCCGCTATTCTGCCGGTCTCGGCGGACATAGAGCGCGATGATCTCGCAGTCCGCCGCCCCGCCGCCGTCCATCTCATTCCAGGCGAAGCCCACGACCTCGCCGCCGGCCTCGGCGACCACGTACTGCCCGACGCGCTGCACCTCCCGCCGGTACCGCTCCGCCGCGCTCATCGCATTCAGATCGGCGTCGTCGATGATGCCCCGGTAGGCGGTCTGCCAGTCCTCGACCAGGATCTCCGCAATGGCCCGGGCGTCCGCTTCGACGGCCTGCCGGATGATGAGCTGCTTTTCTGTGCTGTGCATGGCGTTCCTCCGTGGTTTCATGGACGGATGCCTTTCGGAATGCCTGCCCGGGCAGCGGCTTTCGGACGAGTCCGCCTCAGGCCTCCTGCGCCTCGCGGCTGAGGCAGCACACGGTCTCGATATGCTCCGTGGCGGGGAACATGTCCACGGGCACTGCGCGCTCCGCCCGGTAGCCATGGGTGGTGAGGAAGGCGAGATCGCGGGCCAGGGTGTCCGGGCCGCAGGAGACGTACACGATGCGCGCCGGGGCGGTCTCGCACAGGGCGGACAGGAAGCGGGGATCGCTGCCGGTGCGCGGCGGATCCAGGATGACCACATCCGGGCGGAGGCCATCGGCGGCGAGGCGCACCATGTGCTGCCCGGCGTCGGCGCAGACGAAGCGGGCGTTGGCGATGCCGTTGAGCTGCGCGTTGACCCGGGCGTCCCGCACGGCGGCCGCGTTCAGCTCGATGCCGATTACCTCGCGGCAGTGGGCGGCGGCGGTCAGGCCGATGGTGCCCGTGCCGCAGTAGGCGTCGATGAGCAGCTCCCGCCCGCTGAGCCCGGCCAGGCGCAGGGCAGTCCGGTACAGCACCGCGGTCTGGCGGCTGTTGACCTGATAGAAGGACTGGGGCGAGATGCGGAAGCGGCAGCCCAGCAGCGTGTCCTCGATGAAGCCGGGGCCGTACAGGGGGATGTCCCGCCGTCCCAGGACCATGCTGGTGCGGGCGGCGTTCACGTTCAGCACCACCGTGGTGATCTCCGGGCAGGCGGCGACGAGGTCGGCGGTGAGGGCGCCCTGCGCGGGGAAGGTATCGCCCGTGCCGACCAGAATGACCATGATCTCGCCGGTCTCATGGGCGGCGCGCACCAGGATATGCCGCAGGAAGCCGCGGTGCGTGTACTCGTTGTAGACGCGGATCTGGTGCTTGCCGATCAGCCCCACGGCGGTCCGGATGATGGCGGAGGCCCGCGCATCCTCGATCAGGCAGTTCCGCACCGGCACGACGCGGTGGGTGCCCGCCTCGTACACGCCGCCCACCGGGACGCCGTGCCGGTCCGTGGCCAGCACCGCGTGCACCTTGGCGCGGTAGTGCAGCGGATCCTCCATGCCGATGATCGGCTCCACCGGACAGTAGCGGCCCAGCAGCGCCTCGATGGTCTCCTGCTTGTGCCGCAGCTGGGCAGGGTAGGGGAGGCGGGTCAGCTGGCAGCCGCCGCAGCGCCCCGCCACCGGGCAGCGGAACCACACCGCCTTGCCCTCAGCGCTCATCGGAGGCGTCCACCGCCGTGCGGGCCCACTCGATCAGTGCCCACGGCACATGGCAGTAGCCGCCGGGGTTCTTGTCCAGGTACTTCTGGTGGTATTCCTCGGCGGGATAAAAGTTCTCCAGCGGCAGGCACTCCACGGCCAGCGGCGCGTCGTAAGCCCGGGCCAGGGCGTCCAGGGCGGCGCGGATCACCGGCTCATCGGCCGGATCCGTCCAGTAGATGCCGGTGCGGTACTGGTGGCCGATGTCGTGCCCCTGCTGATCCACGGTCGTGGGGTCGATGATGCGGAAGAACAGCGGCAGGAGCCTTGACAGCGGCAGCACCGCCTCGTCATAGGTGACGCGGACGGTCTCGGCGTGGCCCGTGCCCTCGTGCTTGACCTGCTCATAGGTGGGGTTGGCGGTGCGGCCGTTGGCATAGCCGACCTCGGTGCCGGCGACGCCGCGGAGGCTGGCGAGAAATTTCTCCGCCCCCCAGAAGCAGCCCCCGGCCAGATAGATGGTGCGCATGTTGTCCCTCCCGCGGTGTTTTTCGAGAAAACAGGAAATGGAGAACGGAGAAGGGCTATCGCCGAGTCGTCCGTTCTCCATCCTCCATTTGGGCCAAACGGGGATCAGTTGTTCAGAGCGTTCATATCGATGGTCGGCTTGGCTTCGCTGACCCAGGCCTCCACCTGCTGATCGTAGAATTCATCCTGCTTGGTGGTCAGCAGGGCGGAGGAGATGCCCTCCTTCACCTCGGCCAGATCCACCGGGCCCTCGGCCACGTCGCTCTCGTACTTCACGATGTAGTAGCCGTACATGCCGGCGGTCTTCGGGGAAACGTCGCCGATCTTCTCCAGCGCCATCGCGGCGGTCACGAAGGGCTCGTCCATGCCGGTCATGTTCGCGCAGACGGGGTAGCCGGTCTGCGCGTTGGCCGCGCCGGCCTTCATGCCGTCATCCTCGTTGTATTCGTCCACCAGGGCCTGCCAGTCGGCGCCTTCGGCGATCTTGCTCACGACCTCATCGGCGCGGGCGTCGATGTGCGCGTAGGCTTCCTGGGTGGCGGTGTCCAGACTGGTCTGATACAGCGCCTGCAGGGCCTTGGCGGTCTTCAGGGCGCGCAGATGCTCCTTGGTCTCATCGTCCAGGGCGTCGAAGGCCGCGTTGCCCTCGGGGTCGGCGGTCGTGACGGCGGGGGCGGTCAGGGTCTCCTGGGTGTAGTCGATCTCGCCCACCGTGGCGGTCATCGCGTCCAGCAGGGCGTTCAGCTCCTCCGCGTTGCCGAGGCCGTGATTGTTCAGCTCGGTGGTCTGGCTGGCCACGTCGCTGTTCGCTCCGCTCAGCAGGGTGTTCAGCTGATCGATGCGGGCCTTATCTTCGGCGGTGAACTTCACCAGGATCTGCTTGACCATGCGGTAGCCGGCGGGGCGGTAGTACACGGTGCTGCCGTTCATCACGGCGGTGCCGTAGCTGCTCAGATCGCTCTCATAGCTGGTCTTTGCGCTCTCCACCTTGCTGTCGTAATCGGCCTGGATCTCCTCCTCGGTGACGACGACGTCCTTGGTGACGATCTCCTTGAGCTTGGAGGAAATCTTCTGCTGCTCCAGGCCTTCCTTCGTCACGCCGAAGTACATATAAATGTAGTTCGCGATCTGGGCGTCCATCTCCTCCTGGCTGATGTCCGTGGGGGTGGCCTCGTCGCTGAAGAAGACGCTCTTGATCAGGTCATAGCTCTGCTGCCATTCGCTGTCCAGCTCGGCCTTCTCTTCCTCGGTGAGGGGGGAGGCGCCCAGCTCGGCGGCCTTCTGGTCGACGACGGCGGTCCGCACCATCTGCGCGGTCACTTCCTCCTGCGCCGCCTTGATGTTGGCGGAGCTGGTCACGTCGTAGGGATAGCCGTTCTGGCGGTAATAGCTGGCCATCTGGTTCAGATAGTTGTTGACCGCGGTCTGCACCTGGGCCTTGGTATACACGGTGTCGCCAACCTTGACGATCTCCGTGGCGGCGTCCACCGCCAGGTCCTTCTTGACCAGGTTGCAGCCGCTGAGAATCAGCATGGCCGCCATGAGCAGCGCCAGAAGCTTCACGATACGCTTGGATTGCATGAGACGTCTCTCCATTCCTGCGATTTTGATTCTGCCGGCGGACCGGCATAAATATCCGAACGCTATCATAGCACAAATTCCGGAAGTTCGCAAGGAATCCGCGGCGAGAAAATCCGGAATTTTGTGAAGAATGTGTAAACAGCCCCGGCGGAATGCTGTTTTGCGAACAAAAGGAACCGGCCGCGGGGGCCGATTCCGGAAGAGAAATATGTGATTGCTGTCTGTTTCAGTGCGCGGGCAGGACGATGGGCAGCAGGCCGGACAGGGCGTCCAGGTGCCAGCGGGCCCGGGGATCGTCCCGCGCGTCCCCGAGGGCGGCGCAGGCGAAGCCCCCGCGGACAGCAGCCTCGACGCCGGCATGGGCGTCCTCCACCACGATGCAGTCCCCGGCAGGCAGGCCGAGCAGCTCCGCGGCCTTCAGGAACACCTCGGGATCGGGCTTGGAGCGGGTGATGCAGCTGCCGTCGGCCACCGCGTCGAAGAAGCCCTCCAGCCCGATGCGCTGCAGGATGTACGGTGTGTTGCGGCTGGAGGAGCCGATGCCCAGGCGCAGCCCGGCCCGGCGGAGGGCCTCCAGGGTGGCTCGGACGTCTCCGCTGAGATCGGCGGGGGTCATCCGGCCCAGCAGCTCCCGGTAGCGGGCGTTCTTCTCCGCGGCGAGGGCCTCCTTTTCCGCTGCGCTCCAGCTGCGGTCCGACCGCTCCAGGATGATCTCCAGGCTGGCCATGCGGCTGACCCCGCGCAGCAGGCTGTTGCGCTCCCGGTCAAAGGGGATGCCCAGCCGGTCGGCCAGCGCCTTCCACGCCTGATAGTGGTACTCGTCGGTGGAACAGATCACGCCGTCCAGGTCGAAGATGATGCCGCGGCATTCCATGCGCTCGCTCCCTTTCCCGCCGTCAGTAGATGCAGATCTCCGCGGCCTGGGCGCCGCCGGTGCGCGAGGAGGTGTTCAGCGTGAAGACCAGCTTCACCCAGCCGGCCTCCACCGGCGCGAAGGGGATGCAGACGCGGTTGCCGGTCTCGGCGTTGAAGTCATATTTGGCGGCGGCCGCGGCCTCGGTGAAGCTCTCGCCGTCGGCGCTGACCAGCACGGCGATCTCCTGGGTGCGGGGCTCCCAGATGGCGGAGGGGTTCAGGCAGACCGCCACGGCGGAGACGGTGCGGCTGCCGTCCAGGACGATGGTGATCTCCGCCGGGAAGCCCTTGCTCTCCCAGTAGGTGTCCGTCTTGCCGTCGGTCGCGTTCTTCGCCACGTAGACGTCATTGTGCATCCCGGCGATGACGGGGCGGGAGAGGGCGAGGTTCTCCGTCTCCGGCAGGGGGACGAAGTGCTCCGAGGGATCGGGGAAGCAGGCAGGCCGTTCCGCCTGCGTCTGCTCGGGCGCGCGCACGACGGTGACGACGGTTTCCGGATAGCCCTCCTCCGCGGGGGCGGCGGTCAGCAGCAGCGCGAGGACTGCGGCCAGGCACAATAGCAGTTTCATGTTGCGCCTCCTCTCATTCGATCGTGATGCCTTCGCAGTAGTCGTTGACGGAGAGCTTCATTTCCTTCAGCGTGGTGACGGGCTGGCCGAGGATGGTCACATTGCGCAGGGTCACGTTGGTGATGCGGTGCTCCTCGCTCTGCCCGGCGAAGCGGGAGGCGGGCACCCTGCCGTCCGCGGTGCTCAGCACGGTGAGGCCGTCGATCAGCACGCCGTCGATGGAGCCGAACTCATCCCGCACGGTCGACCAGCTGGAGTTCTGCAGGGTCATCTCGATGAGCTCCTTGTTGATGCCGTTGTCGCCCTGCATGAAGGCGTGCTCCACGGTGATATTGCGGTAGGTGATGTCGTGCACGAAGGCGTCGTCGCTGTTGTGGATGCTGATCACGGGCTTGTGGAAGTTGTACAGCACCGTGATGTCCTCAAAGAGCACCTGACTGATCTCGGGATCCAGCGTCAGGCCCTTGTCCGTCTCGTAGCCGATCTCCATGGACTGGGCCAGATCCGTCCAGATCTGGATATTGCGGAAGGTGATGCCCTTCGTGGAGCCGGAATAGTTCTTGATGACCAGGCTGTCGTCCCAGGTGCGGGCGAAGCAGTTCGTCACCACGTGGTCGGTGCAGGACTGGAAGGTGAAGCCGTCGCCGTTCTGGCGGCCGGAGATGATCTTCACATTGTCGACGGTCACGTTCCGGGAGGAGTAGGAGTTGAAGTTCCAGCAGTTGGAATTGATCAGGATGATGCCCTCCACGGAGACGTTCTTCGCGTGGTTCAGGTCGATCGGCACGCGCGCGGTGGAGCCGGGCTGGTTCCAGGCCGGATAGTCGCTGCCGTCGATGATGCCGCGGCCGCAGATGCGCACGTCCGACGCGCCGGCGACGGAGACAATGGAGTGCAGCACCGCGCCGCCGGAGAGGTACAGCGTCTGGCCGTCCTTCAGGGAGATGGCGTCCATCACCCATTCGCCGGGGCCGATCCAGTACACATTGGGGTCGTCGGGATCGGGCACGTTCTCCTCCGGCGGGTTGGCGAAGAGGTGCAGGGCCTTGTTGACGCTGCCGTTGAACACGACGGTGTAGGCCCCCGGCTCGGTGACCGTGAAGCGGACGGTGCCCTCCCGCACCTCCGGCACGATCCCCCGGGACAGCGGCAGCACCTCGGCGCTCTCCACCGGCTTGTCCAGCCCCGGCATGCGCACCTCCACGACGGCGGTGCCGGAGAAGTCGAAGTAGGTCATGGGGGTGGTGGAGGGCTGGGTGTTGGCGTTCCAGATATGCTCGTGATTCACCATCGCGTCGTACACGAACAGCTCATAGCCGTTCACGCACACCGTCGCGTCGGCGGAGCTGGTCATGGTCTTCGGCCCCTCGTAGAGGGTCAGGCGGGTCGGCTCGCCCTCGGCGCGCGCTGTCCCCAATTGCAGCGCGCACAGCAGCGCGAGGACGGTCAGCAGGGTGATCCATTGCTTTTGCATCCGAATGCTCCTCCCTGTCTCTGTATGAAGTTGAGCGTTAAACCTGTGCTCTGCCCTCATTATACAATGCCCGGCGGTTTTGCGCAAGGGGGCGGGGCGGGATTTTTTGCGGGATCAGCAAGGCGGGGCAGTCCCTGACGAGGGCACCGGGAACGCCCTCCTCGGCGGGGCTGTTACTACTCAGCCAGCGGGCCCTATGGACATGAGCGTGTCCGGTTGCGCATGCATCACAAAAGAATCCCCATCCCCCCCGAAATGAGGCCTTTGGGAAAGGATAGGGGCCTGGGGGAAGGGAAAGCCTTTTCCACCCGGAAAAGGTTTCCCTTCCCCCAGACGCTGAGTAGTAACGCGGGGTTTGCCCGGCAGGCGCGAACGCCAAAAAAATAAGCCTTGACAAAACCGACAAAATCATGTATGATACCTCATGCACCGTGAGGGTGCGTGACGCGGGGTGGAGCAGCTTGGTAGCTCACCGGGCTCATAACCCGGAGGTCGTAGGTTCAAGTCCTACCCCCGCAACCATTTGGCTCAATAGCTCAGTTGGCTAGAGCATTCGGTTCATACCCGGAGTGTCATAGGTTCGAGTCCTATTTGAGCCACCACGAAACCTCTGCAGCAGGTCTGCGGAGGTTTTTTGCTGTCCAAAAATGAAAGGGGCGGCGGGCCCACGCTCCCCGATCCGCCGATCATTCTCCCTCCCGCCGGCCATGGGGGAAAGCCGCGGCAAATTTCCTATTGACAAAGCGGGCCGAACCCACTATAATACCAGTAGGTTAAGCGTTAAACTAAACCAAATTTGATAACATCGACGCATTCAGGAGGAGGAATCGGAATGAAGAAGCTGTCCACCGCGCTGTGCATGCTGCTGGCGCTCTCGCTCATCCTGGCCGCCTGTCCCGCCGCCGCGCAGGACGTGGGCCTCATCGACGCGGGCCTCACCTGCACGATCACCCTGGGCAACTGGCCCTCGGACACGGCGCCCGACGCGGAGAAGGCGCTGTTCGAGAACTACCGCGCCATCATGGCCGTGCAGTATCCGAACGTGACGCTGGTGCCCGACTACTACTCTTACACGCTCAGCAACTACGTGCCCATGGCCAAGGGCGGCACGGCGCCGAGCATCTTCCAGCCGCCCTTCACCGATCCGCAGCTGCTGATCAGCCAGCACCTGGTGGGCGACGTGACCGACGCGCTGGAGCAGTTCGGCGTGCTGGACAAGTTCAGCCCGGCCTATGTGGAGATGCTGGCGGATGAGAACGGCCGCATCTACGGCCTGCCCCGCGACGGCTACGTCCTGGGCATGCACATCAACATCGAGCTGTTCCGGGAGGCGGGCCTGATGACCGAGGACGGCCTGCCCATGTATCCCAAGACCCTGCAGGAGCTGGCGGAGTACGGCCAGATCATCCGCGAGAAGACCGGCAAGGCGGGCCTGGTGTTCCCGGCCAGCGAGGCCTACGGCGGCTGGCTGTTCACGAACATCGCCTGGAACTTCGGCTGCGTGGGGGAGAACGCGCTGGAATACCAGGACGAGGACGGCCGCTGGGTCTGCAACTTCACCTCGCCCCAGTGCATCGCCGCCATGGAGTACATCCGCGACCTGCGCTGGAAGTATGACATCCTGAACGCCGACGCCACCACCACGGACTGGGCGGGCGCGCATTCCCTGCTGGGCACCGGCGAGGCGGCCATGAACTTCGCCGCCGACGACAGCGTGGATCAGCCCACCGCCAACAAGGGCCTGCCGGTGGAGGACTTCGCGCTGGTGCCCTTCCCGGCCGGCGAGGCGGGCCGCTATGCCCTGGCCGGCGGCACCTGCTACATGTTCTCGCCGGACATCACGCCCGATCAGGCGATCGCCCTGATGGCCTACCTGAAGGTGCTGGGCAAGCTGCCCTTCCTGGATGAGAGCATCATCGCCGGCATGCGCGCGGACTACGCCGCCAAGCGCGACCGCGGCGCCCCCGTGCTGCCCGCGATCAGCGCCTGGACCGACGCGGACTACAACGCCGCCAAGCAGGCCATCGTCGAGGAATTCAGCAATGTCGACATGCGGCTGTACAGCGACTTCTTCGGCTCCCTGGACGACGGCTCCATCACGCTGAAATCGGAGGAGCCGGTCTTCGCCCAGCAGCTCTACCGCGAGCTGACCGCCGTCATCCAGCGCGTCATCACCCGCGAAGGCGCGGACGTGACCAAGGCGCTGCAGAAGGCGCAGGACTCCTTCCAGGAGTATCTGGACGACGAGATCAACGACTACTGAGCGGAAAACGGACGCGGCTGTCCGCGCCTTCCCCATTGCCGGAGGTGACTGCATGAGCAGGGCCGAGCGCGCCGTCCGCCCCGGCGGCAGGACGGTTGAACACCTGAAATCCTGGCTGATCATGCTGCCGGGCCTGGTTCTGATGGCCTTCTTTGTCTGGGAGCCGCTGTTCGAGAGCGTCCGCATGAGCCTGTACAAGACGCGGAATGTGGAGCTGGTGCGCTTCATCGGGCTGGACAACTTCGTCAGCGTCACGGGCAAGGATGACTTCCTGCAGGCCCTTGTGAACACCTTCTCCTACACGTTCTGGTCGCTGCTGATCGGCTTCGGCCTGCCGGTGCTGCTGTCGCTGCTGATCGGCGAGACGACCCGCGGGAAGAGCTTCTTCCGCACGGCGGTGTATCTGCCGAACATGCTGCCGGGCCTGGCGGTCATCATCCTCTGGTCGGCCTTCTTCTCCGGCGAGAAGTCCGGCGTGCTGAACATCCTGCTCAGCCGCCTGGGCATCCCGGCGCAGACCTACCTGACCCGGGCGGACTGGGTGATTCCCATCCTCATCATCATCGCCACGTGGAAGGGGGCCGGCTCCACCGCCCTCATCTACATGGCGGGCATGGCCGGCATCAGCCCGGAGCTGTACGAGGCCGCCACGATCGACGGCGCCACTGTGCGGCAGCGCATCTTCCACATCACCCTGCCCGCGATCCGCAAGCTGGCCGGCACGCTGCTGATCCTGCAGATCATCTCCGTGTTCCAGATCATGTACGAGCCGATGGTGCTGACCAAGGGCGGGCCGGACAATGCCTCGCTGTCGCTGATGCAGCTGATGTGGCAGTATGCCTTCGGCGGCTCGATGAACTACGGCAAGGCCTCCGCCGTCGCGGTGATCGTGACCCTGATTCTGCTGGCGATGACAGCCGTCTATTCCTGGCTGAACCGCCGCGAATCGGACTGGGACTGAAGGGGGTGCGGCGCAGATGAAGGCAATCCGCCATACCGGCGTAATCCGGGAATACGACCTGCACGCCCGCCCTGTGCGGATCGGCTACGGCTTTGTGATCGCGGCCTGCGTGCTGGTGACGGTTTTCGCGCTGTTCCCCATCCTGTGGGTCTGCCTGGCCGGCTTCAAGGATCTGAAGGAATTCCTCTCCAGCACCAGCATCCTGCCCTCGGTCTTTGACTTCGGCATCTTCGCCCGGACCTGGGATCAGCTGGGCATCGCGAAGAACTATCTGAACTCGCTGATCTCCGTGACCGGCAGCGTGGTGTGCGCGCTGATTTTCAACGGCCTGCTGGGCTACGGCCTGGGCATCCTGAAGCCGAAAGGCTCCGGCGTCGTGCGCAAGCTCATCATGGTGTCCCTGCTGATGCCGACCACCATCAGCATCGTGCCCCTGTTCATGAACATCCAGCACCTGCGCCTGGGCAATTCCTTTGTCCCGCTGTGGCTCAGCTACGGCGCGAACGCGATGTATGTCATCCTGTTCACGCAGTTCTTTGAATCCCTGCCCCGGTCGATCATCGAGGCCAGCCGCATCGACGGCTGCGACCAGCTGCAGGTGTTCTTCCGCATCGTGCTGCCGCTGTCCCGGCCGATCTGCGCGGTGATCGCGATCTTTGCGGTCAATGCGGCCTGGTCGGACTTCCTGCTGCCCTATTTGGTGCTGCGCGGCGGCGAGCGGCAGACGGTCATGGTGCGCCTGTTCGTCTTCAGCACGGAGCAGACGGTCAACGCGGACACGATGATGCGCGCCGTGGTCTTCTCGATGATTCCGCCCATCATCCTGTTCTTCATCTTCCAGAAGCAGCTGACGGAGAACACGGTCTCCGTGGGCATCAAGGGCTGATTGCGGCGCGGAAGGGGTGTGCACATGGCAAAAGCAGCGGACGTCCACTTTGCGGTGGATCCCTGGAAAATCATTGAGAACGGCTTTGATCCCGCCTATGCCCGGGTGAGTGAGTCCGTGTTTTCCCTTGCGAACGAGTCCATGGGCGTGCGCGGCTGCTCCGACGAGGGCGGCGCCGTGGACAGCCTCCGCGGCAGCTACGTGAACGGCGTGTACGACCTGGAGGACATCGGCCGCTCCTACCGCGGCATCATCGACCACAGCCATTTCATGATCCCCGCCGCCGAATGGCTGATGACCGACCTCGTGCTGGACGGCGAGCGGCTGGATCTGGGCCGGGTGCGGTTCCGCGATTTCCGGCGGGAGCTGGACCTGCGCGCGGGCACGCTGCGGCGGAGCTTCGTCTGGCAGACCGCGGCGGGGAAGGAGCTGCGCGTCACCTTCCTGCGGGCGCTGGACATGGTCTGCCGCGAGCGGGCCCTGCAGCGCGTCGAGCTGGAGCCGCTGAACTTCTCGGGCGAGGCGGAATACACGGCCACGCTGTCCTTCGACACGGTGCACGAGGGGCGGAAAGCCTGCTATTGGCAGGCTGTCCGCGTGCAGGCCGAGGGCGAATGCGGCCTTGTGCAGGCCCGCACGCTGCGCTCCGGGCAGGAGATGTTCGCCGGGGCCGTGCTGCAGTCTCCGGCGCCGGTCACCGCCGAGGGCGAGGGCCAGACCGTCCGCCTGAAAACCACGGTGCCCCTGCGCAGGGGCGAGACGGCCCGCGTGGACCGGCGCGTGGTGCTGCGCTATGACGGCGCGTCCGGCGAAAAGCTCTGGGCGGAGGGCACGGCAGCCCTGGAGGCCTGCGCCGCGGTGCCGGCGGAGGAGCTGCTTTCGGCGCAGCGGCGCTACTGGGAGGGCCTGTGGCGCACCTCGGACATCACGATCGAGGCGGCCCCCGCAGCGGATGCGCAGGCCGTCGCGGCGGAGCAGCAGGGCGTGCGCTATTGCATCTTCCAGCTGACGCAGACCTACAACGGCGGCAGCCTGCGCCACAACATCGGCGCGAAGGGCCTGACCGGCGAGGCCTACAACGGTCACGCCTTCTGGGACACCGAGAGCTGCTGCCTGCCCTTCTTCCTGTTCACGAATCCGGCGGCGGCCAGGAGCCTGCTGCTGTTCCGCTTCCACACCCTGCCGATGGCGATGGAGCGGGCAAAGATGCTGGACTGCGAGGGGGCCTGCTATCCCATCGCCACGATGAACGGCGAGGAGGCCTGCCCGCTGTGGCAGCACGCCAGCCTGCAGCTGCAGCCCAGCACCGCCGTGGCCTACGGCATCTGGCACTATGTGCACCTGACCGGCGACCGGGCCTTCCTGTGGGACTGCGGCGCGGAAATGCTGCTGCAGATCGCGCGCTTCCTGGCCAGCCGGGCCGGGCGGGACGGCGTGACCGGGAAATACGGCTTCTTCGGCGTGATGGGGCCGGACGAGTTCCACATGATGGTGAACAACAACGCCTACACGAATTACATGGGCAAGCGCACCCTGGAGAGCGCCGCCGAGGCCCTGGCGCTGATGGCCCGGGAGCAGCCCGCCGCCTGCGCAGCCCTGCGCGAAAGAACCGGCCTGGGGGACGCGGAAATCGCCCGCTGGCGGGAGATCGCCGAGAACATGGCCCTGCCGCAGGACGCCAGCGGCCTCATCGAGCAGCACGACGGCTACTTCAACCTGCCGCACACGGACATCCAGTCCATCCCGGTCAGCGACTTCCCCCTGTACGACCACTGGTCCTACGACCGCATCTACCGCACGGACATGATCAAGCAGCCGGATGTGCTGATGATGCTCTATCTGTACAACTCCTCCTTCCCGGAGGCGGTGAAGCGGGTCAACTACGAGTTCTACCAGCCGCGCACGATCCATGAGTCCTCCCTGTCCCCGGCGATCCACTCCATCCTCGCGGCGGAGCTGGGCAAGATGGACGAGGCGGTGGACTTCTTCGGCTTCGCGACCCGGCTGGATCTGGACAATTACAACCGCAACACGCGGGAGGGCCTCCACATCACCAGCATCGCCATGGCCTGGGCGAACATCGTCTACGGCTTCGGCGGGCTGCGCAGCGACGGCGACGGGCTCAGCTTCACGCCGCGGCTGCCGGAGCGCTGGCAGCGGCTGTGCTTCTCCATCGTGTACCGGGGGAGGATCATCCGCGTGCGCCTGGCGCCGGAGGAAACCGGCTTCTCCCTGGCGGAGGGCGAGCCGCTGACCGTGCGGGTATACGGGCAGCCCTGCACGCTGACCGCCGCCGAAACGCGCATTCCCGCCCGCTGAACGCAGGAGGACAGCACATGGACGTGTGGACGCTCCGAAAAGAAGGCTTTGATCCCGGGGAAGCGGCTGCGGACGGCAACCGCTTTCTTTCCGCCAACGGCTATATGGGCCTGCGCGGCGTGCCGGAGGAGTGCGGGCCGGACTGCTTCCCCGCGGTGACCCTGGCCGGCGTCTACGACCGCTGCGGCGAGAAGTGGCGGGAGCCGGTGAACGCGCCCCGCGTGCTCTTCTTCCGCCTGACGATGGACGGCAGGCCCATGGATCTGGCCGGGCGCGCGCCGCTGCGGCACATGACCGCGCTGGATTACCGCACGGGCGTGTACCGGCGGGAGACCGACTTCGGCCCGGTGACGATCACGGGCGAGCGCTTCGCCTCCATGGCGGAGGAGCACCTGGCCGCCGACCGCCTCCGCTTCCGCTTTGAGGAGGACAGTGAGATCGTCCTGCGTGTGGGCATCTCCCGGGAAATCTGGGACATCAACGGCCCGCATCTCCATGATTTCCGCAGCCGGCCGGGCGGGACGCTGCTGTGCGAGGCGGTGACCGGCGAGAAGGGGATCACCGTGGCTGCGGCCCAGACGCTGCGGACGGACTCCGCCGCCGCGTGGACGGAGGGGGAGGACTGCCGCGTGCTGCGCCGCAGGGTGCAGCGGGGCGAGACGCTGACCGTGGCGGTGTTCGCGGCGATCTGCACCTCCCTGGACGGCCCCACGCCCGGGGAGAAGGCGCGGCGGCTGGCGCAGGCGGCGGCAGAGGCGGGCTTCGACCGCTGCCTTGAGGCCCATGAGGCCGCATGGGAGGCCATCCACCGCCGCTCGCTGATCGACCTGGACAGCACGGAGGAGGCGCAGCTGGCCCTCCACGCCAGCCAGTACCATCTGAACGCCATCGCGCCCCGGCACGCCCGGAGCCGCTCCATCCCGGCCCGCGGCCTGTCCGGCCAGACCTACAAGGGCGCCATCTTCTGGGATTCCGAGATCTTCTTCTTCCCGATGTTCGTCCACACCCAGCCGGAGATCGCCCGCAGCCTCCTGCGCTACCGCATCGAGACCCTGCCCGGGGCGCTGAAAAAGGCCGCCGGGTACGGTTACCGCGGGGCCTTCTATGCCTGGGAGAGCCAGGACGGCGGCGAGGAGGGCTGCACGAACTTCAACGTGGTGGACGTCTTCACCCATCGGCCGGTGCGCACCTATTTCCGGGACAAGCAGATTCACATCAGCGCCGACATCGCCTACGCCCTGCGCAGCTGGTGGCGGCTGACCGGCGACCGGAGCCTGCTGGAGGCGGGCGGCGCGCGTTTTTCGTGTTGAATTTTGAAGAAGTCATCCAGCCGCCCTTGCCCGCGAAACCGGCATGGGGTAGGATAGGAAAGTCAACTTGAGGAAAGTCCACTTTCCTGAAACGGACTTTCCTGATCCCTCTAGTACTCTGTAACAGCTAAACGTGGCACTATCTGGAAAACGTTCAAAGAGT
>CAMNHF010000035.1 GCA_946538975.1 uncultured Clostridia bacterium | reverse complement strand
CGATGCCCCACAGCTCGCCCCAGCCGAAGGGGAACAGGAACTCGAAGTCCGTGGTCGCCTTGCTGTAGAAGGCCAGCTTCTCCGGCTCGTGGTCGCGCAGGCGGAGGCTCTCCTCCCGGATGCCCAGGGCCAGCAGCCAGTCGCGGCAGAAGGAGCGCCAGTAGTTGAACCACTCCAGATCCTCACCGGGCTTGCAGAAGAATTCCAGCTCCATCTGCTCGAACTCGCGCACGCGGAAGATGAAGTTGCCGGGCGTGATCTCGTTGCGGAAGCTCTTGCCGATCTGCGCGATGCCGGCGGGCAGCTTCTTGCGGGTGGTGCGCATCACGTTCTGGAAGTTGACGAAGATGCCCTGGGCGGTCTCCGGGCGCAGGTAGATCTCGTTGGCCGCGTCCTCGGTGACGCCGGAATGGGTGCGGAACATCAGATTGAACTGGCGGATGCCGGTGAAATCCTTCTTGCCGCAGACCGGGCAGACGATGTCATGCTCGGCGATGTACTTTTCCAGCTCGGCGTTGGTCCAGCCGTCGCCGGTCTCGGCGCCATGGGTGAAGTCCTCAATCAGCTTGTCGGCGCGGAAGCGGGCTTTGCAGGCCTTGCAGTCCATCAGCGGGTCGTTGAAGCCGCCGACGTGGCCGCTGGCCACCCACACCTCGCGGTTCATCAGGATCGCGCAGTCCAGCCCGGTGTTCCAGCGGGATTCCTGCACGAACTTCTGCCACCAGGCGCGCTTCACATTGGTCTTGAAGGCCACGCCGAGGGGACCGTAATCCCAGGTGTTGGCCAGGCCGCCGTAGATTTCGCTGCCGGCGAAGATGAAGCCGCGGTTCTTGCACAGCGCGACCAGCTTGTCCATAGTCAGTTCAGCCATTGCCGTTTCCTCCTGACGGGAGCCGGCACGCGGCCCCCTCGTTCTCATGGTGATGATAGATGATCGGGCGGATGCTGTCAAGCGTCCGGCTTATTTGTGATACAGTTTTTTGGAATGATAGCTGGGCTCGCAGGTCAGGTTGACGCCCAGCTTGCGGAAGGTGCCGGCATCCACCTGGGAGAGGATCACCGAGGAGTGCACCTCCAGTCCGCGCAGCTGCGGCAGGCAGGCGTAGGCGGTCCGGGCGGCTTCACTGGTCTGGGCCTCGATGGAGAGCACGATCAGAATCTCGTCGATGTGCAGCAGGGGGTTGTGGTTGCCCAGGTACTTCACCTTCAGCTCCATCACGGGTTCGATCAGCGCCGGGGAGATCAGCTTGATCTCGTCCGGGATGCCGGCCAGCTCCTTGAGCGCGTTGAGGATCAGCGCGGAGGAGGCGCCCAGCAGCGGGCTGGTCTTGCCGGTGATGACGCGGCCGTCGGGCAGCTGCATGGCGGCGGCGGGCAGGCCGGTCGCCTGGGCCAGCTCGTCCGCGGCGCCGATCACCGGCCGATCCGCGGCGGAGATGCCGGCCTTCTCCATCAGCAGGGCGATCTTGTCCGCGGGGGCGCCGGAGGCGTTGCCCTTGCGGTTCTCGCAGCGCGCCTCGTACCAGCGGCGGATGATCTCCTGCCGGGCGGCGGCGCACACGACCCCGTCGTCCACGATGCACTTGCGGATCATGTTGACGCCCATGTCGGTCGGGCTCTGATAGGGGCTCTCGCCGAAGATGCGCTGGAACATCGCCCGCAGCACCGGGAAGACCTCCACGTCCCGGTTGTAGTTCACGGCCTCCTGCCGGTAGGCCGCGAGGTGGAAGGGATCCAGCATGTTGACGTCGCTGAGGTCGGCGGTGGCGGCCTCGTAGGCCAGGTTCACCGGGTGATCCAGCGGCAGGTCCCACACGGGGAAGGTCTCGAACTTCGCGTAGCCGGCCTGCACGCCGCGCTTCTGCTCGTGGTAGAGCTGGCTGAGGCAGGTGGCCATCTTGCCGCTGCCCGGGCCCGGCGCGGTGACCACCACCAGCGGGCGGCTGGTCTCGATGTAGTCATTGCGCCCGTAGCCATCGTCGGAGACGATCAGCGACAGCGCGGAGGGATAGCCGGGGATGGGGTAATGCCGGTAGACCCGCAGGCCCAGGGTCTGGAGCTTCTTCTCATAGGCGACGGCGGCCGGCTGATCCGCCCAGCGGGTCATCACGACGCTGCCCACATACAGCCCGCAGCTGGTGAAGGCGTCCACCAGGCGCAGCAGATCCTGGTCATAGGTGATGCCCAGGTCGCCGCGCACCTTGTTCTTCTCGATGTCCTCGGCGTTGATCGCGATGACGATCTCGGTCTGCTCCCGCAGCTGCATCAGCATCGTGATCTTGGAGTCCGGCTTGAAGCCGGGAAGCACGCGCGAGGCGTGGAAGTCGTCGAAGAGCTTGCCGCCGAATTCCAGGTACAGCTTGCCGCCAAACTGGCTGATCCGCTCCCGGATCTTTTCGCTCTGGATCCGCAGGTAGAGGTCATTGTCAAACCCGATCGCCGTCATACCGATCCCTCCTTGTGGATAGTCCAACAAAAAAATAATCTATCACACAGCGGGGACGGCGTCAAGCAAAAACAATCGGGAAAACAGAAAAAAACAAACGAACGAACCTGACTGCTGCCCAGGCTCGTGAGGCAGGCCGCGCACGAACGTGTCCGGATCATGCCGCGCGCCTTGAACGCCCCATCCCCCCAGAACGGCCTTTTCGGAAAGATGGGGGTATGGGGGAAGGAAAGCCCTTTTCCGTCGGAAAAGGGTGTCCTTCCCCCATAGATCGAGCAGGGACCGAATCAAAAAGGAGAGGCTTCCCTCTCCTGCGCTCAGCCCTGCTCGATGAGGCCCAGCCGCGTCAGCTCCGCCAGCAGCGCGTCCAGGTCCTTCGCAGCCGTCTCCTCGTCCACTTCAAACTCGGCCAGCACCGCCGCGAGCAGTTCCGACCGCGAAATCTCCTGCTGCAGCTTCTCCCAGATGAAGGCGGAGACGCTGTTGAGCATCACGGCACCGTTGAAGGCGGCGATGTTCTCATCAATCGGCATGAGCACATATTCCCCGACCAGCCGGCGCACGGTAAAGCCAGGCTTTGCTTTCATATCCGGTTCCTCCTTGTGATAGCTGTGCTTGCGGATCATTTTGTACAGGCGCTTCGCGTCGCCGGAGGACCTGCCGCCGAACACGCGCAGGATCCTCGCGTCGCGGGACAGCCGAAGAATGTTCCGCATCTGGATGACCGCGGTTTCCGTGTCCCACATCGGGAGGAAGCACTGACGCATGAGCAGCCTGCGGCTCTGCGGCTGGCTCAGGCGGCGGCCGTGGAGGGCCTTTCCGCGGCGCACTTCGCAGATGGTATTCAGCGGGATGCGCACATTGCGGAAGCACTGCTCCTTCCCGTCCCAGGGCACGCCGAAGAACTCCATCGTCTCCACACAGATCAGCGGCCGGTCGCCGCTCACCAGGCAAGCGCCGAGGGACTCGATCCAGGCCCTGGCCCGTGTGGACTTCCCGACGCCCGACGGCGCGGTGAACAGGTACGCCTCGCCGTCCAGCTCCACCGCCGCGGCGTGGATGGACACGAAGCCCCTGCGGGCCAGCAGGCACTCCAGGGCCAGCCGGACATAGCGCTGGGCGGACCAGCCGCCGGCCCTGCCCTCCGCCCGGTACCGCAGCGTGGCATAGTCGCGGCTGATGAACAGGCCCTCGTCATCGCCGGCCACGGTGTGGCAGAACCAGCCGTCCGCCAGCTTGCGGTGCAGGATGCTGCCGGAGCGGATCTCGCTCCCGGCCGGCGCCTTCTCGTCAGTCAGGGTCAGCGTCACCTCCGCGTCTGCCGGCGGCACCTCGAAGGCCGCAAAGGACGGAAGCGCGATTTCCGAGCGGAGGGTCACGTCCGCAATGCGGTAATATATGCTGCTCTTTGCCTCATGCTTGCTCATTGCCTGCGGAACACCTTCCTGATGCGGTTCCGTGTCCAGTGGTACGCCTTCCTGACAAAGCGCCAGCCCTTCCCGACCACATGCCAGCACCGCGCCAGACGCAGCCCCTTCGCGGGATCGGGCGTGATCCGCCGCTTCCCCCGCTCGATCAGCACGGCCTTGCCCCAGACCTGGGACAGCGGGATCCAGCCGTCCGGGCGGGCGCAGTTGTCGCCCCAGAAGAGCACGGCGTCTTCCCCCACCTGCCACACGCGGTGCAGCACATAGCGCTTTTCGCGGAGCGGATCGGCGAAGAGCATGATGTCGCCCCGCTGCGGCGGCTCTGTGACCGGCACGATTGTGACATAGTCGCGCCGGGCGCGCAGCAGCGGAATCATGCTGATCCCGATCACCTGGACGCGCATCGGCGGACAGACGCCCTCTCCGGCCAGCCTGTGCCACTGTGCCAATGAAAGATTCTGGATCATCTTGTGCTGTCCCTTTGCGCGCGCTTCAGAGAAAGGGCACCCCGCCGCGCGGAGGTGCCCCGTTGCCAAAGCCGATGGCCGCCGGCTGTGCGCTGTCTCAGCTGTAGCACTTCTTGTTCTTGGGCCGGTCGGGATCCTTCTGGCAGGTCGCGCCATTCTCCAGCAGGCGGCCGTTCGGCGTGACGGAGCAGCCGTCGGCGGCACCCTGGCTGGTCACGAGGCCCGAGGCCACCACCGTGTCGGTGTAGTCGAAGTCGAGCTTTTCAGCGACGGGGGTTTCGTAGGTCTTCTTCATTTCTGGCTCATTCCTTTCCTGTATGAGAATGCGGCTCGCATTCCGGCATGGGGTACACGCCCTGCTGCACAAAGCGCTTGGTTCTCTCGCAGAGCGCATGGGGCCATGTGCCCGGCTCCGCGAAGGCGGCCACACGCCCGACGCAGCTCTCGCATACCCCTTCATAGGGGCAGCCCTCGCACACGGCGGCGCGCCGCCAGCGGCCGACAGCCTCCCGCAGCTGCGCCCAGGCCGCTGCGAAGCCGGTTTCCAGCGGATTGGCGCGGATGCTCTCCAGCTCGTTGCAGGGTGTCATGACGCCTTGCCAGTTCACGTTGAATCCGGAACGGCCGGCGCCGCACAGAACCCCGTAGCGCACGCCGCCCCGGTCGGGCCCTCCTTCGGGCGGCAGGAGATGGGCCGGGCAGGTTTGCGTCCGGATGCCCTTCAGCTCGTTCTGGTACTGCAGGATCCGGATGTAGCATGCCTCGTCCAGATCGCGCACCGCGTCGGCGCGGCCGGTTTCCTCGCGGGGCTGAGACAGCAGGTGATTCACCATCACGCTCCGGCTCAGTTCCGAGGCCAGGCGGATCGTGCCGAACACGGCCTCCCCGAGCGCACGGCAGGGCGTGACATTGATGTGCAGCGGCAGCTTCTCCTCGTTGATCCGGCGGATGCTGCGGAGCACCTGCCCGAAGGCGCGCTGCCCGGTGACCCGCTCGTAGGCGTCCTCGCTGTCACCGTAGAGCGTGATGTGGATGCCCGCGGGCGGATGCTGCCGGAAGAAGTCGATCCAGTCCTCGTCCAGCAGGGAGCCGTTGGTGAACACCTCCACCTCGCAGCCCAGGTGCTGAATGTGTTCGTAGACCTCCCGGAAGCCCAGATACGCCAGACATTCGCCGCCGCTGAGCGTGGCATGGAGCATGCCCGCCTCCACGGCCTGCGAGATCAGGCTGTTCCACTGCGCCGGCGTGAGCAGCGGCCGTCCCAGCCGCTCCGGGTCCATCCGCACATAGCACATCTCGCAGCGGAAATTGCACAGGGGCGTCAGCTCGAACTGCCCGTTCAGCGGCACGCCCTGCTGCCGGGCCTTCCGCCCGAGAAAGGCCGAAAACGCGCTGAAGCTGCCGGCCTTCCCGGGATTGCGTCTGCGCATCTCCCGCAGAAACTCGGTACCGTTTGTGTGCTCACTCATCGCCAAACCCTGCCTGTCCCGGCTGCCGGAGCCGCAATAGGCCCTGTCGGCCTATTCCAGAATATACCATGCGCAATGGGGGATGTCAAGCTTCTTTTTGGCCAAAAATGTGGAAATTCCGTCTTCTGCCGGAGCTGTTCATTCCCGCATGACGCTAACTGCGGTCATTCCGGCGTTTCCGGAGAAATGGGCATGCCATGCGGTGATGATCCGAAAGAATGCGGCAGGTTGCCCGGCTGCGGGATTCCTGTACGCAGCAAATCAGCAGAAAACACTTGATTTTCCCGCCCGTTTGGGCTAATCTGTATATTGGATGAACGTATGCAAAGCGAAGCCGCGGCGAAAGGGGGATGGGCGTATGCAGGACACGCTCCGCAAGGTCCGGTCATCTTTCAGGAGCCCGGCGCTGCGGGCCATTTTCCGGTGGAGCAAACCGGTGCGCGGCTCCGTGGCGCTGATCAGCCTGCTGGGCGTGCTGGCTGCCCTTGTGTCGCTGTCGGTCACCCTGGTCACCCGCGGCCTGATCGACGGGGCTACCTCCGGCAACGAAGGCGCGCTGTGGCTGTACGGCGGCCTGCTGGTGGGCTGCAGCCTGCTGGGCCGGCTGCTGAGCTTTTTCACGCTGCGGGTGAACGCGAAGGCCTCCATCAGGCTCCAGACGGAGCTGCAGCGCATGGTGACCGTCTCCCTGATGGGCAAGGACTACGCCTCCCTGAAGCCCTACCACAGCGGCGAGCTGGTGAACCGCATCTTCTCCGATGTATCGGTGGTGAAGGGCGGCATGCTGAGCCTGCTGCCCACCCTGCTGCGGACGGCGGTGTCCTTCATCGGCGCGGCGGTGATCCTCGTCACGATGGACTGGCGCTTCCTGCCGGTGATCATCGGCGGCTCCTGCGTGGGCGTGGCGCTCTCCCTGCTGTTCCGGGAGCCCATGAAGCGGCGGCACCGGCGGATGCAGGAGGCGGAGGACGCCCTGCACGCCAGCACGCAGGAAAATATCGAGAACATCCGCGTGGTGAAGGCTTCGGGCTCCGAGGAGCGCGCCCTGCAGCAGATCGAGCAGCGCCGCATGTCCCTGGCCCAGGAGCAGATGCGCAACAGCTCCCTGTCCATCTGGATGAACCAGGGCCTGGGCTCCATGTTCGACATTGCCTGGCTGATCTGCAACCTGTGGGGCTGCGTCAAGATCTTTCAGGGCACCTTCACCTACGGCGGGCTGGCGGCGCTGATTCAGCTGGTCGGCCGCATTCAGGCCCCCATCGCCAGCGCGATCTCCCTGGCCGCCCAGGCCTACGGCGTCGTCAGCTCCGCGGAGCGGCTGATGGAGGTCATCGATCTGCCCGAGGAGGCCCAGGGCGAGGAGCTGCGCACTTTCGACGAGATTCGCCTGGAGCACGTCTCCTTCCAGTACAGGGACGGCCTGGAGGACGTGCTGATCGACATCAGCGCCACCATCCGTTCGGGCGATTTCGTCGCGCTGACCGGCCAGTCCGGCGGCGGCAAGACCAGCCTCTTCCAGCTGCTGCTGGCCATCTACCGGCCCACCTCCGGCCAGGTGCTGTTCCGCTCCGGCGGGAAGACCTATCCGGCCAGCCGCGGCACGCGGGAGCTCTTCGCCTATGTGCCGCAGGGCAATTCCCTCTTCTCCGGCACGCTGCGGGACAATCTGACCATGTTCACCGACGGGGCCACGGATGCGGAGCTCCGCGAGGTCATTGAGGCCGCCTGCCTGGAGAAGCTGGTGGACGAGATCGGCCTGGAGGCTGTGCTGGGCGAGCGCGGCGTCGGCCTCAGCGAGGGCCAGGCCCAGCGCGTGGCCATCGCCCGGGCACTGCTCTCGGGCGCGCCGATCCTGCTGCTGGATGAGGCCACCTCGGCCCTGGACGAGGCCACGGAGGCGAAGGTGCTGGAGAACATCTCCCGCCTCAAGGGCAAGACTGTGCTCATCGTGACCCACCGGCGGGCGGCCCTGGCGATCTGCGGCAAACAGCTCCACATTGAAAACGGCCGGATGGCGGAAGCCGCCAGCGGCACGGTGCGGGAAATCTGAGGCGAGATATGCGAACGATACTGATCGGAGATGTGCACGGCTGCAGCGCCGCGCTGGAAGGCCTGCTGGACCGGGCCGCGCCGCAGCCCGGGGACACGCTGGTGCTGCTGGGCGATCTGTTCGACCGCGGGCCGGATTCCTGGGGCGTGTTCCAGACCGTGCAGCGGCTGGCGGAGACCTGGGGTGAGCGCTTTGTGCTGCTGCGGGGCAATCATGAGGACTATCTGCTGACGGAGAACCTGCCCCTGGGCCGGCTGATGGTCTGGAACCGGGTGGGCCGCGGCGAAACGGTGAAGAGCTTCCGCGCGCACGGTGGGCGGATGGAGGACAGCATTCCCTGGCTGCGGGCGCACTGCCGGCTGTGGTGGCAGGGGGAACGCCTGCAGGCGGTGCACGCCGCGGTGCGGCAGGAGCCGGTGGAGCTGAACGACCGGGAGACCCTGCTCCACAGCCACACCGCCACCCTGACCAACAGCTATGCCGGCCGCCTGACCGTGGTCGGCCACATCGCCCTTCCCTATGCCAAATATTTCCCCGGGAACGGGGAGGAAACCCGACCGCTGCAGCCCGGCGAGTGGCTGCCCCTGCCGGAGCGAGGCGTCATCTGCATCGACACCGGCTGCGGCAAAGGCGGCTGGCTCACTGCGATGATTGCGGACGGGGCACAGTTCCGCCTGGAGAGCGTGCCTGAATCAGAAAGGAGATCCCGGCAGTGAGAAAGTTCAAGAATCTGGTAATCGGCGGCATTGAGAACAAGGTCGTCAACCTGATCCTGATCACCGTCGCGCTGCTGATTGTCTTGTTTGCCGTGGCGGGCGTCTACCAGAACCGCACGCTGACCGCGCTGTCGACGGAGGCCGGCGAGCGGCAGAAGTCCGAGACGGCGGCGCTCACTACCGAATTGCTGGACACGGTGACGCGGATCAGCATCGACCGCATGACCACCCGGGAAGCGCGGATTGTGGATGAGATGTTCCGCGGCGTGAAGGCCCAGGTCACCCTGCTGGCCCAGTACGCGCAGGTGATGTTCGCAAGCCCGGAGAGCTATGCCCCCGGCCTGCCCGGCGGCCCGGAGACAGTCACGCCCGGCCGGCTGGGCGCGTACATCGTCATGGCCGCGGGCGTGGAGCCCCAGGACCTTCTGGATCACGGGATCCCCGCTTCCAGTCTCGCGGACGTCATGGTCTCCCTGTGCGGCGCGGCCGATTCCGGCAATATCTACCTGGGGCTGGAGGAAGGCGCCTTCATCAAGGCTGACACCGGCTCGGACACCTGGTTCCTGCCGGACGGCACCCCGCGGGACTACGACCCCCGCCAGCGGGACTGGTACCGCAGCGCGGCGGAGGCCGGCGGGCTCGTCTTCCACATCAACACGGAGGACTTCAGCACCGGCGCCTTCTGTGTGGAGGCGGCCATGCCGGTGTACGTGGACGGTCAGCTGCGGGCCGTGGCCGGCGCGGACATCTTCCGCGCGGACATGGAGAGCGTGCTGCAGGACGCCGTGGAGGACGGCGGCTACCGCATCATCGTGGACCAGGACGGCCGCGTGATCTATTCCCCCAACGAGGAGATCTTCCACACCTACGGCAGCGACACCACGCTGAACCTGCGCCAGTCCACGAACGAGGCCCTGTCCGCCCTTGTCAACGACGCGTTCGGGGACAAGACGGATGTGCGCCTGGTGCGCATCGAGGAGCAGGACTTCTACATGATCGGCGCGCCCATCCCCAGCGCCGGCTGGGTGCTGCTCTCCGCCTTCGGCAAGGAGCAGCTCAACGCCCCCGTGGTGCAGCTGCAGGCGAGCTATGACAGCGTTCAGATGGAAACCGTCGCCGCCTACCGGGCGCAGAGCGGACGGGCCCAGACCACGATCATCGTGGCGGTCTGCCTGCTGACCGCGCTCATGCTGGCGATGGCCATCGTGCTCGGCAAGCGCATCGTGAAGCCGCTGAACGCCATCACGAACCGCCTCGCGAACCTGCGCGAGGGCGACATGGAGTTCAAAATGGAGGACACCTACCGCACCGGCGACGAGATCGAGGTGCTGGCCGAATCCTTCGCCGCGATCTCCCACAAGACCGTGCAATATGTGCACGAGGTCACCCGCGTCACCGCCGAAAAGGAGCGCATCAGCACCGAGCTGCACATGGCGAACCAGATCCAGGAGAGCATGCTGCCCAGCATCTTCCCCGCCTTCCCCGACCGCCGGGAGTTCGACATCTACGCCACCATGGAGCCCGCCAAGGAAGTGGGCGGCGACTTCTATGACTTCTTCCTCATCGACGAGGATCATCTGTGCATGGTGATGGCCGACGTCAGCGGAAAGGGCGTGCCCGCGGCCCTGTTCATGATGGCCTCCAAGATCATCCTGCAGTCCTGCGCCATGCTCGGCTCGTCTCCCGCGGAGATCCTGGCCAAGACCAACGAGGCGATCTGCTCCAACAACAAGATGCAGATGTTCGTCACGGTCTGGCTCGGCATCCTGGAGATCTCCACCGGCAAGCTCACCACCGCCAGCGCCGGCCATGAATACCCCGCCCTGCAGCACGGCTGCGATTACGCGCTGTACCGGGACAAGCACGGCTTCGTCATCGGCGGGCTGGACGGCGTCCGCTACAAGGAGTGCGAGATTCAGCTGCAGCCCGGCGACCGGATCTTCGTCTACACCGACGGCGTTCCGGAGGCGACCAACGCGAGCAATGAGCTCTTCGGCACCCAGCGCATGCTGGACGCCCTGAACGAGAACCCGGAGGCCTCCCCGGAGGAAACCCTGCACGACGTGCGCCGGGCGGTGAACGCCTTTGTGAACGGCGCGGAGCAGTTCGACGATCTGACCATGATGTGCCTGCTCTACAGGGGGCCGAAGGACAGCGCCGCACAGCGCAGCGAGGAGATCACGGCCAGGTCTTCCAAAGCCTGACCGGCGGCAGCTGACGGAGGAGGATACGGCACCGGGCCAATGCTTATACGAGCGCCGGGAGAAAAACGGCGGCGACGCAGAGCAGCCAGCCCAGAACGAAGATCACGGCGTGCTTCTTCTCCGCGTGGATGGCGATGAACTCCCGGATCAGCGCGCTGGGCCAGTAGTAGAAGGCGACGTGGCTGCCGATGCCGATGCAGGGCAGGCCGATCTTCCGGCAATAGCGCAGCGCCCGGTACACATGGTAGTTGCTGGTGACCAGCGCCGTATACCTCCGACCTCCGGCGCGGTCGAGAATCTGCTTTGAAAACTGCAGGTTCTCCAGCGTGGTGGCGGAGCGGGATTCCGGTATGATGTCTTCTGCCGGAATCCCTTTTTCGATGAGGTAGGCGCGCATGGCTTCCGCCTCGGGGAGGCTTTCATCCCTGCCCTGCCCGCCGGAGGGGATCAGCTTGGTCGGCGTCGGGTCGCTGCGGTACACCTCGATTGCCTTGTCCAGCCGGTCGGCCAGCAGCTTCGAGATCCGCTTCCCCTCCAGCAGACCCGCGCCGTGGATGATCACAAAGTCAAAATCCTTCTTCCGCGGGAGAACCTGCAGGAACAGGATGTACACCATGAAGACCAGGAACGCGGCGGAGACGTAGATGACGGACGCGCTGATGACGGCGCCGATGACGTAGGAGGCCGAGTGGTAGAACGCCGCCTCCGTGGGGAAGCGGTCGCTCAGGTAAAAGCCCAGCACGGTATGGATGAAGGCCGCCTCGCCGACCAGGATCATGACGCCCAGGGCGAGGGACAGCAGCTGCGAAGCGTGCCTGCCTTCCCTGCGGATCATCACGATGCCGTTGTAGATCAGGAAGAGGGGCACGATCAGCAGAAACAGCAGGGCTGCGCAGGCCATGAAGGCCGCGACGTCGGCAAAGGCGTCCCCGGAGAGCGCGAGGATCAACGGGATCATCGACAGCAGCGCGGCGGACAGGAAATAGCAGTTGCGGTATCTGCTCCGGTCTCTGTGGAAGCAGAAGGCAAACAGGACCCAGAAGCAGCCGGAGACAAAACCGGCTGCGAGAACAGGCAGCAGCATTCTTTCACCCCGGATTCGGCCAGGGCATATGGGTTCTCCGCCGCGCCTCAGCGGTCCACCAGGCGCCGGCGGCTGGCCCATTTGCCCTTTTTGTAATAGATCACCAGCGCGGCGCTCGTGATCGTCCAGGACACCGTGTAGGAGAGGCAGAGGGATAGCAGCGTGCCGAACCAGGCGAACACCGTCAGGATCCAGATCACGCGGAACAGGCAGATGCCGATGCCGATGATCACCACCGGATACACCGCGTCGCCGGCGCCCCGCAGCACGGCGGACAGAACCTCCACCAGCACCCAGGTGAAGTAGAACGGCACGAAGTAGGACATCACCTGCCAGGTGGTCTGAACCACCGCCTCGTCCGGCGTCAGCAGCCGCAGCACGGGGATCGCGGTGAGCATCAGCGCCGCGCTGAGCGCCACGGTGATCACGAAATGCATGATCAGCCCCTGCCGGACGCACTGCCGCACCCGGTCTGTCCGTCCGGCCCCGTAGTTCTGCGCGATGAAGCTGGTAATGGCCGCGCCGATGGCGCTGCTGACGGCCCAGTAGAAGCCGTCGGTCTTCCCGCTCATGGCCCAGGAGGCCACGACCACCGTGCCCAGGGAATTGACCGCGACCTGGATGATCGTGTTGGAGATGCTGTACATGGAGGACTGCAGGCCCGCCGGAATGCCCAGCCGCAGCATGTTGGCCAGGTACACGCGCTGGATGCCCAGGTCCCGGAGGGTCAGCCGGTATTCCTGGCCCTCGCGGGTCAGCAGCCGGGTCAGCAGGGCCGTGTTCACCACCTGGGCCGCGACCGTGGCGATGGCCACGCCGGCGACGCCCCAGCCGAACACGACCACGAAGACCGCGTCCAGCACGATGTTCATCACACAGCCCACCACCATGTACAGGAAGGGATGGAAGGAATCGCCCAGCGCGCGCAGAATGCTGGACTCCATGTTCAGCACCATCAGGAACGGCACGCCCAGGAAATAGATTCGCAGGTACATGACGGCGCCTTCCATCGTCTCCTCCGGCGTCTGGAGCAGCCGGAGCATGGCCGGCGACGCGGCGAGCCCCAGCAGCGTCAGCCCGAGGCCGAACAGCCCCATCACGCTGACGGAGGTGCCGATGGCCCGCCGCAGATCCTCCGTGCGGCCCGCGCCGTAGATCTGCCCGATGATGACGGAGGCGCCGGCCGTCATCGCGACAAAGAAGCCGACCAGCACATTGATGATCTGGGCGGAGCTGCCGCCGACGGCCGCCAGCGCCTCGGTGCCGACGAAGCGGCCGACGATCAGCCCGTCCACCGCGTTGTACAGCTGCTGGATGATGGTGCCCGCGGCGATGGGGAGGAAGAAGATCAGCAGCTTCTTCCACACGGTGCCCTCAGTCAGGTTTGTCTTTTCTTTCGCGTCTTTCATCTTTCAAACCACCGTGCAGAGAATTCCGCCACAGCCTCCGCCAGCTTCTTGATGTCCCAGCCTGTCGCGTTCACAGTCAGGTCGAAGGTGCTGCCGTCCGCCGCGCTTTTCCCGGTCAGGATTTCCCGGGTCTGGCGGCGGTTCCGGTCGATCCGGCGGATGTTCCGGAGAATCTCCTTCTCACTCAGCCGGTCGTTCAGCTCCTTCTTCTCCTCGAAGCGGGCGCAGCGCGCGAGGCGGCTCCCGAGATCCGCGCACACAAAGATCCGGAAGGGCGCCTCGTCGTGCAGGATGACGTCCGCGTCCCGCCCGACGATCACGCAGTCGTTGCCCTCCGCGGCGATAGCCCGGATGATCTCCCGCTGCCGCACCAGCACCTCCGTTTGCCGCCAGGCCGAGCCGGAGGGCTGGTGGAAGCTGTTGCGGTAGGTCAGCTGGTACTGGTGCCATCCGTGGCCGCTCAGCACCCGGTGCACGTAGTCCGGATCCAGCCCCTGCTCCGACAGCAGCTGGATGATCTCCCGGTCATAGTAATCCCATCCCAGCAGGTCCGACAGTCGCTTGCCCAGCTCCCGGCCGCCGCTGCCGAACTGTCTGCTGACCGTAATGATTCTTGCCACGGTTCCCGTCATCTCCTCATCCGTTGTGTTTTTTCAGCCGCGCAGCCCCTCATAGATCAGCCCGCGCAGGGTGGGGTGGATCACGTCGTAATTGTAGCCGTAATTGAGCACATGCATCCCGAAGAAGGCGGAGAGGCGGTTCGAGGGATCGATCATCACCCACGCGCCCGCGGCCCCGTCCCAGCCGAACTCGCCCAGCGCGCCGGGGCCGCCGATGCGCGTGTCGACCCGGGTGCGCACGCCCAGGGCATAGGAATAGCCCACCCGATGCCAGCCGTCGAAGGAGCGGCGTCCCCGGGGGCAAAGCTGGTTGGCGCTCCACAGCTGAATCGTCTCGGGGGAGAGGATGCGCGTGCCGTCCGGGCCCTGGCCGCCGCAGGCCAGCGCGTCCGCAAAGCGGATGTAATCGCTGACGCCGCCGATCAGCCCGCCGCCGCCGCTCTCAAACTCGGGATTGAACCGCTCGTCGATCTCCTGCTGCGTCTGCTCCCGGAGGCTGTAGGTCCTGGGATCGTAGGAATACAGGGCGCACAGCCGCTGCCGCAGCTCGTCATTGATGTGCATGGCCATGCCGTGAATGCCCAGCGGTTCCCAGATGTGCTCCCGCAGGTACGCGGAGAAGCGCTGCCCGGACACGACCTCGATCACCGCGGCCAGCACGTCGTGGCTGAAGCTGTACTGGAAATCCGTGCCCGGGTCGAAGTCCAGCGGGTCCTCCGCCTTGGCCTCGGCGATCTGGCGCGTCGTGGCCCGCTGCCGATGGGCCTTCATCACCTTTTCGATCGCGGGCGTATCGCCGTTGTAGTTGAGGCCGCTCTGCATGCTCATCAGATGGCGGATGGTCATCACGGTCCTGGCCGGGCGCACGCCGTCCCCGTCATTCACCGTCAGGCTGGCGTAGGCGGGCAGGTACGCGCTCACCGGCTCGTCCAGCTTCATCTTCCCCTGCTCCACCAGCTGCATGGCGGCGCAGGTGGTGAAGACCTTGGTTGCGGAATACAGCAAGAAGGCCTCGTCGCCCCGCATCGGCACCGTGCGGGCCGCGTCGCGCCATCCGGCCTGATGGCGGTAAATCAGCTCATGCTCCCGGTACACAGCCAGGTCGCAGCCCGGGACATTCAGTTTGGGCAGATAGTCCAGATACGCGGTCAGACGGCTGAAATCCATGCTGATTCTCCTCTCGTGGCGGATGGCAGGCCCCACGCCCGCCGGCGCTTTTCTTCGCAGGGATTATGATAGCAGAAAAGAGGAAATCAGCCAACCCCTCCGGCCCGGCTGTCTGCTTCTTTTCTTCGCGTTTCTTGCTTTTTTTGCCGGGGAAGGGGCCTGCGTGCCGCCCGCTTTTGTCCGGTTCAGCCCGGCACGGCGGCGGAAGGCGGTTTCCTTGACGCACGCCGGCTTTCATGATATCATGACGCAGGAGGTGATTCCGGGTGGAGACAGGGAATCAATCGTCAAAACGCAATGAAATCCTGGCGCGGATACAGCCTTTTATCGACGAAGGCCTGATCCGGGTCATCGCTTCGACGGAGCATTTGCTCATCTGCAATGTCAGCGACAGGCATTATGTGGTTCTGTCAGGCGTCATGCACGATGGGGATGATGTCGGTGTCGCCATCCTGCCCCGCCACATCCGGAAGCTGCTGGAGGACGAGCAGTACTGGAAGCGATATGTGGACTGGCTGGGCGACGGACTGATGAACGCCACGATGTATGTTTCCGCCAGGAACCTCGAAGTGATGCGCAACTGGAAAAGAGAGACGGACGAAAAAGGCCCCGGGCGGGACATCAGCGTCCGTTTTGAGCGGAAGCTGGGTGTCCGCGACGCGCAAGGAAAGCCCATTCCCTGAGATGCGCCTGCGCGTCCTTTGCGCCGAAAAAAAACGATCCGGCCCGCGGGCTGAACAAACAGCCGCCGCACCGGATCGTCCATGCCAGCAGGGGCAGAAGGACTCGAACCCTCAACAAAGGTTTTGGAGACCCACGTGTTACCATTACACCATACCCCTTCGGCTGGCAACAAACGTATGATAGCGCAAATCGGCCAGAATGTCAAGAATTATTTTCGGACAATCTGGCGGCAATCGGGCGAGTCAATCGGGCGGATGCGTGCCGGCGCCGCTGCCCGTATTTTCGGCCCGCTTTTTTTCATGGAAACGGTTGAACATTTCCGCCGGATCGGGTATGATACTGCTATCGGCAGGCTGTCTCAGGACGGGCCGCATGAACAGGAGAAGGAGTGTTGGATATGGCAAATCATCAGGAGGCTGTCGGCAGCGCGAAAGGCATGAAGGTGGCTTTCATCGGTTCGGAATGCTATCCGTTCATCAAGACGGGCGGGCTCGGGGACGTGATGTACGCCCTTCCGCGGGCCCTGCTGCGCCAGGGCTGCGAGGTTCGCGTGATGCTGCCCTGCTATCGCTGCATCCCGGAGAAATATCGGAACCAGATGACCTACATCGGCTCCTTTTCGATGAATCTGACCCAGGACGGCCGCACCTTCTATGTCGGCATCATGGAGATGGAGCTGGACGGGGTGACGTATGACTTCATCGACAACCGGGATTTCTTCGACTGGGGGAATCCCTACACCGGCCTGTGGGAGGACATCCCCAAGTACTGCTATTTCTCGAAGGCCTCTCTCGCGGTGCTCAACTACCTGGAATGGATTCCGGACGTGATTCACTGCCACGACTGGCAGGCGGCGCTGGTGCCCGTGTATCTGCGCACCCTCTTCGACGTGACGCCCGTGGGCGCGGCCCGCAGCGTCCTGACCATCCACAACCTCCGCTTCCAGGGCATCTGCAGCATTGAGCACCTGAAGTACTGGACCGGCCTGCCGGACTTCCTGTTCGACTATGCCGTGTTCAAGGTCAACGATCGCGAGGCGAACATGTTCAAGGGCGGCCTCGCCTATACGGACCGGATCACGACGGTCAGCGAGACCTACGCCGGCGAGATCCAGACCGACTTCTACGGCGAGGGCCTCAACGGGCATCTCTGGTATCACCGGGCCAAGCTGACGGGCATCGTGAACGGCATCGACGTGGACCTGTGGAACAGCCGGACGGACAAGCTGCTCCCCGCGGTCTACGGCGAGGAGAATGTGCTCGCCGCCAAGCGGGAGAACAAGCGGGCGCTGCAGGAGCGGCTGGGACTGGCTGTGGACGACGGCAAGTTCGTGATCGGGCTGATTTCCCGTCTCACGGACCAGAAGGGCCTCGACCTGATCGACGCGATCTTCACGCAGATTGTGGACGAGGGTGTGCAGGTGGTGATCCTGGGCACGGGCAATGCGCGCTATGAGGACGCCTTCCGGTATTACGAGCGCACCTATCCGGGCCGGGTCTGCGCCTACATCAAGTACGACGAGAGCCTGGCCCACCAGATCTACGCCGGCTCGGACGCCCTGCTGGTGCCCAGCCTGTTCGAACCCTGCGGACTGACACAGCTGATCGCCATGCGCTACGGCACGGTGCCGATCGTGCGCGAGACCGGCGGCCTCAAGGATACGGTGGAGCCCTACAACGAGTTCACCGGCGAGGGCAACGGCTTCACCTTCGACCAGTACCGGGCGGAGCTGCTGCTGGACGCGATCCGGCGGGCCGAGCGGGTCTACTTCGAGGAGCGCGGCCGCTGGGATGCCATCGTCGCCCGCGACATGGAGAAGGACGTGTCCTGGGAGCACTCGGCTGACCTCTATCTGAAGCTCTATCAGGAGCTGAAGGGCGTGTAAGGCCGGAGGGAAGCCACCCGTACATCTGCATACAAAACGCGGAGCGCCGGATGACGGGCTCCGCGTTTTGCATGGACGGCCGGGGGCAGGGCTTATTCTTCCGCCCTCCGTCCCTCGCGCTCCCGCAGCAGCTCGAGGCCGATCTTGCCGGTCATGTGGTCGATGGTGATTTCCACGCAGCACAGCCGGCCCTCGCGGATGGTGTCCTCGGTCTCCTGCTGATACAGCGCCTCAAAGCCGCGGGAGTACTTCGCGCCTACGGCGTTGGCGGCGCGGCGCATCTCGTCCTCGTCCTCCAGGATGCGGGCGCGGCCGAAGGCGATCACGCTGCAGAACCTGGTTGTGCGCTCCCGGGGCATCACCTCGTCCCGGTCGATCACGGTGAAGGAGACCTTCTCATTCCGGCGGATGGCGTCGATCTTGTGGCCGGTCTTCGCGCAGTGGAAGCTGATGGTGCCCAGCCCGGTACCGCCCTCCTCGTACACAAAGCTGAGCGGCACCGTGTAGGGGTAGCCGTCGTCGCCGTGCACGCCCAGCACGCCGGAGGTCGCGCGGCGCAGGATCTCCGCGCACTCCTCCTGTGAAAGCTGCTGGCGGCTTCTGCGCATGGGTCTGAACATCGTCATTCCTCCTCGTTCTCCGGCGCGCAGGGATAGCGAAGCGGATCGCCGCTTTCCGCCCACAGCCGCCGCATATGCGTGAGTGCCTCCGGGTCGGCCTGCACGCCGTGGTAATAGCGGTCCCGGTCCGCCTCGGTGATTTTTCGCAGCACGCGGCACGGGTTGCCCGCCGCCACGCACCAGTCCGGGATGTCCTTCGTGACAACGCTGCCCGCGCCGATCACGACATTGTCCCCGATGCGCACGCCCGGCAGGATCACCGAATTCCCGCCGATCCACACATTGTGGCCGATCGTGACGCTGATCCCGTATTCATAGGCGGTGTTGCGCGCGGCGGGATGCACGGGATGGCCGGCGGTGTAGATGGCCACGTTGGGCGCCAGCTGGCAGTTGTCGCCGATGACCACCGGCGCGACGTCGATGATGGTGCAGTTGTAGTTGGCGAAGAAGTTCTTCCCGACGTGGATGTGCGTGCCGTAATCGCAGTAGAAGGGCGGGTTGATGAAGGCTCCCTCCGGCGCGCCCAGCAGCTCGCTGACCACCGCCGCAATGCCGTCGAAGTCCGCCCGGTCCATGAAGTTCAGCCGCTGCAGCAGCGCCCGGCACTTCTTCTGCTCCGCGAAGACTGCCTCGTCCGAGATGTAAAGGATCTGCCGGTCCCGCCGATTGATGTTGTCCATGGCTGCCTCCTGCCCTCCTGTTTTTCTGGCCCTGTGCCCCTGATTGTAGCGTATTCTCCGGCGCTTTGCAAGCGCGGATTCGGCCGCCGGAAGCTGCCCGTCGGGGCGGCGGAGCGCGGCATGCGGAAGGGAAAGCACGGCGGGAAAATTTTCATCATACCCCCGCTGACGGCAGGATTCGGCGGCATGCCGTCGTATAATTTCATGGAATCAGCTTTTTTCGCGGCTGTGGAATTCTGAATGTGCCCTGACAGGAGTGCTGAACCTGACCATGATGACGAAGAAATGGATCGCTCTGCTCGCCGCCCTGACCCTGCTGCTCGGCCTGGCCTGTGCCGGGGCTGAGGGTTCCGGCGGAAGTCTGCTGGACTTCTTCGGGCCGAAGGAGACCGAAGCCCCCGCGGAGACGGAGGCCGTCGAGCAGGCCAGCCCTGCGGAAGCGGAGAGCGCGGCGCCGCGATGGCCGGAAGGCTTCAGCTACGATTTCAGCGACCGGGCATACCTCCTGCCGATCAACGCGGAGTCCGGCGTGAAGGCGTCTGCGTCCGGCTACACCTCCGCCACGCACTACAAGGATTCCACCATCGAGGTGACGATCACCACCGGCAGCAAGTACAGCTGCGAATACTGGGTGGCGGACATCACCGTGCAGGATCCCTCCCAGCTGCGCACCATGGCGGCCGGAGCGGCCCGCAATTTCGCGTACAACAGCGAGGAGGATGCTCTGAGCCTGGCGAAGAAGTCCAACGGCATCGTGGCCATCAACGGCGATTTCCACACGGACAACTCCCGCGGCGGCCTGGGCTTCGTCATCCGCCAGGGCACGCTGTATCTGAACAATCTGGACACGCCCGGCCGCTGGAACAGCCGCATGGCCGACGTGCTGCTGATCGACGAGGACGGGGACTTCCACGTCCTGCATCAGCCGGGCAGCAATGAGGTTCCCCAGCTGGTCGGCGGCAAGCGCATCCTCAATGCCTTCACCTTCGGCCCCATCCTGGTGGAGAACGGCGAGCTGGTGCGGAACTACGACGGCAGCGAGAGCTGGATGGACATGGCCGAGGGCATCCTGCGGCAGCGGATCTGCATCTGCCAGGCGGGGCCGCTGCACTACAAGGTCATCTGCTGCAGCGGGCCCTCCTACGGCCAGCCGGGCATGACCCTGCGCGACTTCGCGAAGGTCGCCGCGGGCGAGAACGTGCAGATTGCCTACAATCTGGACGGCGGCGACTCCACCATGCTGTACTTCCGCGGCGACAAGATCAACGGCAACACCGGCCGCAACACTCTGCGCAAGCTGCACGACATCATCTATTTCGCCTCGGCTGAGGGAAAGAAGTAAGAGACAGACATGGAAACAATCTTATCCGCCTTCCTGGGCATTGCCGGCGCGGGCCTTCTCATTGGCACCCTGCTGCTGCTCCTGCAGACGCGGGAGACGAAGCGGTTTGCCTTCATTCCGGCCAGCCTGATTCTGGGCCTGGCGCTGGGCTTTGTGCTCTCCAAGGCGTTCTATCTGCTGGGCACGCTGGGGAATCCGATCTCCATCTACGGCCTGCAGGCCTTCTGGCGGCTGGAGCCTCCGGAGTTCTCCTTCTTCGGCGGCGCGCTGGGCTATGTGCTGGGCGTGATGCTGTCAGCACGGCTGAACGGCCTCAATGTCCGGGAGGCGCTGGACCGCTTTGCCCTGCCCGGCTGCGTCATCGTTGCTTTCTTCCGCTTCGCCACGCTGTACCTGGCGGAGATCGGCCTGGGCGAGTTCGCGCGGCTCGGCCTGCCGGAGGTGGAGGAGGGCTCTGCGCTGGCCTTCTTCCCGCTCAGCGTGGAGGACGGCTGGGGCGGTTGGTGGCTGGCGGTGGCGACGCCGGAGGCGCTGGCGGCCCTGCTCTGCGGCCTGTACGCCTGGCTGAACCGGCAGCGCTTCACGGAGGCGCCGGGCCAGCTGTTCGCGCGCACCTGCGTGCTGCTGTGCGCCTGCCAGGTCTTCCTGGAGCTGCTGCACTCGACGAGCATCATCTCCTACTTCGTCCACGCCGAGCAGCTCTGGTGCGCGCTGTACATCCTGGTTTTCACCCTGTGCGCGGCCAGGGCGCTGAGCCGGCGGGAAAAGGGCTTCCGGCCGTGGCTGTGGCCGATCGCGGCCTTCGTGTCCATCGCGCTCAACGGCGTCATCCAGTTCCTGACGGACAAGCCCTACGGCCTGCTGGACCTGCTGCCGGAGGGCGCGGCCAACTGGCTCAGCGAGAATCTCGCGGCGGTGAGCATCCTCCTGATTCTGCTGTGCACGGCAGCCCTGGCGATCATTGCGCTGCAGGCTGCGAACCGCGCGGTGAAGGCAGGCTGGATGCGCCGCGGAACCCGGAAACCGAACTGAACACACGACAGGAGGATTTTTGCCATGAAGCGCACGCTGCCCCGGATCCTTGCCATCCTGTCCGCCCTCCTGCTGCTGTGCGGCACGGCCGGGGCGGAAAAGACCGTGATGCTGACCTTCACGGGAGATTGCACGATCGGCAGCGACAGCTCCACCTACGGCAGACCCACCTCCTTTGTGACGGCGGCCTACGAGAAGGGCTTTGACTATTTCTTCGCGAATTTCCGGGAGATGTTCGAGGCGGACGACTGCACCGTCATCAACCTGGAGAGCGTCCTGAGCGACTATGCCTCCAACGAGAACAAGAACAAGGTCTACCGCTTCCGCGGGCCGCGGGAGTTCGTGAAGATCCTGAAGGACGCCTCCGTCGAGGCCTGCTGCCTGGCGAACAACCACTCGGAGGATTTCGGCGCGCAGGGGCTGAAGCGCACGCAGAACACGCTCAGCGAAAACGACATCGGCTGGTTCCGCCTGCACGACGTGTACACGTTCGAGAAGGACGGGATCCGCATCAGCATGATCGCGATCTACACCACCCAGCTCCATTCGGAATACGACTGGCTGCGCAAGGAGATCGACGCCCGGAGCAAGCGGTCGAACGCCGTCATCGTGGTCTTCCACGGCGGCACGGAGTACGGCGCCCACCGGGATGAGGGGCAGGAGAAGTTCGCGAAGCAGTGCATCGCCCACGGCGCGGACCTGGTCATCATGCACCATCCCCACGTGGTGCAGGGGATCGAGATCATCAACCGCCGGACGGTCTGCTATTCGCTGGGCAATTTTGTCTTCGGCGGCAACGACCAGATCCGCGAGGAGCACACCTGGGGCTCGGACGTGACGTCCCTGTATTCGCTGGTGGTGCAGGCCGAGCTGCACTTTGATGACGACGGCACCTACACGGGCCAGCAGGTCTATCTGTATCCCGCCTTCATCAGCGGCTCCTACCCGGCCAATGATTATCAGCCCCGGCTGGTGACTGGTGCGGACGCGAAGAAGGTGCTGGCCGACGTGCAGCGCGACACGCAGTTCAAGCTGCCCGCCTTCAACGAAAAGGAAGGCCGCGTCGTGATGCCCTATCTGTCTGCGGAAAAGTGAGAAAACGGCGCGCAAGGAGGTATTTGCGATGAAGAAGCTTTGCTGGCTGATGCTGGCGCTGGCCCTGATGCTGGCGGTGGCCGCGGCGGCGGCGGAGAGCGGCACGGTATCCTACGGGAAGCTGACCTTCAGCACCGACGCGGAGCTGATTGACCTGGGCAGCACCCGCGTCAGCGATTTCGACGGGTTTGCCGCCTTCCTGGCCAAGTTCCCGAACCTGAAGCAGGTGAACATGTTCTCCACGAAGATCTACCGCAGCCAGTGCGACGCCCTGGCCAAGCAGTTCCCGGACATGCGCTGGGGCTGGTCGATGGTCATCCGCTCCAGCGACCATGAGCATATCGTGCGCACGGATCAGACCTCCTTCTCCACCCTGCACAACAACAAGTCCTCGGAGCACAGCAGCCAGGACTTCTCCGTGCTGAAGTACTGCTGGCACCTCTACGCCCTGGACATCGGCCACAACGCGGTCAATGACCTGAGCTTCCTGGAGGATCTGCCGGATCTGCGCGTGCTGATCGTGGCGTGCAACCAGATCACCGACATCAGCCCGCTGGCGAAGTTGACCAACCTGGAATACGCCGAGCTGTTCAAAAACAAGATCACGGACATCGCCCCGCTGGTGGGCCTCACGCATCTGCTGGACCTGAACATCTGCTTCAACCGGGTGCGGGATATCACCCCTCTCAAGCAGATGAAATGGCTGAAGCGGCTGTTCATGTACAGCTGCCAGTCCTACAATTCGGATTTCCCCTCCAGCGTGCGGAGCGAGTACAAGGCCGCGCTGCCGGACACCTTCGTCGATCTGACGAGCTACTCCACCGCCGGCACCTGGCGCTATTCCCACGGCGAGAAGAAGACGCCCCACTACGCCTGCATCGTCGCGACCTTCGGCGACAGCCACCTGCGCCCCAGCATCGCCTACTATCCCTTTGACGACAGCTGGCCCTTCACCGAGGAGGAGCTGGCCATCATCAAGGCCGCGCAGGAAGCACAGGCTGCGCAGAAAAAGTAACGGATTTGCCCCCTCGGCCGGCCCGATCAGGCTGGCCGCTTTTGGTTTCCGGGAGGGGGAGATTTTCGGCAAGTTGTAAAATGAAATGACGCAAAAAGAAAGACTCATCGAGTCAAATCTG
>CAMNHF010000034.1 GCA_946538975.1 uncultured Clostridia bacterium | reverse complement strand
TTTTCCCAGAAAAAGGGGTGCCCCTTCCCCCAGAAACACCATGCGCTTCCCATGGTTTTCGTGAGGATGGCGCTGGCAGCGCGGCGGTCAGCCTTTTTTCACCCGGCGGATCGGCGGGTGGAGACGGGAACGGTCGGGCTGGGCAGGGGCGGGCTTTGCCGCAGGTGTGGAGTGGCGGCGCGGCTCCGCAGCGGGCGTTTTCGGGGCAGGCTTTGCGGTTTGTGCGGCCTTCGCGGGGCGGGGCGGGAGGATGTCCGGATGCGCGGCGCGGCGCGGCGGCAGGGCCGGGGTCTCGGGCTTTGCCGCAGGCGCGGCCTTCGCGGGCCGGGGCGGGCGCTCCTTCGGCGGGGTCGGGGTCATGATTTCCATCGGCCATTCGCTCTCGCGGACGGGGATGGCATGGCCGAGCAGCCGCTCCACCTGCTTCAGCTGCTTCATTTCGTCGATGCAGCAGAAGGAGATCGCGGTGCCGTTGCGGCCGGCGCGGCCCGTGCGGCCGATCCGGTGGATGTAGGCCTCCGGCTCCATCGGCTGGTCATAGTTGATCACGTGGCTCAGCCCGCTGATGTCCAGGCCGCGGGCGGCGATGTCCGTGGCGACCAGCACGCGGCACTCCCCCGCCTTGAAGCGGTTCAGCGCGTTCTGCCGCTGGTTCTGGGACTTGTCGCCGTGGATGCCCGCCGCATCGATGCCCGCCCGCTTGAGGTCGCGCACAATGCGATCCACGCCGTGCTTCGTGCGGGAGAACACCAGGCAGCTGGTCACCTCCGGGGCGTCCAGCAGCTTCGCCAGCAGGTATTTCTTGTTCGCCTTGTCCACATAGTACAGCGTCTGGTCGATGGCCTCCACCGGCGAGGACACCGGGTCCACCTTCACGCTGACCGGATTGCGCAGCAGATCCATCGCCAGCTGCTCCACCTCGGCGGGCATCGTGGCGGAGAACAGCAGCGTCTGCCGCTCCCGGGGCAGGGCCTGCGTGACCCGGCGCACGTCGTGGATGAAGCCCATGTCCAGCATGCGGTCGGCCTCGTCCAGCACGTAGATCTCCACGTGCTCCAGCCGCACATAGCCCTGATGCATCAGGTCCAGCAGCCGCCCCGGGCAGGCGATCACGATGGGCGCGCCGCGGTGCAGCGCCTCCACCTGGGCATTCTGGTTCACGCCGCCGATCAGCGTGCAGACGTTCAGCCCCAGCCCCCGCCCGTAGGCGCGGAAGCTCTCCTCGATCTGCAGGGCCAGCTCCCGGGTGGGGGTCAGCACGAGGGCGCGGATCACCGTGGGCGAATCCGGCGGCAGGGGGCGCAGGCTCAGGTTCTGCAGGATCGGCAGGGCGAAGGCCGCCGTCTTGCCGGTGCCGGTCTGCGCGCAGCCGAGCACGTCCCGGCCCGCCAGCACGTGGGGGATGGTCGCCCGCTGAATGGGCGTGGGCACCGTATAACCGCCGTCCGCCACATTCCGCAGCAGCTTCGGCAGCAGTTTCAGTTCAGCAAAGGTATTCTCCGGCATGTCACAGCTCCGTTTCATGGTCTTTCCGCCCGGCATTCTCCGCACGGGCAGATGGAGTATAGCACAGTTTCCCGTTTTTGTCAGGCTTTTCCGGAAAAAGCTGCGGCCCTTGCGCGAAGGGCGCGGCCGCGGTATACTGAATGCAGCGGCGGGGATAGGCCTGCCCTCCGGCGCGCCGCCCCTTGTTCCACGTGTTTACGACAATGCGAATGGAGTATGCGATCATGAACAGCGAAACCGGCATCCCGAACGGCTATCTGGAATCCATCGAGCGCGGGCTGGCCGCCGTGCGGCAGTTCCGCGGCACGCTCACCGCCGGGCGCCTTTCCCGCAGCGCGTCGCTGGCGCGGCTCCGGCAGGCGCTGGACACGGCGGAGGCTGTGGTCATCGGCGCGGGGGCAGGCCTGTCCACCTCGGCGGGCTTCGTCTACAGCGGGGAGCGCTTCCTCCGCTATTTCCCCGATTTCGCCGAGCGCTTCGGCATCACCGACATGTATTCCGGCGGCTTCTATCCCTTCCCCGACGAGGAGACCTACTGGGCCTGGTGGAGCCGGAATATCTACTGCAACCGCTATGTCGACGCCCCGAAGCCGGTGTACGCGGATCTCCTGCGGCTGGTGGCGGACAAGGACTATTTCGTGATTACCACCAATGTGGATCACCAGTTCCAGAAGGCGGGCTTCGACCGGCGGCGCCTATTCTATACCCAGGGCGACTACGGCCTGTTCCAGAGCCGTCAGCCCACTGCCCAGATGACCTGGGACAACGAGGCCTGGGTCATGCAGGCCATGGCCGCGCAGGGCTTTGTGCGGGACGCGGACGGGGTCTTCGTCATCCCGGCGGACGGCCGCGTCTCCCTGCGCATCCCCACCGCGCTGATCCCCCGCAGCCCGGAGGACGGCGGCGCCGTTGTGCCGAACCTCCGCGTGGACGACAGCTTCGTGGAGGACGAGGGCTGGCACCGGGCCTCCGCCGCCTATGCCGCCTTCCTGCGGGCGCAGGAGGGCCGCCGCGTGCTCTTCCTGGAGCTGGGCGTGGGCGGCAACACGCCGGTCATCATCAAGTACCCCTTCTGGCAGATGACGCGCGACAATCCCCGGGCCGTCTACTGCTGCATGAATTACAGCGAGGCCTGCTGTCCCCCCGAGATCGAGCCGCAGAGCATCTGCGTGAGCGGTGACACCGGCGAGGCGCTGGCCGCCCTGCTGCAAGCCTGATCGGCCCAAAAAGGGAAGGAGCAGCCTGCGCCCCTTCCCATGATCCATATATCCATTCATCCGGCGCGTCGCTCCCGCGCCGGTTTTTGCATGTGATCCGTCACAGCCGCCATTTGCTGATCCGCTCGACGGCGCGCTGGGTCAGCTCCTTCGTGTTGAAGGCGGTCAGGCGGAAATAGCCCTCGCCGCTGGGGCCGAAGCCCACGCCGGGCGTGCCGACCACCTGGCATTCGTGCAGGAGCCGGTCAAAGAAGGTCCAGCTGTCGATGCCGTCCGGCAGCTTCAGCCAGATGTAGGGCGCGTCCTTGCCGCCGTACACGTCCCAGCCCATGCCGCGCAGGCCCTCGCGGATGATGCGCGCGTTCTCCATGTAGCCCGCGATGACCGTGCGGATCTGCGCCTGCCCCTCGGGGGAATAGACCGCCGCGGCCGCCCGCTGCACCGGGTAGCTGACGCCGTTGAACTTGGTCGACATGCGCCGCTTCCACAGGCCGTTCAGCGGCACCTTCTCGCCCTTGTCATTCAGGCCGCAGACCTCGTGCGGCACCACGGTCCAGGCGCAGCGCGTGCCGGTGAAGCCGGCGGTCTTGCTGAAGGAGCAGCACTCGATGGCCACCTCCCGCGCGCCGGGAATCTCGTAGATCGACAGCGGGATGTCCGGCGTCGTCACATAGGCGCGGTAGGCCGCGTCATAGATGATGATCGCGCCGTGCTCCTTCGCCCAGTTCACGAAGCGCTGCAGCTGGCGGCGGTTCAGCACCGTGCCGGTGGGGTTGTTCGGATAGCACAGGTAGATGACGTCCACCGGCCCGCGGGGCAGCGGCGGCTCGAAGCCGTTCTCCGCGTTGCAGGGCAGGTAGACCAGGCGGGACCAGCTGCTGCCGTCCCAGTCGCCCGTGCGGCCGGCCATGGCGTTGCTGTCCACATACACCGGGTAGACCGGGTCGGTAACCGCGATCAGCGCGTCCGGGGCGAAGAGCTCCTGGATGTTGCCCACGTCGCTCTTCGCGCCATCGGAGATGAACACCTCATCATAGTCGAGGTCGATGCCCCGGCTGGCGTACTCATTTGCGCGGATCGCGTTGACGAGGAAGTCGTAGCCGTAATCGGGGCCGTAGCCGCGGAAGGTCTCCCGCTGCCCCATCTCGTCCACAGCCCGGTGCATGGCCGCGATGACCGCGGGCACCAGCGGCTGCGTCACGTCGCCGATGCCCAGCCGGATGATCTCCCGCTCCGGGTGGGCAATGCCGTATTCCTTCGTGCGGCGCGCCGTCTCCGCGAACAGGTAGGAGCCGGGCAGCTTCTGAAAATTCCCATTGATGTGCAGCATGATTGATCCTTTCCCCCCGCCCTACAGCAGGGTCTCGCCCTCAAACACAAACTCCGCCGGCCCCTCCTGGTACACATGGCCGTCCGCCTCCCAGGAGACGCGCAGCGCGCCGCCCCGCAGCGCCACCTCCGCCGAGCGGCCGCAGCGGCCGGTCATCGCGGCGGCCACCAGCGCGGCGCAGGCGCCCGTGCCGCAGGCCAGCGTCTCCCCCGAGCCGCGCTCCCACACGCGCACGCGGAGCCGATCCTGCCCGCAGACCTGCACGAACTCCACATTCGCCCGCTCCGGGAAGGCCGGATGCCCCTCCAGCGCCGGGCCGACCGCGGGCAGCTCCAGCGCCTCCGGATCGCCGCAGAAGACCACCGCGTGGGGATTGCCCATCGACACGGGGTACACCGTCCAGTCCCGCGCGGCCGTGCGCAGCCGGATGCCCTCCCCGGGTTCGCCCGCGGCGCGCATCGGGATCTCCTCCGGCCGCAGCCGCGGCGTCCCCATGTCCACCCGCACCGAGGCCGTTCTGCCCGCCTCATCCAATCGCAGCTCCAGCCGCCGCAGCCCGGCCGCCGTGGCCAGGGTGAGGGCGGTTTTGTCCGTCAGCCCGCGGTCGTGCACATACTTGCCGACGCACCGGGCCGCGTTGCCGCACATCTCCCCTTCGCTGCCGTCGCTGTTGAACATCCGCATGCGGAAGTCGGTCTCCTCCCCCGGCGCGATCAGCACCAGGCCGTCGCCGCCGACACCGAAGTGCCGGTCGCTGAGCCGCCGCGCCAGCGCAGGCAGCCCCTCCGGCCACCCCTGCGCGCAGAAGACATAGATATAGTCGTTCCCAATGCCCTGCATCTTGACAAAGCGCATCCGGCTCCCTCCCTTCCGCATCGCTGTCATTATACCCAAAAAGCAAACCGCCGTAAACAGAGAAACATTTTTTGTGCAAGGCCCTCCCTGCGCGCCCCTCCCTCCGCCGCCTTGACACCCTGCCGCGCCGGAGGCTATAATGAAGCGGAAATACCGCGGCCGCCGCACCGGGGCCGTACGGAGATGAAGCCATGATCTTCCGGCACACCAACCGGCCCGGCTTCTGGCTGGGCTTTGTGGACTTCTTTACCGCCGGGCTGTTCTTCCTCGTGTACATGCCCCTGGGCCTGCAGCGCGAGCTGGACACCATCCTCGGCACGCGGACGCTGCCCTACTGGAAGGCCTATCTGCTGGGCATCCCCACGCTGTTCATCTATCCGCTCGTCTGGATGGCGCGCATCGCGGAGGCCCTGCGGGCGAAGGCGGAGGCGATGGGGCTGCCGGGGCCGCACACCTCCTGGTGGCATATGTTCGGCTGGAACGTCTTCGGCCTCCCCCTCTTCGGCCCGATGATCGCCACCCACCGCTTCTTCCGCACGCTGAACCTGATCGAGCGGTGTCTCAACGAGGAGGCGGGGGCGGCTGCGTCTTGCGCAAACAGGCGGCCGGCGATATAATGTGAGCACACGCAATCTTCCGCGTCCAAAGGAGGAAGGGCCATGAGCGCGACCTACACCTGCAAATGCCCCACCTGCGGCGCCTACCTCACCTGGGAGCCGGGCACCCGCTCCCTCGTATGCCCCTACTGCTCCGCCAGCTATTCCGAGGAACAGCTGCAGCAGTTCACGGCAGAGCAGGAGGCGGCCCCGGCAGGCGGCCTGCGGGAATACCACTGCACCAGCTGCGGGGCGCAGATCGTCACCGAGGAGACCACCGCCGCCACCCGCTGCTATTACTGCCACAGCCCGGTGGTGCTGACCGACCGGCTGACGGGCGAGTTCGCCCCGGACGGCATGATCCCCTTTGCCCTGGACCGGGCCGCCGCGGAGCAGGCCTTCGAGAAGTACCTGAAGAGCCACCGCTTTGTCGACCGCCGCTTTTTCACCGCCGACCAGCGGGAGATGCTCAGCGGCGTGTACTATCCCTACTGGCTGGGCGATTTCAGCGGCACCGCGGACTTTGACGGCACCGGCACCCGGGTGAGCACCACCACCCGCGGCAGCACCATCATCACGACCACCCGCTATTTCAGCGTGCACCGCACCGGCGAGCTCAGCTTCCGCCAGGTCGTCCGCAAGGCCCTGGGCAAGGCGGACCGCCTGCTGTCCGACGGCATCCACCCCTACCGGCTGGCGGAATCGGCGGACTGCGCGCCGGGCTATCTGAGCGGCTTCCTGGCCGAAAAGCGCGATGTGGACGCCGACGCCGCCCAGGCAGACATGGTGCAGGAGGTGACCGGCTACGCGCCCAAGCTGATGGAGAACCGCGGCACCTTCAGCACCCTGAAGGGCAAGACCGTCTTCCGGCTGGGCGGGGCGCGACTGCGCTATCTGCTGCTGCCCGCCTGGGTGCTGACCTACAAGGGGGAGAAAGGGAAGCCCTTCTACTTTATGCTCAACGGCCAGACCGGCAAGGCCTGCGGCAAGCTGCCCGTCAGCTGGGGAAAGCTGCTGGCGTGGAGCGCGGCGCTGTGCGCGGCCGTCGCGGGGCTGCTGTGCGCGGGAGGTGCATGGTTATGGTAAAGGCTGCAAAGCGCGCCTTCGCGCTGATGCTGGCGCTGCTGTGCCTGCTCGCGATCAGCGCGGCGCCGGCGGAGGAGATCGGCCTGGTCAACGACGAGGCCGGGCTGTACACCGCCGCCGAGATCGCGCAGATGGAGGCCATCATCAGCCGCATCCGCACGAAATACCAGATGGACGCGGTGGTGCTGACGACCAACGATGTCCCCTACAGCTACGGCGATGACAGTGTCACCGTGGCCTGGGCCGACGCCTGGTACGAGAACCACGGCTGCGGCCTGGGGCAGGACCGCGCGGGCATCCTGCTGATCCTGGACATGACGAACCGCTACAACTATCTCTCCACCGCCGGCGTGATGATCGACTACATGAGCGACAGCCGGATCGAGAGCGTGCTGACCGCCGCGGACGACGATCTTCACAGCGGCCGCTACGGCAGGGCGATGATCGCCGAGCTGCGCCAGCTGGAGGCCTTCTGCGCCGAGGGCATCGAGGAGGGCAACTTCCGCTATGACGAGGTCACCGGCGAGCGGCTGACCGGCCTGTACAACAAGCTGACCCGGCGGGAGGCCATCCTGGCGGGCGCCGGCGGCCTGGGCGCGGCGCTGATCCTGATCCTGACCGTCACGGCCCGCTACGGGCTGAAGGGCGGCACCTACCATTATCCGCTCAAGGAGAACGCCTCCGTGCAGATGACGCGGGACGACGAGGTCTTCCAGCGGCAGACCGTGCACCGCACGCGGATCTCCAGCGGCAGCGGCGGAGGGCGCAGCGGCGGCGGCCACAGCGGCGGCAGCGGCGTGCACTTCTCCTCCGGCGGCATGAGCCACGGCGGCGGCGGCCACCACTTCTGATGCGGCCGCTGATGAAGGCCCGCTGCCTGCGCGCGCTGCATGAGCATTTCGGCCTGGACAGCCTGCGTCCCGGGCAGGAGGCGGCGGTCGGCCGGCTGCTCCGCGGGCGCGACACGCTGTGCCTCTTCCCCACCGGGGCGGGCAAATCCCTGTGCTATCAGCTGCCGGCCCTGCTGCTGCCCCCGCCCACCGTGGTCGTCTCGCCGCTGATCGCGCTGATGCGGGATCAGGTGGCGGGCCTGCGACGGCGCGGCATTGACGCGGTCTCGCTGGACAGCCTGCTGCCCGCGGAGGAGCTGCGCGCCGCCTGGCAGAGCGTGGAGCAGGGCCGGGCACGGCTTGTCTATGTCTCGCCGGAGCGGCTGGAGACCGAGCGCTTCCGGGCGGCCTGCCTGCGCTTCCCGCCGTCCCTCATCGCCGTGGACGAGGCGCACTGCGTGGTGCAGTGGGGCGGCAGCTTCCGCCCGGCCTATCAGGAGATCGGCCGCTTCATCCGGCAGCTGCCGCGGCGGCCCGTGGTCTGCGCAATGACGGCCACTGCCGGGCTGAAAACCCGCCTGGCCATCAGCCGCAGCCTGGGGATGCGCGGCACACGAACCATCACCCTCCCGCTGATCCGGGAGAATCTGCGCTATCAGCTGGTGACCACGATCGACCCCGGCCGCGCCATCCGGCGGCTCGCCCTGGCGCACGCGGGCGGGAAGGGGCTGATCTTCTGCCGCACCCGCGCCGAGGCCGAGGAGATGGCCCGGACCATGGCCGGCTGGCGCCTGCCGGACGGGCGGCCGCTGCGGGCCGCGTGCTATCACGCCGGGCTGGAGCGGGCCGCACGCGATCAGGTGCAGGAGGCCTTCGCGGCGGGCCGGCTGGACGCGGTGGCGGCCACCTCCGCCTTCGGCATGGGCGTGGACATCCCCGACATCCGCTATGTGGCGCATCTTTCCCTGCCGCCCGGCCTGATGGATCTGGCGCAGCAGTCCGGCCGTGCGGGCCGCGACGGCCAGGCCGCCGACTGCGCCGTGCTGCTGGATCCGGCGGATGTGGATCGGCTGCGCGGAAGCCTGCAGGCCGAAAAGTTCGCGGCGAAGCATTCCCCCCGCAAGCTGCTGCGCTGCCGCCGCCGCTGGCGGGACGCCCGGGCCGTACTGGCCCTGCTGCTGGGCGGCGGCTGCCTGCCGGCCGGGCTGGCCCGCGCCTTCGGCGACCGGCGCGCGAAGCCCTGCGGCTGCTGCTCCGCCTGCCTGCGCCCGGACGGGCCCCATCGCCTGGCCCCGGTGCCGCCCCTGCCGGAGATGTATCCGCAGGACGTGGCGGAATGGGCCCTCACCTGGCAGCGGGACGCCTTCGCGCGGGCCCATCAGCTGGCGCCCGGCGAGGTACTGGCGGACAGCCTGCTGCCCCGCGCCGCCGCCGCTTACCACATCCCCGAAAAGCAGTGCCATCCCGAGGCCCTGCCCGTGCTGCAGCGCCTGCTGGACCACATGCGGGCCGTCCGGGAGGGCCGGGCAGGGGATGCGTAGGCCTGAGGTGTTTGTTTTAGTCCGTGAATAATGACTTTTTCTATACTATTGCAAAAGCTGTTGAAATAGTGTAAAATAGGTTTGTGAAGAGGCGATCGCATTTTTGCATAAATGAACAATTACGAAGAATGAGGAGGCATCATCATGAAGAAACTACTCTGCGTCCTGTGCATCGCCGCCCTGCTCTGCTCGTGCGCCTTCGCGGAGGATATCGACCTCTCCGGCCTGTCCTTCCAAGAATTGGAGGCTCTGCGCAATCGTTGCCTGTTGGAAATGATGCAACGTGACGAATGGCAGGAAGTTGAAGTCCCCGCAGGCGTCTGGGAGATCGGCGTGGACATCCCCGCAGGCCACTGGTCTTTTCGTGCTGGTACTAAACATTCTCAATGGAACGACGTCTATATATCGTATGGCGATGTGCTCGAATTCGGAGGCAAAACCATCAACGTAAGCAAATCATCATTCTGGTTTTCTCATACATTCGATAATGCAAGACCCGAATACGATTTGGAGCTGACAACCGGTTATCTGGTCGTGTCGTTTGGCTCCATCATCGTCACGCCTTATACCGGCAAGCCTGACCTCGGCTTCAAGTGGTAATTCACCCATGCCCAGAAAGATTAGGCGGTGCTACAGCACGGCGAGGACGGTCGTTATTGTGATATCGATCAGAGCATGCAGTTCATAGTATGGATAGAAATGCGTGTAACAATTTGAAGCATCAACAAAGCCCCCTTCCGCTCTGCAGTGGAAGGGGGTCTTCACAGCGGCTTGGCTCAGAAGCCGATCCGCTTGTTTTCTGCGATCTTGGGCAGCAGGGACAGCGACCGGTCGTGGATCGCCAGCTCAACATCGTCGCCGGAGACCTGCAGGCGGCCGTCCTCGTCGAAGTTGCCGCGCAGGGCAGCCTTGGCGCGGATGCGCTCGACCATGTTGCGGACGAAGCGGGCGTTGCCGAAGTCGCGGGATTTCAGCACATGATCCTCCAGCTTGTCGAAGAAGGCCTTCGCGGTCTCCCGGGCGCCATCGTCCAGGCTGCTGGCCTTGTTCATCATCTGCAGGAAGATCTCGTAGAGCTGCTCGCGGGAATAGTTCGGGAACTCGATCATGTAGGGCATGCGGCTGTCCAGGCCGCGGTTGCCCTTGAGCAGCTCGTTCATCTCGTCGGTATAGCCGGCCATGATGACGACCATATCCTGCCGGTGGTTCTCCATCTCGGCGATCAGGGTGGCGAGGGCCTCCCGGTGGTAGCTGCCGCCGGTACTGACGTAGCGGCCGCTGTCATACAGGGCATAGGCCTCGTCGATAAACAGCACGGAGCCGTAGGCGTCGCGGCAGATCGCTGCGGTCTTCGGGGCGGTCTGGCCGACATATTCGCCCAGGAAGTCCAGCCCCTTGTACTCGAAGAAGAAGCCCTTGCGCAGCACGCCCTGCTCCGCCAGCACCCGGCCGATGATGCGGGCCACGGTGGTCTTGCCGGTGCCGGGATTGCCGAGGAAGCGCATGTGCAGGCACGGCGCGTCGACGGACTTGTTCTTGCGGCTGGCCACGATCTGCGCGATGATCTCCTTGACCTGGCTGACGATCTGATCCATGCCGATCATGCTTTCCAGCTGCTCCATGCCGCTGGTCAGCTCGTCTTCCTTGGCGTAGAAGTCGCCCAGCTCGTCGGCGTGAATCTCCATGCTGTCCTGATTCTGCGCCACGTTGTAGAGCATCTTGCGGTAGATCATCTCGTTGATCAGCTTCTTGATCGTCTTCAGCCCGTAGAAGCGGCCGTCACTGCGCTCCTGCTGGACGCGCAGCTCCATCGCCGGCCAGACATCCTCCGCGGCGTGGTAGCCCTTGTTCTGCAGGAAGAGATCGCCGCAGTGGCACAGGTCCTCCAGGGACAGCGGCGGCACCTGCACCGTCCGCAGGAACATGATGTCCGCCAGGGTCTCCGCCACCTGCTTGAAGACCTCCTTCTCCAGGAAGGGCACGGAGAACACGATGATGTTCTGCGTGTTCTTCGCCTCCAGCTGCAGCAGGAAGTTCCGGAAGCCCAGGTCGGTGCGCATCGTGGACAGCTCGCCGGAGATGTCGATGCACACGATGTGCTGGGCGCCGCCGCTGACCGACACCTTCGTCAGAATCTGATCATAGTTCTTGCGGCCGTTGTCACTCTCGATCTTGACCTCCTGCACGGGGCGGCTGTCCACGTTGATCAGCCCCACCTCCGCCAGGGTCTCCGCCATCAGCTTCAGCATGGTCGTCAGGCCGTAGCCGTAGTCGATCGCGAACAGGTACCGCTGGGCGAGGAAGACCTCCTGCATCTTGTGCTGCTTGATGTGGCCCGCCAGGCTGCGGAACTCGGTGATCAGCGCCTTGAACTCCTCCGCGCCGATCAGCTGGCTGGCCGAGTTGAAGGGATCCTGCGCGCTCAGATGGCTCTCCTTGGCGGGCGGCGGGGCGGCCGGCTTGCTGGGGGTCATCGGCGGCGGGCTCGGCGGGGCGGGCGGAGGAGGCGGCGGGGCAGGCTTGGTCTCCTTTTTCTGCGGGGTCTCCGCGTCGTCCACCTTTTCCAGCCCCACGAAGATCCGCTCCTGCGGGTTCTCCATGCCCAGGATCTCCCGGGCCAGCGCCATGATGATGTCGATGACGCGCGTCTCCTGCTCCGTCTTCACCAGCAGGACGCAGCCGGCCAGGCTGGTGTGCTGCACCTTGGCCTCCATGCCCTCGGCCGCCAGCCTCTTGGCCAGCTCCTCCGCGAAGCCGGGCACGATCTTCTTCTGCGTATCCGAACTGTGCTCCAGAATCCAGCTGCCCGGAAAGCGAAGGGAAAATTTGAAGCTCATCGCGAACCTCCTCCCTGAAACGTCTGGCAGTATTGTAGAGAATAACCCCCGTTTTGTCAAGCCGGGGCGCGCTGCGAGGCCTGTTCAGGGCCGCTTTGGGGACAGCCCCCCTCACAGCCCCTCATCCGCCGCGCCGCCCTCGCCGCCGGGGGCAAGCTCGCGGAGGTATTCCAGGCAGAGGGCGGAGACCTCGGTGTCCCGGACATCGCTGAGGATCCGGCGCAGCGGCTTTTCGCGCAGCTTTCCGCGGGCATGCAGCCATCCCAGCCAGGCGGCCAGCTGGCGCGGGGTGCCGCGGGAGAGCACCCGGTTCAGGATGTCGGGGATCTCCGGGTCGATCATGTCCAGGCGGACCATCACGGGCAGATTGTCCAGATTGCGCAGCAGCTGCTCCTGCAGCGCGCGATCCGCGCGGACATAGCGCACATAGCTGTCCTGCCAGGGGGCGAGGCGGCGGTCGCCCCGGCGCTCCAGCCGCAGGAAGCCGTTCAGGCACTCCTGCGGGAAGGCCTCCGCGTCCAGATCGCCGCAGCGCACGATCTCCAGCTCCGTGTCATCGAAGTGCAGCCCGAACCGCGGCCGATCCGGCCCCGGCGCGATCACGCAGGTGCGCAGCAGCTGCCCTGGCTCGTCGGGCTGCTGCTGCCATTCCGGCCTGAGCCGCGGATCCCCGCAGGGCAGGTGGAGCTCCGAGCAGCTGCCGTCGAAGACGGACTCCGCCGTGAGATTCAGCACCACGGGTTCGCCCAGGCTGCTGAGGCTCAGCTCCTGCTGACTGGCAGGCCAGCGGCAGCAGAATGCCCCGTCGAAATCGGTCAGGCCGGCATCGCTGATGCAGGTCACATCCGGGGGGATCCGCGCCGCGGTCCCGCGCTTGCCGAAAATGCCAAAGAGCTGATGCTGCACGATGACCAGACCCTTTGCATCCGCCAGGGCGGGGCAGCGGTCGAACGCGCCGGGGCCAAGCTCAGCCAGGCTGTCGGGAAGGCGCAGCTCCCGCAGCGCGCCGCAGCCGGAGAAGGCTTTCGCGCCGATGGAGCGGAGGCTGTCCGGGAGGGAGACCCGCGTGAGGCTGCCGCACTCTGCGAAGGCAGAATCGCCGATCCGCTCCGTGCCCTCCGGCAATGCGAGCTCCCGGAGCTGCCTGCAATCGGCGAAGGCCAGATTGCCGATGGCCCGCACGCCGCCCATGAAGCGCACCTCGGCGAGGCGGCTGCAGCCGTGGAAAGCATGATGGCCGATCTCCTCCACGGCTGCGGGGATCGTGATGCGCTCCGTCTGGGTGCATTTCTCGAAGGCGCCCTCGCCGATGGAGACAAGGCCCTCGGGCAGGGTCACCTCCTGCATCCTCGTCCGGGCGAAGGCGTTCTCCCGGATCGCGGTGATGCCCGCGGGAACCTGAACACGCTTGCGGCCGCCCGGCGCGGCGATCAGCCCGGTGCCGTCCGCGCTGCACAGCAGGCCGTTTGGGCTGGAAAAGGCGGGATTCCCTTCCGCCACGCGGATGGCATTGAGCTGCGAGCAGCCTTCAAAGGCGCGCTCGCCAATGGCCTGCACGCCGCGGGGGATGCGGATCTCCCGGAGGCTGCGGCAGCCCATGAAGGCGTCCGCGCCGATGGCCGCGAGGCTGTCCGGCAGCGCAATCTCCGCCAGCTCCAGGCAGACCGAAAACGCCCCCTCCCCGATTTCGGCGAGGCCCTGCGGCAGCTCCGCGCGGCGCAGGCTGCGGCAGTTGGCGAAGGCTTTCGGGCCGATGGAGACTGCGCCCGGAGGGATCACGATGTCCTGGAGGCTGCCGCAGCCGCCGAAGAGCATCCCGCTGAGCCCGGAGAGGCCGCCGGGCAGCGTGGCCCCCGTCAGATTGGCGCAGCCGTAAAAGGCTTTGCTGCCGATCTCCGTCACGCTGTCCGGGATCCGGAGCTTCCGCAGGTCGGTGCGGCAGAAGGCCTCCCGGCCGATCGCGGCGAGGCCCTCCGGCAGCTCGATCGCCATGAGGCCGGTGCAGCCGGTAAAGGCCTCGTCCGCGACAGCCCTCACGCCGTCCGGGATCCGGAGGCTGGCCATCGCGCCCGGGCAGGCCACCAGCGTGGTCAGATCCTTCGTATAGATCACCCCGTCCGGCGCGGTGAAGCTCCGGCTGCCGCTCCCGACCCGGAAGGCACCGATTGCCGTGCAGCCCGCAAACGCCCCGGCCCCGATGAAGGTCACGCTGTCCGGAATGGAAATGCTCCCGAGCCGGGCGCAGCCAAAGAAAGCCTGCTCGCCGATCCGGGCGAGGCCGGCGGGAAGGCGGACTTCCCTGAGATAGGTGCACATGCTGAAGGTACCGGGGCCGATCAGCCGCAGGCTTTCCGGCAAAGCGATGAACTGCAGGCGGATGCTGCCGCTGAAAGCCCTGGCTTCGATTTCGGTGACGCCTTCGGGGATGTACAGCACCGCATGCCGCTCCTGCAGGTCGCAGCGCGTGTCGCTTTCGTTCCGCCGCTCCCTGCGCAGGACGCCCTGCTCATCGATGTAGAAGACCACGCGGGTCCCTCCTTCTGCCCTTTCCTCACAGTCCCTCATCCGCCGCGCCGTCCTCGCCTCCGGGGGCAAGCTCGCGGAGGTATTCCAGGCAGAGGGCGGAGACCTCGGTGTCCCGGACATCGCGGAGGATCCGGCGCAGGTCGTCCGCCTGCAGGAGGCCGCGGGCGCGCAGCCAGCCCAGCCAGGCGGTCAGCATCGCCGGGCTGCCGCGGGAGAGCACCCGGTCCAGGATGCCGTCGGCGGCGCCTTCGTCCACCATGTCGAGGCGGAGCATCACGGGCAGGTTGTCCAGATCCTCCAGCAGATCCTTCTGCAGCGCGGGATCGGCGCGGACGAAGCGGGCATAGCTGTCCTCCCAGCGGCTGAGGCGGTGGTCGCCGCGGCGCTCCAGCCACATGAAGCCCATCGTGCACTCCCGCGGGAAGGCCTGCTCGTCCAGATCGCCGCAGCGGATGATCTCCAGCGGGGCAAACTGGAAGCGCAGCTCGGCCTGCGGCTGCCCCGGCCCGGGCGTGATCACGCAGGTGGCGAACCTGCTGCCCTCCGTGCCCGGCCTCCGCTTCCAGGCCAGCTCCAGCCGCGGCTCCGCGCAGGGCAGCCAGAGCTCCGAGCAGCTGCCGTCAAAGACGGACGTTTCCGTGAGATTCAGCATCACAAAGCGGTGCATCCGGCTGAGGCTCAGCTCCCGCTGTCCGGCGGGCCAGCGGCATTGGAAGACGCAGACGACATTCTGCAGGGCGTCCTCGCTGATGGCGGCCACCTCCGGCGGGATGCGCACCACGTCCCCGCCCCTGCCGTACATGCCGCAGAGCCGGTGATTCACGATGACCAGGCCGTTTTCATCCGCGAGACTGGGGCAGCCGGCGAAGGCGCCGGGGCCAGGCTCCATGAGGCCGGCGGGGACGCGCAGCTCCCGGAGCGAGGTGCAGCACGCAAAGGCCTTCGCGCCCAGAAAGCGGAGGCTGTCCGGGAGGGAGACCCGCGTGAGGCTGCCGCAGCCGGAAAAGGCGGTGCTTTCGATCCGCTCCGTGCCCTCCGGCAATGTGAGCTCCCGCAGCTGCCTGCAGTCGGTGAAGGCCAGATTGCCGATGGTCCGCACGCCGCCCATGAAGCGCACCTCGGCGAGGCGGGCGCATCGGTGGAAGGCGAAGGGGCCGATGCTCTGCACGGTGGCGGGGATCACGAGGAAGCTCAGCTCCCCGCAGTTTTCGAAGGCGCCCCAGCCGATGATGTCCAGGCCCTCCGCAAGGCTCACGGCCTGCAGCTGCGCGCAGCCGGCGAAGGCGTGCTGGCCGATGCGGCGCAGGCTGGCCGGCAGGGTCACCTCCCGCAGATCCATGCGGGCAAAGGCGCTCTCCTCAATGACGGCGACGCCCTCGGGAACCCGCGCGGCCTCCAGCCCTCCCGGCGCGGTGATGAGCCTTGTGCCGTCGGCGCTGCACAGCAGGCCTTCCGGGGCGGAAAAGGCGGGATTCCCCTCCTCCACACGGAAGGCAGTGAGCTGCGAGCAGCCCTCGAAGGCGCGGCTGCCGATGGCGCCGACGCTGCGGGGAATGCGGATCTCGCGCAGGGCGGCGCAGGAATGGAAGGCCCGCTCGCCGATCTCCGTGAGGCCCCCCGGCAGGCTGATGTCCGCCAAAGCGGCGCAGCCCGTGAAGGCCTCCGCGGCGATCGTGACCAGGTGCTGCGGCAGGGCGGCGCGCTGCAGGAGCCGGCAGTTGGCGAAGGCGCGGCGGCCCAGGCCGGTCACGCCCTCCGGGATGCCGATCTCCATCAGGCTGTCGCAGTCCTCGAAGAGCCGCTCCGGGAGGCTGGTGAGGCCGGCGGAGAGCACGGACCGCAGCAGGCCCCGGCAGCCGGCAAAGGCTTTTTCGCCGATCTCCGTCACGCTGTCCGGCAGGCGGAGCTCCCGCAGCGAGACGCACCGGCTGAAGGCTTCCCGGCCGATGCGCCGCAGCCTCTTCGGCAGCCGGAGGGCCGTCAGCCACGCGCAGTCGGCGAAGGCCTCGTCCGCGATGACCTGCACGCTGCCGGGAATCTGGAGCACGGTCTTCGCGGCCGGGCAGGCCACCAGCTCGCGCAGCTCCCGCGTGAAGACCGCCCCGTCCACCGCGGCGAACGAGCGGCTTTCCTTCCCGACGCGGAAGGCCCGGATCCCCAGGCAGCCCGAAAACGCCCCGGCTCCGATCCTCGCGACGCTCGCCGGGATGTACACATCCCTGAGGGACACGCAGCCCCGGAAGGCGTGATCCCCGATTTCCGCAAGGCCGGCCCGGAAGCGCACGCTCCGCAGCGCGGCGCAGCCGCTGAAGGCCCCCGCGCCGATCACGCGCAGGCTCTGCGGCAGCACCAGCTCCTTCAGCTCGCCGAGGCCGGCAAAGACGTCCGCGCTGATCTGCGTGACGCCGTCGGGGATGTACAGCTCCGAGGTCTCATCCGGGATCTCGCGCACATCGTCCCAGGCGTTCAGCCATTCCCGGCCGAGGACGCCCTGGTCGTCGATGAAGAATCGCACGCGCGTCCCTCCTTTCCGTGCGCATGGCCCGCCGATCAAAGCGCCTCCGGGCCGTCCGCCTCCGGGGGCAGGCGGTGCAGGTATTCCAGATAGAGGGCGCTCAGGTCGGTGCTGTCTGCGCGCTCCATGAGGCCCCGCACCAGGGCGGGGGTCAGCAGGCCCTCCCGCAGCAGGTAATCCAGCCAGACGGCGATGGGGCCGGCCTCGCCCCTGTCCAGCAGCTTCTTCTGGATGATGCCCAGGGCGCCGCGGGAGATCATCCGGCCGCGGGTCATCGCCGGGAGATGGTCCATGTCCTCGTTCAGCAGCGCCAGCTGCAGCGTCCGGTCGGCCCGGCAGTGCTTCGCGTAGTCCTCTGCCCGGGCCGCGAGGCGCGCATCCCCGGCGCGCTCCGTCCGCAGGAAGCCCCGCAGGGCCGGATTGCGGAGCAGCGGCGGCAGCACGGACAGGGGGCCGGGCCAGAGGATCTGGGGCTCATGGCCCTCGCCGGCGGTCAGTGCGATCTCCCGCGCGCCGCAGCGCAGCGTCAGCGCCAGCCGGTCGCCGTCCCGCTCCGCCGACGGGATGCCGCCGGGGAGCCACAGCACCGGGCCGCGGCCGTCCGCGAAGGGCTGATCGCTCAGGTTCAGCAGGAGTTTTCCCGAAAAGGCGTTCTCGCCGATGGCGGTGAGGGCGGCGGGGAAACGCACCTCCTGCAGGCGGCGGCAGCCCTGGAAGAGGTGGGCGGGCAGCGCGGCGAGGCTGTCCGGCAGCCCGGCCTGTCGCAGCTCCGTACAGCCGGCGAAGGCAGACCGCCCCAGCGTCCGCAGCCCCTCCGGCAGGGTAAGCGCGGTGAGGCGCTCGCAGCCGCTGAAGGCGATGGCGCCGACGCTGAAGAGAACCGGGGGCAGGCGAAGCTCACTCAGGCTGCGGCAGCCGTGGAAGACGCCGGCGGGCAGGTCGGTGAGGCTGTCCGGCAGGTGGACGCTCCGGAGCCGCATGCAGCCGGAGAAGGCGGCCTGGCCCAGCGTCTGCAGCCCCTCCGGCAGGCGGAGGCTGCTGAGATTCTGGCAGCTGCGGAAGGCCCAGCCGCCGATCGCCGCGATGCCCTCCGGGAAGACGACCTCCCGGAGATCGCGCCGGTAGGAGAAGGTCCAGTCGTCGATGACCCGGACGCCCGCGGGCAGGATCAGCCGGCCGTCCTTAAGCGGCAGCTCCACCGGCTCCGCATCGGCCTGGCCGGCGGTGCGGCGCAGCGTGCCGTCCGGGAAGAGAAAGCATCTCATAGGGTTCATTTCCGCCTTTCACAGCCCGCCGATGTCCTCCTCCGGCGGGAGGTTCAGCTTCCGGGCATAGTCGAGCAGGACAGCCCGCGTCTCGGTCTGCGCCGTGGCGCTGAGGATGAGCTGCAGCAGCGGGGCGGTCAGCAGCCCGTTTTCATAGAGGGTCTCCGCCGCAAAGGTAAGCAGCGCCTGATCCTCCCTGTTGGCGGCCCGCTGGATGATGCGCTCGATCACCTCTTCATCGATGACCTGCAGCCGCGTCAGCACGCTCAGGGCTTCCCGCGGCGCGGAGACGGACAGCAGGCGCTGAATCCCGACCTCCCGGCGGAGCAGCTGGCAGTACTCCTCCTTCCACGGATCCAGGTCGTGCCGGCCTGCGAGCTGCAGCTGCACAAAGCCGCAGGCTGCGAGCTGGAGAATGTCCTCCGGCATTTCGCCGGGGCTGATGGGGAGGATCAGGCCGTTCCAGGATGTCACGCGGAACCGGACATTGTCCAGCCGCAGGGAGAGCGGCGGCCGGGCCGATGCCGGGTAGTCGAACACCAGGGCGTAATGCTCGGGATAGACGTCGGTGCCCTCGCGCCAGATGTGCAGCTTCGTGCCGGGGAACCAGGGAAGATCCACGCAGCAGCAGCCGGGCAGCAGCAGCAGCTGGCCGGTGCAGTTGAACAGGTTGTTGGTGTTCCGGTAGTCGAGCAGATCCGGCCCCAGCTCCCGCACATCGGGCGACAGGCTGACATGCTCCAGCGACGGGCAGCCGGCGGCGATCAGGTCGAGCGTCGTGAGCGTGGGCGCCAGCACCAGCTCCGAGCAGTTCCTGCAGCCGCTGATCACATACCTGCCGAAGGAGCGCAGGCCGTCCGGCGTGCGCAGCGATTCCAGCGCGCTGCAGGCGGAAAAGACGCTCGATTTGATGGTGCGCAGGCTCTCCGGCAGCGTCACACGCCGCAGCGAGGTGCAGGCGCAGAAGGCGGACTCGCCGATCTCGAGCAGGCCCTCCGGCAGATCCAGCTCCTCCAGCCGGGTGCACGCGTTGAAGGCGTTTTCGCCAATCAGGTGCAGCCCCTTCCCGAAGTGCACCCGGGCCAGATTCGAGCAGCAGTCGAAAGCGCTCCTGCCGATGACCGAGACGCTGTCCGGCAGGGTGATTTCCTCCAGGAAACCGCAGCCGAAGAAAGCCCGGTCATGGATGCGCTTCACCCCGTCCGGAATGACGGCGCTGTCCAGCATGGGCGGGCAGAAGAGCACTTCCTCCCCGCTGCGGGGCATCAGGATGCCGCCGGAGCTCATGAAGCGGGGATTCTCCGGGGAAACGCGGAGAACCTGCAGGCTCCTGCAGCCCTCGAAGACGTTCTCCCCGATGTCTGTCACCGCGGCGGGGATGCTGATCTCCCGCAGGGAGTCGCAGCAGGAGAACAGCTGGTCCGGCAGCCGCTCGATGCCTTCCGGCAGCTGCACCTCCGCCAGGTTTGAGCAGCCGCTGAAGGCGCTCCGGCCGATCTCCCGCCCGTTGGCCGGGAGATGGAGCTGCCGCAGTTCCTCGCATTCCGCGAAGGCGAAGTCGCCGATGCGCTCCGTGCTGTCCGGAATCCACACGGCCTTCAGGGACGCACAGTTCGCGAACGTGTTTTCCCCGATGCTGCGCAGGCCCTCCGGCAGGCGGATTATCTCCAGATCCTCGCATCGCTGGAAGGCCTCCTCGCCGATCTCGCGCACGCTGTCCGGCAGCTCGACGCGCTCCAGCGAGCGGCAGCCGCCGAAGGCCCGCGCGCCGATCGTGTGCAGGCGGGGGCCGAAGGGGCCTGCCGTGCACAGCATGCCGCAGCCGTTGAAGGCGTCACTGCCGATCTCCTCCAGGCTCTCCGGCAGGGTGATTTCCTGCAGGTTCCAGCAACTGCTGAAGGCGCCGGCTTCGATGACGCGCACGCCCTCCGGCAGGCTCAGCTTCTCCATGCCGCTGCACACACACCACAGCACGCGGGTCATCGTCCGGTCATAGAGCACATTGTCCCGGCTGGCGTAGAACGCATTGCCCTCATCCACCCGGAAGCGGCTGATGCCGGTGCAGCGGAAGAAGGCGTTGTCCCCGATGGCCCGGACCCCGGCAGGGATGCGCACCTCCTCCAGCGAGCTGCAGTCTTTGAAGGCATTGGCGCCGATCACCCGGAGGCTCTCCGGCAGGATGAGCTCCCGCAGCGAGGAGCAGTTGGCGAAGGCGTCGCTGCCGATGACCGTCAGCCGGGGCGGAAGGCGGATCGCGCCGAGACTGTGGCAGAGGGAAAAAGCGCTGTTCCCGATGCGCTTCAGGCTGTCGGGAAGGCAGACCTCCTCCAGGGCGCCGCAGCAGGAAAAGGCGTGGGCCTCAATCTCCCGGACGCTCTCCGGGAGGGTCACGCGGACGATGTCGTCATTGTCACAGAAGGCGCTCTCGCCGATGACGGCCACGCCGTCCGGGATCACCACATCCTCCGTGTCCTCCGGGATCACCCATTTGGCGTCCTCCGGGGCGGAGCGTTCGCGGCGCAGCACGCCCCGGGCATCCAGATACAAGATCATGCTTTCCTCCTGGGGTTCAAATGGCAGCTTGCTTTTACGTTGCTGCTCAGCCCGCCGGCCATGATGCGTCTTCGCGTATCGGGGGCGCATGCACACTGCGCATGAATCCCCCTTCCCCAAAGAACGGCCTTTTCGGAAAGATGGGGGTCTGGGGGAAGGAAACCCTTTTCCTCCGGGAAAAGGGTTTCCTTCCCCCAGGCACTGAGCAGCAACTGCTTTACAGCGTGTCGGGCAGCGCGGGGCCGCGCCGGGGAAGGTCGTGCAGATATTGCAGCAGCAGGGCGGTGGTCTCCGTGCAGGCCTCGGGCAGGAGGCGGCGCAGCAGGCCGGGATCGAGCCGGTTCCGCCGCCGGAGCTCCGCCAGCCATATTTCCCATGACAGCACGTCCTCGGTCCGCGTGTGGGTGCGGCCTTCCACCATGTCGGCGGTGATGGGCTCCAGGCCGGCGCCGGAGATCATCTGCAGCCGGACCATCACGGGCAGATTGGCAGACTCATTCCGGTAGAGCGCGCGCTGCAGCTCCGCGTCCGCGTGGACATAGGCCGCGAAGGCCCGCTCCCAGGCCTCCAGCCGCCGGTCGCCGGCACGGTTCACCCGCATGAAGCCCAGCAGCAGCGGCCAGCGCAGCTCCTCGCTGACCTCCATCGGGTCGATGCCGCAGACCAGCTCGTACTCGTAGAATTCCGGGGAATCCTGCCAGTCCTGCCCGTCGAAGCCGAACCAGCATTCCTCCTCCTGCCGCGTGACCTGCAGCCAGCAGAGCACCGGCTCGTTCGTTCTCACCCCGCCCTCCGCCCGGTCCACCCTGTCCCAGGGCAGCCAGAAGGTCCGCCGGTCCGCCGGCCAGAAGGGGGTGCCGGTGATGTTGATGAGCGGGAGCAGGGGGTAGCGCCGGTATTCGCCCAGATCCACGCTGTCCGCGTGCGGGGGCAGGCGGATGCAGGCGGGCGAGGCGGTCTCCTCGAAGTCCAGCGCGCCGATTCTGGTCACGCTGTCCGGGATGTGCACCACCCGCAGCCGCCGGCACCCGAGGAAGGCCTGGGGGCCGATCGCGGCGAGACCCTCCGGCAGCGGAAGCTCCGCCAGCTTCGCGCAGCCGCCGAAGGCCAGCCGGCCGATGCTGCGCAGCCCCGCCGGCAGCCGGAGGGAGGTGAGGGCCTCGCAGCCGCGGAAGGCGAAGTCGCCGATGATGTCCACGCTCTCCGGCAGCGTGACCTCCTCCAGCGCGCTGCAGTCGGTGAAGAGGCTGACCTGCAGGATGCGCACGCCCTCCGGGATGGCGATGGCGCGCAGGGTGCGGCAGCGCGCGAAGGCCTTCGCCCCGATCGTCTGCACCGAAGCGGGGATGCGCAGCGAGGCGAGGGCGCCGCAGTCGCAAAAGACGCCGTTGCCCAGCCGGGTGAGCCCCTCGGGCAGCTGAACCTCCCGCAGGCGGATGCAGCTGCCGAAAAGCATGTCCGGCAGCGCGGCAATGCCCGCGGGCACGCGGAAGCGCTTCAGGCTGCAGCAGCCCCAGAAGGCGTGGGGGCCGATCTCCGTGACGCTCTCCGGCAGCTCGATTTCCTCCAGGCCGGTGCAGGTGTCGAAGGCGTGCTCCCCGATCTCCTCCAGGCCCTCCGGCAGGCGGATGGCCCGCAGCGGCCCGCAGCGGTAGAAGGCGCTGGGGGCGATGCGCACCACCCCGTCGGGGATGCGGGCCTCCCGCGCCTCCGGGGGCAGCTCCCAGGCAATGCCGGCGGTGCGGCTCTCGCTGCGGCGCAGCGTGCCGTCCTCGGTGATGATGAACCTCATGGGCTGCCGCCTCCCTGTGCTGCGATGCCGATTCGGCCGCTGACGGGCCTTGTTGAAAGCATGATAGCATAAGCCGCGGGAGAATGCACGCGGGAAATCATGATAAGTCGATGAGAATCGCCGTTTTCATGAAAAAAACACAGAAAAGGCAGGAATCCGCCGCTGCCTGTGCTATGATGGCAGGGCGGACGCTCCGCAGAGAAGGAACGAAGAATTGCGGGAAAGGAAAAGGGCCATGGACTTCAGCAATCAGCAGCGCGCGGAGATTCTCGTGCAGGCGCTGCCCTACATCCGCCACTATGCCGGACAGATCGTCGTCGTCAAATACGGCGGCAACGCGATGATCAACGACCAGCTCAAGCAGCAGGTGATGGAAGACATCGTGCTGCTGCGCCTGATCGGCGTGCGCGTGGTGCTCTGCCACGGCGGCGGCCCCGAGATCACGGAGACCATGCGCCGCATGGGCAAGGAGAGCGTCTTCATCGACGGACTGCGCGTGACGGATCAGGAGACCGTCGACATTGTGCAGATGGTGCTGGCCGGCAAAATCAACAAGACCCTCGTCAGCCTGCTCAACGTCAAGGGCGGCAGCGCCGTGGGCCTCTCCGGCATGGACGGCCACCTGATCACCGCCGAGCAGAAGGACGAGCGCCTGGGCTATGTGGGCCGCGTGACGAAGGTGGAGGTGAAGCCCATCCTCGACCTGCTGGAGAAGGGCTATATCCCCGTCGTGTCCACCCTGGGCTGCGACCGGGCCGGCCATGTCTACAACATCAACGGCGACACCGCCGCCGCCGCCATCGCCGGGGCCCTGGGCGCCAAGCGCCTCATCATGATGACCGACATCGCCGGCATCCTCCGCGACCGCGAGGATCCCGCCACGCTGATCCCCCGCGTGACCGTGGCCGAGGCCCGCGCCCTGTTCGACAGCGGCGTCATCTCCGGCGGCATGATCCCCAAGGTGGAGTGCTGCCTGGACGCCATCGAAAAGGGCGTGCAGAAGGTCATCATCATGGATGGCCGCGTGCCCCACGCGATCCTGATGGAGCTGCTCACCGACGAGGGCGCCGGCACCATGGTCGCCCCCTGAAGCGCCCTGCCAAAGACTGCCCCTCTCTGCCAAGCCGGCGGGGAGGGCTTTTTGCGGCCACGGGGGAAGGCAGGGCAGGAAGTTCAGCTTTCCGGTTACTATTCAGCCTTCCAGACCGGCAGAGAAAGAAAAAGTTGAGTTGGGGGTAT
>CAMNHF010000033.1 GCA_946538975.1 uncultured Clostridia bacterium | reverse complement strand
CCCTGCCGCTGGCGATCGCGGTGGAGCGGATCGCGGAGTTCGGCACAGGCCTGGGCGAGGGCCGCGAGGTGACCGCGGAATGGCTGCTGAACACCGGGCTGTGCATCGAGAACGGCGGCGCGTATTACTTCCCGGTCTGCCTGCTGGAGGCGCTGACGGCGCTGGTGCTCTTCGCGTTGATGCTGATCCGCCGGCTGCGCGGCTCGGATGAGAACGCCGGCGACGCGCTGCGCACCTTCCTGACCCTGTTCGGCCTGACGCAGGTGGTGCTGGAATCCCTCCGGCACGACGGCCACATGGAGGTGCACTTCGTCTATGCCCAGCAGGTGATCGCCATCATTATCGTGGTGGTCTGCATCGCCATCTGGGCTGTACGGATGCACGGGGACACCCGCATGGAGGCGGTCTGCTGGACCATCACGTTTGCCTGCATCGGGCTGGCCGTGTGGGCGGAATTCGGCGTGGACCGCTGGGGTCTGCCGCTGCTGGCCTACGGTCTGATGATCGCCTGCATGGTCGCGATCGGCTGGGTGGCCTTCGCCCTGCGCGACTGGTCCGGCACCCCGAAGAGCAAGAAAGGCCGCTACACCGGGCTGCAGGGCGGCGCCTGGAACCGGCGGAAGTAACGGAAAAACAGATACGCAAAAGAGACCCGCGGGCATCGGAATGACGCCTGCGGGTCTTTTGCGTCTTTGAAATGGCATGGATGGCGTGCTGCCTCAATCCACCGCGTGGTCGCAGGGGCAGTCCTGGCCGCTCCAGATCTTGCAGCTGGTCCAGGGCAGATCCTGGGCGGACCAGAACGCGTCCTCCGGCGGCAGGCCGAGGGGGAGGAACACGGCTTCGCACAGGTAGAGACTGCCCACGCTGATGTAGCCCTCCGCCAGGCCCGGCTGGCAGGCGGTGATGCCGGGCTGCAGCCAGCCGTCTTTGTCCAGCACGCCGGGGCAGCCCATGATGCGGCGGATCGCGGCGGTCAGGGCGCAGCGCACCTGCGGGGCGGGCAGCTCCGCGGGGAGGAAGCCCAACAGCGCCGCGTGGCTCAGTGCGTGGAAGGCCCCGAAGCGGTAGGTCACCGAGCGCCCCACCACCGGCCAGCTGCCGTCCGGGGCGATCAGCTGCTCCAGCACCTGCGCGTAACGCCCGGCCCGACCGAGCACCACGGGCAGCAGCTGCTCATAATTCCGGCCGCTGTGCCGGAAGGCGCGCACCACGTCCGTCAGCATCGGCGAGATGACGAAGCTGTTGTAGTAATCCCAGTGGAAGTGGTCGCCGTCACCATAGGTGCCGTCGCCCAGATACCAGCGGCTGAACATCTGCACGGCGTAATCCACGCGCGTCAGGTCCGGGCTGTCGCCGAGGGCCTGCAGGGCGGCTTCCACCATCGCGGAGAAGAGAATCCAGTTCGACACGAAGGGGGTGAAGCGCCTGGTCGCGCGCAGGGCGCTGATCAGCTGCTCCTTCACTTGCGCGGGCAGCAGGGCGTTCAGCTGCCGCGGCGCGCGCAGGATGCCGTGGGCGAGGAAGGCCGCGTCCACCAGCGCCTGCCCGTAGCCCTCCGAGAAGTTCATATAGTCCGGCGAGGCCGGATCGACCGCCATTTGGAGGGCCTGCCGCGCCTTTTTCCGCCAGCTCTCCTGCAGCGCCGCTTCCTCGCCACGGAGGCCCTCCGCCTCCAGCCAGGGCGCGATGCCCTGCAGGGTGCGGCCGAAGGCTTCCAGCATCGCGAAGTGCCGGCGGTCGGGATGCCACGAGCAGGGCAGGGCCTCGTGCAGCGTGCCGGCTGCCAGATGGTCCATCACCGGCTGCGCAATGCGCGTCATGGCGGCCAGCCATTCCCTGCGTCTGTCTTCACTCATGCGGATCACGCTTCCTTCGTCATTGTTCAGCTGACCGGCGCTCAGCGCTTTTTGCCGCGCAGGTATTCCAGGTTCTTCCGGATGAAGTCGGTGCGCTGGCGCACGCAGTCGGCGCTGCGCAGGGCATCCTCGGGCGTGTGGAAGACATAGTCCGTGAGCCGCTCCAGGTCGGTCACGGCCACATGCAGCCGGGTGTCGCTGGAGGCGTAATAGATGTAGACGCGGCCGTCCGGCGCGGCGATGGCGCCGTTGGTGAACACCACGTTGCTGACGTCGCCGATGCGCTCCTCACCCTCGGGGGCGATCAGGTAGCCGCCGGGCTGGGCGATCACGCGGGACGGGTCGTCCAGGGCGGTGGCGAAGGCGTAGATGACATAGCGCAGGCCGGCGGCTGTGCTGCGCACGCCGTGGGCGATGTGGATCCAGCCCTGCTCCGTGCGGATGGGCACGGCGCCGGCGCCGTTCTTCACCTCGGTGATCGTGTGATAGCGGCGCATGGAGGTCATCTTCTCCTCGTCGATGACCGCGTGGGTGATGTCGCTGCACAGGCCGAAGCCGATGCCGCCGCCGCTGCCCGTGTCGATGAAGCCGTCCATCGGCCGGGTGTAGAAGGCGTACTGGCCGTTCACGAATGCGGGATGCAGGCAGACATTGCGCTGCTGGGGCGAGTGCAGGGTGACGAGGTTGGGCAGCCGCTCCCAGTGCCGCAGATCCTTCGTGCGCACCAGGCCTGCCGCCGCCACCGCCGCGGACAGATCGGGATCGGCCGGATCCTTGCTCTCGGAGCAGAACACGCCGTAGATCCAGCCGTCCTCGTGCTGCGTCAGCCGCATGTCGTAGACGTTGGTCTCCTCCGGGCAGGTGTCCGGCAGCTGCACCGGCTCATCCCAGAAGCGGAAGCCCTCCACGCCGCTGGCGGACTGGGCCACCGCGAAGAAGCTCTTGCGGTCCCAGCCCTCCACGCGGGCCACCAGGGTGAACTTCCCGTCCACCAGCAGCGCGCCGGAGTTGAACACGGCGTTCACACCCAGCCGGGTCATGCCGTAGGGATTCGTCTTGGGATTGGGATCGATGGTCCAGAAGGGCGGCACATGGGCGCTGGTGAGCACCGGATGGGCGTAGCGGTCGAAGATGCCGTTCCAGTGGGCCTCGTCGACGATGTTCGGCTGATGGATCAGGGCCTCGTAGCGGCCGTTGATTTCCGCCCAGGTTTTCCGGATGAAGGGACGAACAGGCATGACTTCAGCACCTCCGCATGATTTCGAATACCATTCTGCCGTTGTGATAGGGGCATTTCCAGGGCTCCACGAAGGGCTGCCCGTCGGGTCGGCCGTCCTCGCTGACACTCCAGAACCACTCCGAGCCGGGCCGCGGGTCGCACAGCACATCCCGGATGTAGGCCCACTGGTGGGCGGCCGCGTCCAGATAGCGCTCCTCGCCGGTCTTCTGCCAGGCGTTCAGGAAGCCGAGCAGGGCCTCGGCCTGCACCCACCAGACGCGCTTGGTGTCGTTCACGCCGCGCTCGCATTCGTTCATGAAGCCCTTGGGCGTGTATGCCCTGCGCAGGGTTTCCTCCGCCAGGGCCATCAGCTTCGGCCGGATGCGGGCGGTCAGCGCCGGGTCGTCCAGCACCTCCAGCGTGTGGTCGCACAGCCAGGAGGTCTCGATGTCGTGGCCGTAGCTGTGCAGGTCGATCAGCGTGCGGTACTCGTGGTCGAAGAAGACCTCCTGCCGCCGCCGCTCGGGATTGTAGATGAAGCGCTCCCAGATCGAGAGGATCTCCAGCAGCCGCTCCCGCACGCCGGGATCGCGGCTGGCCTCATACAGCCCGGTGTAGGCCTCCAGGACGTGCAGCAGGGTGTTCATCGTGCGGGTGGCCATCACGCCGTTCTCGCTGAGCTTCTCGTTGCTCTCCGGACGCCAGTCGGCGGTGAAGGCCTCCAGATAGCCGCCCTCATCCCGGCAGCGCCCCTCGATGATCCGCATCAGGGCGAAGGCCTTCTCCAGCGCGCCGGGGCAGGGCCGCGCCTGAGCGTAGGCGGCTAGGGCGTAGATCGCGAAGGCCTGATTGTAGGTGTGCTTCGTGCTGTCCGCCACGGTGCCGTCCGCGTTCATGGACCAGTACACGCCGCCGTTTTCCGGATCGATCATCCGGCAGAGCATGTCGTAGGCGTGGTCGGCCTCGGCCAGCAGGGACGCGTCGCCGAGGCATTCCGCCGCGCGGGCGAAGAACCACAGGATGCGGCTGTTGAGAATGCAGCCGCGCACCGCCTCCGCGTCGCGGGCGAGGTCAAAGTCCACCAGCCCGATGTAGCCGCCGCGCGCATCGTCCCGCAGGCCGCGCCAGAAGGGGAGGAGCTTCTCCCTCAGCTGGGCGGCGGCCTCCATCCTGATTTCGCGCAGAACCGCTTCCGTCTGCATATGAATCCCTCCTCAGCCGCGGATGAAGCGCACAACGGCGTCCAGATCCACGCCGGCGTCCTCATCCGCGATCAGTGTCTTTTCCTTGGGCAAGCCGGCCGCCCACGCCTCATAGAGAGCGCTCAGCCTCTGTGCGTAGGCCAGGCCCAGCTGCTGCTCATAGGCCCGTCCGCGCTCCCGCAGCCGCCGGCACAGCAGCTCCGGCGAGCAGCGCAGATAGATGTAGCGGTCGATGGGCGGCATCAGGCTGGCGATGCCCCGGGCCAGCCGCTCGATCACGCCGAACTCGTCCGCGCTGAGATCGCCCGCCTCCAGCCGGTACCGGGCCAATACCAGATTCTCCTCCAGGCAGCGGTCGAAGAAGTAATACTCCCGGTCCGGCTGCCGCCAGCTCATGTCCTCAAAGTACAGCCCCAGAAAGGCGATCTGGCTGTGGAAGGACCAGCGGCGGCTGTCGGCGTAGTAGCTGCGGATAAAAGGGTTGTGCTCCGGCTGCTCCTCGCGGGCGGCCGCGGCGGGGCCGAACAGCTGCAGCAGGCGGCCGGTCAGCGTTGTCTTGCCCGCCCCGACGGCCCCGCTGATGGAAATATAGCGCATGCTTGCCCTCCGTCAGTAGATCTTGCGCGCTTCCTGCACGCCGTAATCGCGGCAAAAAGCCGCCAGCTCGGCCGGCGAGGAGATCAGCCGCACGGAGGTGAACTCGCCGGTTTTCCGGTTGCGGAAGCCGGCCTCCTGTTCGCCGGTGCAGATGCTGCAGCGCACCACGGGCTCGTGGATGGCCGGGTCATATGGGAAACGGGGCTGGCCGTCGGTTTTTCGGCTGCGCATGGGGCATGCCTCCCTTCCCCTGCATGATAAGCCGGATTTGCCGCCGCGTCAATGGCTTTTGCGACGGAAACAGCGAAAAACCCACCGCCATCAAGGCGATGGGTGCGAATCTGTCAGATCGCGTGCTCGGCGAAGGTGTCCACGGTGCCCGCGCCGCTGACATCCGTCTCAGTGCTCCAGCTGGCGGCGGTGACGGTAACGTCGGATTCGCCCTGGACAAAGACGGTGCCGTCCTGGCCGACGACGGTGACCGTGCGGCCCTCGGCGTCCGTGATCGTGCCGGCGCAGCACAGGCTGCCGAGGGTGCTGTCGGCGGTGACAATCCAGGCGGAGCTGCTGTCGATGATGAGCGAGGCCGTCCCGGTACCGCCCTGGCCCGCGCAGCTCTCGTCGTCGAGCACCGCGCCGGTCAGCACGCTGCCCTCGGTCAGATAGAGGGTCAGGCTGGAGAAGGAGTCATAGAGGATGTCGCCGTTCATCTCCTGGCGGATCGCGGTGAACACGCAGTCCGCGCCGTTGCTCCCGGCAGCGCCCCAGCCGCGCTGATTGCTGTTGCCGGTCACGCGGAGGAAGTACGGGCAGTCCTCCGCGGTCTCAATGGTCACATCGCGCAGGGTGAAGCGGCTTGCGGTGTTGGTGGTGTAGAACAGGCCGCCGGCGGCGGATTTCAGCGTGCCGCCGTCCATCAGGAAGCTGCCCTCGCCGAGCTGGCTGTCACCGGACATGGACTGATAGAGGATGACCGTCCAGGTGTTGTCGTTCCGGCTGTCCTCGGGCATGTCGCCGGAGAGCACGCAGTGATAGAGGCGGACGGTGTTCAGACCCTCCAGGCAGAGCGCCTCGGCGCCGGTGGCGGTCAGCTCCGCGTTTTCGATGCTGATGTCCGCGGTGACGTAGACGGCGGGGGAGCCGCTGCCATGGCTGGTGTAGCTGCCGCCGGAGACCGTCATGGTGCCGCTGCCGCGGTCGGAGCGGATGGCCGCGGAGGAGCCGCCGCTGGTCTCCACGATGCAGTTCTCGGCTGCGAGGGTGCCGCCGCCCGCCACGTGCAGGCCGCCGGAAGCGCTCTGCTGCGTGATGATCGTGGTGTCGGAGACGCGGGCCGTGCCGCTGCCGTAGGCGAATACGCCGGTGCCGCCATTGGCGTCGGTGGTGATGACGCTGTTCGCCACGTTCAGCGTGCCGTCCGTGACCAGCAGGGCCGCGCCGACGCCGTAGAAGCTGGCGCTGTCGCCGCCGGTCGAGCTGTCCGACACCCGGCTGACCGTGCTGTCCGCGACGGTGACCTCGCCGCCGGTGACCAGCACCGCGTTCTCATCCGCGCCGGTGGAGGAGACGGTGTCTCCCTCGATCAGGCCGCCGTCCGCAAAACTGTACAGGGCTTCATAGGTCTCCGGCTGCGCGCTCATGCCGCCTGGAGGCGTGCCCATGCCGCCTGGAGGCGTGCCCGTGCCGTCGGGAGGCGTGCCCATGCCGTCGGGAGGTGTGCCCATGCCGTCTGGCGGATCCCCCTGGGGCTTCTCCGGGGGCTGACCCTCCTGCATGTGGGGCGGCGTCCCCTCGGGCAGGCCGGCGGGCGTTTCCTCTGCGATCGTCCCGGCTGCGGCGGCCGTCAGCGCTGCCGCCAGCAAAAGCGCAAGCATCCTTTTCATCATGTTCATATCTCCTTCCGTTTCGTGTTTCCGTTCTCGCCGGTTTTCCGGCGCAGGATGAGCATATCGCCCGATTCTGAGGAGCGCTTGTCCTTTCGGTGAAGAATTTGTGAAAACATAACGGCCGAACAGGAAAACCTGCGCGGGCAGGCCGGAGGAGAGCCCGGGGAATTGACAGTTCTTTGACATTTTTTCATCTGTTTCTTAATGAATTTGGCTTGCCAACCTGTTTCGGGTGTGGTATCATGCAGAGGATGAAACGGATGAAGAAGGGCTCTGACCGGAGCCCGCGCCGAGAACCGCCGAAGGAGAAGTACCATGGCTAAGAAGGATCGTTTCGACAAAGAGCGCCGCAATTCGCTGATCGGCGGTCTCCTGACCGCCGGCGGGCTGTGGCTGCTGTTTCACCCGGGCGTGATCGGCCTTGCGATCATCGTCGGCGTGGCCGTTGCGGTGGGCAAGACGGTGGGCGTCATGTCCTCGGGACTGGACACGACCACGCACAACCGGGGCGATATGAACCGCACCACGCCGGTGCAGACCGTGGAGAGCAGCGGCAATGAGCAGGTGGATCAGCTGATCAGCCAGGGCCAGGAGATGCTGCGGGAGATTCGCGCCGCCAACGACGCGATCCCGGATCCGGAGCTGAGCCGGCAGATGTACGAGCTGGAAGACAAGTGCGTGCAGATCTTCAAGACCGTGGCGGAAAAGCCGGCCTCGGTCGGGCAGATTCGCAAGTTCATGAGCTACTACCTGCCCACGACGCTGAAGATGCTGCGTTCCTACCGCCAGATGCAGGACGCGGGCGTTTCCGAGGGCGACCTGGCCAACGCGCGGGTGGCCCTGCGCCGCGGCATGGACACCGTGCTGACCGCCTGCCAGAAGCAGCTGGACAACCTCTACCGCGACACCATGCTGGACTTCTCCACCGACATTGAGGTGATGGAGCAGATGCTCAAGCGCGACGGCTTTGTCCGGGGCGACCTGGACAGCGAGACCATCGCGCAGCAGGCGGCCTCCGCGGCTGCGGCCCAGATGAAGTCCGGCACCGTGCCGACCCTGCATGTGGAGGGCGCAGCCCCGGATGAGGGCCCCGCGCTGCAGAACTACTTCAGCCAGAACCAGAAATAAGCCCTGTAGCCTGTATGACGATAAGGAGGAGATCATCATGAGCGAGTCCACCCACATCCCGCAGCTGTCGCTGACTACGCCCGCGCCTGCCGTCCCCGCTGCGCCGGACACGAGCGGATCCATCCAGAAGCGCCCTGACGCTGCGCCGGAGCTGCCCGAGAGCCTCGACGAAAGCCAGCTGACCGAGGCGGAGCGCCGCGCGATTGACGATTTCGTCAGCCGCCTGGATATCACGAATTCCGACCATGTGCTGCTCTTCGGCGCGGACGCGCAGAAGAAGATTGCGGACTTCTCCGATACCGCCCTGTCGGCCGTCGGCACGCAGGACACCGGCGAGGTCGGCGATATGCTGGTGCAGCTCGTCGCCCAGCTGAAGGGCTTCGACGCGGACGCCAAGCAGCCCCGCGGCCTGCGCAAGCTCTTCGCCAAGCCGATGGACACCATCGAGCGGCTGAAGGCCAGCTACCAGAAGGCCAGCGTGAACGTCGAGAGCATCGCCACCAGTCTGGAGGGCTATCAGGCGCAGCTGATGAAGGACATCGCGATGTTCGAGCGGCTGTATGACCAGAACAGCACCTACTTCCACGAGCTGACCCTGTACATCATCGCCGGCGAGAAGTACCTCCGCCAGGTGCGCGAGGGCGAGCTCGCCCAGCTGCGCGAGCGGGCGGCCCAGACCGGCGATCCCATGGACGCCCAGAAGGCCAACGACCTGCAGGCCCAGTGCGACCGGCTGGAGAAGAAGCTCCACGACCTGAAGCTGACACGCACCGTGTCCATGCAGATGGCGCCGCAGATTCGCCTGCTGCAGAACAATGACAGCCTGCTGGTGGAGCGCATCCAGTCCACCCTTTCCAACACGCTGCCGCTTTGGAAGAGCCAGATGGTGCTGGCCCTGGGCCTGCATCACTCCTCCGAGGCGCTGGCCGCCCAGACCGCGGTGACCGACATGACGAACGAACTGCTCCGCCGCAATGCCGAGAAGCTCAAGACCGGCACGATCGAGACGGCCCGCGAGGCCGAGCGCGGCATCATCGACATCGAGACCCTGGTGCATACCAACCAGAGCCTGATCGACACGATCAACGAAGTGATGCAGATTCAGCAGGATGGGCATCAGCGCCGCATGGAAGCCGAGCGCACCCTGTACCAGATGGAGTCGGAGCTCAAGAAGAAGCTCCTGCAGACCAACCTGTGATTCTCAGCCGGAATCCTGCAAAAGCCGGGCGGTTCGCTGCCGTCCGGCTGCTTTGCTTGTCATGGAGAAGGTGACACGGTGCGCATCATCGGACTGACGGGCGGCATCGCCTGCGGAAAGAGCAATGTATCGGATGCCCTGCGGGAGCTGGGCGCGTTGATTGTCGACGGGGATGTGCTGTCGCGGCAGGTGACCGCCCCGGGCAGCGACGCCCTGCCGCTGCTGCGGGAGGCCTTCGGGGAGGGGATCTTCAATGCGGACGGCACGCTGAACCGGCGCGCGCTGGGGGCGATTGTCTTTGCCGACGAGGGCGAGCGGCAGCGGCTGAACGCCATCGTGCAGCCCCTGATCCGCCGCCGCATCCTGGAGGAAATCGAGCGGGCCCGGGCGGAAGGGGCCGCGCTGTGCGTGCTGGACATGCCGCTGCTCTACGAGGAGGGGCTGGACAGCCTGTGCGCGCGGGTCTGGTGTGTTTCCCTGCCCCGGGAGGAGCAGCTCCGCCGCCTGATGGCCCGGGACAGCTTCACCCGCGAGGAGGCCGAGAGGCGCCTGCAAAGCCAGCTGCCCGCGGAGGAGAAGGCCGCGCGGGCCGATGTGGTCATCGACACCAGCGGCACGATCGCGGAAACCCGGGCGAAGATTCCGGCGCTGTACCGGATGGAGCTGCGTGAGGAGGAGGGAAACCCATGACGGATCAGCCGACACCCCGCCGCCGCCGGTCGAGCGCGCCGCCCCCCGAGAGCATGCAGCCCTCCGCGGGCTATGGCTTCCAGCTGCCGCCGGAGATGCGCATTCCCCCGGAGAACAGCACGCCGGTGCCGCATACGCCGCGCCGCACGGCCAGCCGCCCGGAGGCTCCTTCTGACAACCCGGCTGGCAGCCCGATCCGGCCGGCGCCGCCCACGGAGGACTGGCGGCAGCACCCGGTGGAGCGCCCTGCCCCGCCGAAGGCCCGGGAGATGCAGGCGGCCCCGGAGCAGGCCGAAACGCCTCCCGTGAAAACGCCGAAGCTGCTGATTATCCTCGCAGTGATCGCGGTGCTGCTCTGCGGCGGGCTGTATTTGGGCGGGCGGGTGATGACCACCTGGCTCATGCGGCAGGAGGAGGCCCGGCAGGCGGCCCATCAGCGGCTGCTGGACGCCCATCCGCTGCAGTACCGCGAATGGATCGAGCGCTACGCCGCGGAAAACAACCTGCAGCCCGCCTTTGTCGCCGCCATCATTCTCAACGAGAGCAGCTACAACCCGAAGGCCGAATCGAACGTCGGCGCGCGGGGGCTGATGCAGGTGATGGAGGACACGGGCTCCTGGATCGCGGACCGCCTGAACGAGCGGAACTATACCTTCTATCATCTGTGGGATCCGGAGACGAACATCCGCTTCGGCTGCTGGTATCTGGGCTATCTCAGCCGGATGTTCGGCGGCGATCCGGTCAGCGTGTGCAGCGCGTACCACGCGGGGCAGGGGACGATTTCCCGCTGGCTGCAGAACAGCGAGTATTCGGAGGACGGCCGGACGCTGTCCGTGGACCGGCTGCCCGACGGACCGACCAAAGTCTACGCAGGGAGGGTGACCAAAGCCTATGCGGTCTATGACAAGATTTACTGGAACAGCTTCAATCCACCGGATCCTGTGCCTGCTGGCAGCGCTGACGCTGCTGTGCGCGCTGCCTCGCGCTGAGGCGGGCAATGTGGACGACGCGCTGTCCGTGGCCATTCAGTCCACGAAGACTGTGGCGGTGGAGCCGCTGAACCCTCAGGAGCGGGACATCCTCAGCGTGTACCGGCTGGTCTGGGAGGGCATGTTCTTCATCAATGACGACTACATGCCGGAGCCCTGCCTTGTGGAGAGCGTGGAGGAGAGCGGCAACGGCACGACCTGGACCTTCACGCTGCGCAGCAATGTGATGTTCTCCGACGGCAGCTCGGTGACCGCCGCCGACGTGGTTGCCTCCGCGCAGGCGATTCTCGACCGGGCGCAGACCGACGTGACCTCCGACCGGGGCTATTACCGGAACCTGAACTACTTCATCAGCAGCATCCGCGCCAAGGACGAGAAGACCGTGGTCATCAAGCCGAAATCCGGACGGCGCGGCTGGGGACTGCTCTACGCGCTGACCTTCCCGGTGCTGCCGGCGGATCAGGTGGGCCTGGCCAATCCGCTGGGCTCCGGCCCCTACCGGATCGAGCGGTTCGACCCGCAGAATCAGAAGATCTACCTGGAGGCGAACACCCATTGGTGGAAGAATCAGCCGCAGGTCAAGCACATCACCTTCTCAATGCACGATACGCCCCAGCACGTGATGGAGGCCTATGAAACCGCGCAGGTGGATGCCGCCTTCACCCGTTCCATCTCGGCGGCCCTGTACAAGAGCGGCACCACCTCCCTCGCGCTGGATTACCGCACGAATCAGCTGGACGTGCTGCAGATGAACCACTCCAACAGCAAGCTGGCCAGCGTGAATGTGCGCAAGGCCATCCGTGCGGCGCTGGACATCGACCGCATGGCGACCAGCGTCTACATGGGCATGGTCGAGCGCACGGACACGCCGATGCCCGCGGGCACCTGGATGTACAACGATAACCTGGCCCAGCACTTCATCCACAATATCGACTACGCGAAGCAGCTGCTGGAGGAGGACGGCTGGGGCGATTCCAACAGCGACGGCGTGCTTGACCGGCTGCGGGAAAACGAGCTGGTGGAGCTGAAGCTGACGCTCTACGTCTATGAGGAGCCGGACAACAACGTGCGGGTGGCCGCGGCCAACCTGATCCGCGACCAGCTGGCCCAGATCGGCATCAGCGTGGACGTGCAGACGCTGACCATGGCGGGCATGCAGGAGAAGCTCCGGGCGGGCTCCTTCCAGCTGGCGCTGATCAGCTACGCCATCGACGCGGTGCCGGATCCCGGCTATCTGCTCATCAGCGGCAACGACGGAAACTACGGCCGCTACAAGTCCACCGCCATCACCGAGCGCTGCAACGAGCTGCGCGCCTGCATGAACCAGCGCGAGTATCAGGACAAGCTGAACGAGATTCAGCGGATCTTCGCCGAGGACTGCCCCTTCGTCTGCCTGTGGTACCGGGCCGGTGTGGTGATGACGCGGCTGATGTACACCACGGTCCGCGACGTTCGCGAGCTGGAGCTGCTGCGCGGCATCGAGTCCTTCCATCCCTGAGGCGGAATGCCGGAAAAAGTGCATACGAAAAAGCTCTGCGCTGCCCGTGGCGGTGCAGAGCTTTTCTTATTGCCGGTTCTGCTTTATATACCAGTCGCGGAATTTCTCGAAGCTCTCCTCGCTGATGGAGTGCTCCATGCCGCAGGCGTCCCGTTCGGCCACGTCCGGCGCGACGCCGAGGTCGGTGAAGAAGGCGCACAGGAAGCGGTGGCGCTCCAGCGTGGCCTGCGCGATCCGCAGCCCCTTCTCCGTCAGCTGCAGGCCGTTCTCGCCGGCCTTGCTCACATAGCCCGACGTGGCGAGGTTCTTCATCGCGATGCTGACGCTGGGCTTGGTGAACCCCAGCCGCGCCGCCACGTCGACGGAACGGCACAGCCCGCGCTCCTGCTGAATCATCAGAATGGCTTCCAGATAGTCCTCCATGGACTGCGTATGGCGTATGTTCAAAACAGCCCCTCCTTTATAGCCGGAGAGCTCCGGCACAAGCCTCACCTGCTGCAAATTATACAGGGCGGGCAGGGGTCTGTCAAGAATCATTTCCCAGCCACTGGCAGCGCTGCTTCCGTCACTGCTTCTGGCTGCGCACCGTCCGCGGCGGCCTTCCCGGTGACGACCGCGCGGCACTCCTCCTTGTCCGCGTCGGAGAGATCACGGGTCAGCGTGCCCGCAAGGCTGGGGTCGCGGCCGCACAGGGCGTGGAAGCGGCAGCGGGCGCATTCGGCGGTGTCGTCGATCTGCACGGGGCGGATGTCGATGTCGCCGGCGAAGATGCGGCTGGCCAGCTCCGCGGCCTGCTGCGCGGCATAGTCCATCGCCGCGCGCATCTCCTCCAGCTCCAGCACGGAGGAGTTGGCTTTGAAGCCGCCGTCCTTCTTGGTCACCTGGGGCAGCATCTCGCTGTCGTCCCCGGCCATGGCCTCCCACACGCGTACGTCCGCCAGGCCGATGCCCTTGAGCTGGAGCTTTGTGGCGATTGCGTGCTCGGCTGCCTCCCGGATATCGTCGGGGGTGTCGACGCGGGGATCGTGAATGTGGAAGTAGAACACGCCGGCCGGCAGGGCCCCCGCGCCTTGGGAGGCCGCCTTCAGATAGAGCATCAGCTGCAGCTGAAGGCCGTAGCGGATGCTCACGAAGTCCAGCGTGTGGCTGGAGCTCTTGTAGTCCATCACCCGCAGGTAGAGGCTGCCTTCGTCCTGCCAGCGGTCAATGCGGTCGATGCTGCCCTCCAGCGCGATCCGGCGGCCGTCCGCCAGCTCCAGCATCAGCGGGGGCAGGCTCCCGTCGGCGCCGAAGCGCACCTCCGGGGCTGCCGCGCCGAAATGGGAGGAGCGGGCGTGGCGGGTGAACACCCACGCGGCCCGCCGGACGGTGCGGATGTACTCCTCGCCCTGGGCGCGGCCGATGGCGTCCTCCGTCAGCGGGCCGCCCTCCCAGCCCTCGGTTTCCGCCCGGACAGCCTCGTCCATCATCTGCTCGATCTCCGCGTCCGGCAGATTGGGCCAGGCAGGCCGCTCCGCCGCCAGCAGGGTGTAGCGCTCCAGCACGGCGTGGAAAAAGCTGCCCTTTTCATCGGGCTGGAAGATAAACTCCCGCCGCTCCGTCGGCCGCAGCCCGTACTGCACAAAGTGGCTGTAGGGGCAGGCGGCGAACTTTTCCAGCCGGGAGATGCTGATCTTGCTGCGCAGCATCGCGGAGACGGCCTCCCCGGCGGAGAGCCGCGGCGCGGGCGCCTGGGCGTGGAGGCCGGCCAGCATGTGGGCGGCGGCGGCGTGCCACTGCGGATCGCGCCAGAGCCGGCGCAGCGCCTCCGGCCAGAGACCGTCCGGCAGCTCCTCGGTGCCGTCCGCGCAGCCCCGCAGGCGCACCGCCAGGGCCTCCAGCGCCAGCTGGGGCGACAGCGGCTCGCCCATCTCCCCGGCGGCGCCGCCGCTCTTCCGGGCGCCGGGCACCACGCGCTCCATGTCGCTGATGAGCCCGCTGGGCCGCAGGGATTCGCCGTTCAGATCGCCGCAGGACCAGCTGACGGACAGGAAGCGGCTGGGAATGGTGACGCAGCGGTAGAAGTCCGCCCGCCGCATCGCGCTCTGCTCTGCCTCGCTGATGCCGACCTGGGCGCCCAGCTCCCCGTGGAGCGCGGCCCGCTCCTCCTCCGTGATAAGGCTGTTCTTCTTCGAGATGGCCGCGCCGTCCTGCATGCCGCACAGACACAGCGCGTCCGTGGGGCCGAGCAGCATATGGCCTGCCTGCCCGACGATCACCTGATCCGACGAGGCCGGCAGGGCGGAGATCTCCACCGCATCCAGGCCCGCCTCCGTCAGATCCGCAATCTCGGACATCCGTGCCCGCTCATCGCCCAGCAGGGTGTAGTACTGATCCAGCAGGTTCATCAGGGTTTTCCAGATCTGTCGGTTCTGCGAGGCCTCCGCCATCATGCCCTGCTGCAGCAGCTCCTCCTCGCGGCGGCGCAGCTGTTCGTAGGCCTGCGTGTCTTCGAGGAAGGCAAACAGCGCCCCGGCGGAGTCCATGGCGCTGCGGGCGCGGCGAAGGGCGGCGTGCAGCTTCTCCAGGATGGCGATGAGCTGCTGCCGGAGCGGCTCCATTTCGGCGGCCTGCTCGCCGCGGGTGAAGGGCTTCAGCCACTTGCGGCGGCGGATGCCCTGCTCCAGCGCGTAGTTCTCCAGCTTCATGAGATCCCGGCTGTCCATCGGCAGGAAGCCGCTGGCGAGCACCTCCAGCACATCCTCCTGCTGATAGCCGCCGCAGACGGTCCGCAGGGCGGAGATCAGCAGGCGGCAGAGCCCGTGCCGGCGAGCGGGCTGCTTCTCCATGGAATAGAAGGGGATGCCCGCCGCGCGCAGGGTCTGCGACATCACGCCGGGCAGGGAGGCGGTTTCGGCCAGGGCGACCGCCATCCGGCCCCAGGGAATGCCGGCCTCATGCCAGGCGCGCAGCTGGGCCGCGGCCCAGAGCGCCTCCTCCCAGGGATTGGCCGCCATGTGGATGCGCAGAGGGCTGCCGTCGCCGGTGAAGATGGGGGACTTCACCGCGAAGAGCCGCTCCTCCAGCGCGCGCAGGCAGGCGGCGCGGCCGTCCGGCCCGGGCAGCAGGGTTTCGGCGGAGCCGATGCCGCGCCGATCCAGCTCCTGCCGCAGGCGGCGCACGGTGTTGCGCTGCGCCAGAAAGACCGGCGCGTCGGGCTCGCTGTCCGCCCCGGCGCAGATCGCCACGGTCAGCTCCGCCGCGTACAACGCCGCCTCCGCCAGCAGCTTGCACTGGGGCAGCGGCAGCACATCGAAGCCGCACACGAACAGCGCGGCATCCTGGAAGACACCGCTCTCCGCCGCGCGCAGCAGGGTTTCCGCCTGCTGGACGGCCTCGTCCGCGAAACGGCCGCGGATGTGCTCCTCATAGCAGGCCCAGACCCGGCTGATGTCGCTCTCCCGCGCCCGGCCCGCGGAGCTGCGCGCCTCCTCCGCCTGCTGCGCCAGCATCTGCGGCGTCATGCCCGCCCGCTGCATGTCGGCGATCAGGGCGGAGAACTTCTCCGGCAGGCCGCGCATGTCCGCCGACGCGCCGTAGAAGGCCAGCTCCTCCTGCTTGAGACTCAGGGACTGGCGGAGCACCATGCTCCGGCCGAGGCTGTCCAGCGGCTGGAGGGCGCTGCCGCCGGCCTTCTCCCGGATCAGGCGGCTGAGCCGGCCCGGCGAATACACATCCACCTGCAGCAGGCCCTCGGAGCCCATGCCCTCTGTCAGCTCCCATTCCGCCTGCAGGGTGAACTGCTCCGGCACCATCACCAGCACCCGCCGCCCCGCCGCCCGGGCCGCGGCGATCCGGGCTGTCAGGTACGGCAGGGTGCGGGCGGCGCGAATCCGCAGGATCTCCACCTGTTTGACCATTGGCTTGCCTCCGTTGGCGTGTTGTCATTTCTCCAGCGTGCATCCGCCGATGAACTCCCGCAGCAGGGAGAGCGGCGGCACCTCGTCCAGGATGCTCTCCGGCACCTCCGGCACATAGTTCAGCATCTTGCGCAGCCGCCCGGCCAGCAGGCTCACCGGGTCGTCCTCCGGCACGCTGCACAGCAGGTCATAGGCGTAGCGGCGCAGCAGCGGCAGCTCGTAGTGCAATGCGGTGTTGAACATGCTGTCCGCCTCCTCCTGATAGGGGAAGATCCAGCGGTCCTCGCCGCGGCGCACGCTCTCCCACATGGCCAGGGTGTCCCGGGGCGGCGTGCCGCGGAACTGCATGTCCCGCACGATCCGGCGCAGCAGGCGCACGTCCGTGGTGCGGATGCGGTTGTGGTCGTCCAGGTTCAGGCAGGTCAGGGCGCTGACATAGACGCGGTGGATGCCGCCGGAGGGCAGCTCTGCGGTCAGCAGCGGGTTCAGCGCGTGGATGCCCTCGAAGATCACGGCCTCCCGCGCCCCCAGCCGGAAGGGCGTGCCGCCCGGCTCCCGACGGCCGGTCTTGAAGGAGAAGTGCGGCAGCAGCACCTCCTCGCCCCGCAGCAGGGCGCGAATCTGATCCTGCAGCAGGGGCAGGTCCAGGGTGTCGATGGCCTCCAGGTCGATGGTGCCGTCGGGCTCGCGGGGAATGTCGTCCCGGTTGCGGTAGTAATCGTCCAGGCTGATGCGGCGGGCGTGGCAGCCCTCCACCTGCATATGCACGGCCAGCCGGCCCGCAAAGGTGGTCTTGCCGCTGGAGGACGGCCCGGAGACCAGCACCACCCGGCGGCCCGCCGTGACGATCTCCTGCGCGATGCCGCCGATGGCCTGCTCGTGCAGGGCCTCGTTCACGCGGATGAAGTCCCGCAGCCGTCCGGAGGCGGTCAGCGCAGCCAGATCGGCCACATTGCGCACCTCCAGGATGCTGCACCAGGCCGCCGACTGGGAGAAGATGCGCAGGTGCTTCTTCTGCAGCACAAAGGGCGCGGGCCGGGTGGGATCGGCGGGGGCGGGCTTCTGCAGCACGAAGCCGTCCTCCAGCAGGATCAGGTCGAACACGCCGACCTGTCCCGTGGCGGCGGGCATTGCGCCATAGAAATAGTCGCACATGCCGCCGCAGCGGTACATGGGAATGTCCTGCTTCCTGCGCAGGTGCAGCAGGGCGGTTTTGTCCGCCTGGCCGTCCGCCTCGAAGAAGGCGAGGGCCTGCTCCAGCGTCCAGGTTTCCTGCACGAAGGGCAGGTTTTCCCGGCAGATGCGCGTCATCTCCGCGTCCAGGGCGCGCAGACAGGCACTGCCGATGACCCTGCCGGGCATGCGGACCACCACGCCCTGGCTGGCGGAGTGCTCCACGCGCACCTGCTGCCCGGGCCAGAGACGGCGCACGGCCAGCAGCATCACAAAGCGCAGGCCCCGCTCATAGATCCGGCGGCCCTCCTCGTCGGCCAGGGTCAGCGGCACGAGCTCGCCCTCGGCGCCGGCGGCGGATTCGTTCAGCTCCCGCACGCGGCTGCCGGTCTTCACGGCCAGCACTTCCGGGGAGGCCAGCCCCGCGCGGCGGAGCACATCGGTGAAGGTTCCCTCGGCGGCGACAGGCTGATTCCGGATGGTCAGCGGCATGGTAACACCTCCTGATCGGTTGATCGGTTTTCTCTCACGACTGATTGTACACGATTTTGCCGGAAATGCCAACAGTTTGCGAAAAGAACGCGGAAATCCCCGCCGCCGGGCGCATTTTATTGGAAGAAACGGGGATGGCCGGCGGCTGCTTCGATTTCGCAAATCCGTTTCCCAAATATGTTTCTGGCGGCGGTCTGACTTTTTTGCGCGCAGGCACTTGACAGAGACAGACAGCATAGTATAATGGCAACATGTAAAAAGACACGGGCTGAGAAGGTGACCTCCCGCGTGCGAGGTGCGCCCCTGCTTTTTGCGGAAATCACGTGCAGCCCCTGGGCTGCCGAGGAGGAAACTGGATGAGGTTTGTTCTGTGCCCGCGGTGCGAGCTGAATTACATCACCGACGGCAGCCGCTACTGCAAGGTCTGCACGCAGGAGATGACGGGCAGCGCGGTGGTGGAGGAAGTGGAGCTCTGCTCCATCTGCAACGAGAACCCGGTGATGCCGGGCAGGGATGTGTGCAGTCTGTGCTATCGGGAGATGGCGCGGGCCCGCGGCGCCGATGCCGAGGATGACACCGAGGAGGAGACAGACCGCGACGGCCGCGACGAGGATTCCGGCGACGACAAGGAAGCCGCCATGGACACCAGCACGATCGGCGAGATGGATTCGGTGGCCAGCATGGACGAGATTCTGCCGGACACGAAGATGGACGAGGAATACGGCCAGATGGCGCAGACCCTGAGCCTCGAGAGCGTCCGCGAGGACGAGGAGCGCGAGGCTGACGAGGCCGACGAGGAGCCGGAGGAGACCTGACGCGGCACTGTGACAGAGAAAGCGTGAAATGATGAAGCTGTACGCCATCGCGGATCTGCACCTGCCGGGCGGCGAGGACAAGCCGATGAACCGCTTCGGCAGCCATTGGGACAATCATTTTGCCCGGATCAGCGAGGACTGGCGTCAGCGGGTGCGCGAGGAGGACACGGTGCTGATCCCGGGGGACATCTCCTGGGCGATGCAGGTGGAGAATGCCCTGCCGGACCTGGAGAGCATCGGCGCCCTGCCTGGGCGGAAGGTGCTGCTGCGGGGCAATCACGATTACTGGTGGCCCTCCATTCAGCGGCTGCGGGAGCTGATCCGGCCGTGGCGGATGGACGCGATCCAGAACGACGCCCTGGACCTGGGGGACGTGGTGGTCTGCGGCACGCGGGGCTGGATGCTGCCGGTGCCGGAGAACCCGCTCTCCGCGGAGAACGAGAAGATCTACCGGCGGGAGCTGCTGCGGCTTGAGATGTCCCTGCAGCGCGCGGCGGAGCTGGCGAAGGGCCGGCCTGTGGTGGCGATGACCCATTATCCGCCGCTGCTGCGCTACTGGCGGGACACCGAACCCGCCGCGATGCTCTCCCGCTGGGGCACGGCCGCCGTGGTGTACGGGCATCTGCACGGGGAGGCCATCCGCGAGGGCTTCAGCGGCGTGCACGGCGGCGTGCGGTACTGCCTCACCTCCTGCGACAGCCTCGGCTTCCGCCTGCAGGAGATCGACTGGCGTTCGGAGTCCGGCCTCGGGGAGACAAATTATTAAATTTTTTTAACAAAAAAATTTCTGAGTAAAAAACAGCACCCACCTCCTCCGGGGGTGGTTTTTTTGTGCCACCAGATATGGCGAATAGAACATAAGTTCGCACAAAAGACGGGAAACGGGGACCATATTGTGGCATTTTAAATGTTACAAAAATGAAAAATCGCGCCGAAAAGACCGCCCGGACGGCTGTCCGCACCCCTTGCGTAAATTTTGCAGATAAGTTAGAATGAGTGGGTCAGAAGGGTATCTGAGTGTCAAAATGAGGGATTCAGTGGGAGAGTCACCCTCGGATGCCAGCAAGTGAGGGAGGTGAGCCGGTTTGAGCAGCGAAGACAAACGCACGCCTGGGGCCGGCGCAGCACCCCTGCTGAGCGAAGAGGACCGCCTCCTGCTCGCCAAATACGAGCATCACCTCACCGGATCCACCCGGCACAGCCTGGACAGCAAGGGGCGCATGGTCGTCCCGTCGGAATTCCGGGATTCGCTGGGCCCGGCCTTCTGCATCGCGCCGTCGACGGATTTCAAGTCGATTGCCCTGTACAGCGCGATCGGCTGGGTGCGCCTGCGGGAGAGCTATGAGCGGCTGCGCAGCCGTCACTCCAGCCTGGTGCGCTTCCTGGAGCGGTTCGACGCCTACTCCTACCGCGGGCAGGAATGCGACGCGCAGGGCCGCGTGCTGCTGCCGCTGAAGCTGCGGCAGCTGGTGCTGGGCGAGGAAAAGGACGTGGAGATCAGCGGCGCGGGCGACCACATCCGTGTGGCGGCCCGCCGCGACAGCGCCGACATGGAGACCTTCCTGGCGGAGCTGCCGGATATTCTGCAGGATATCGACCATATTCAGGATGAAGCAGACCGCCGCGGAAGCGGTGAGTAAGAGGAGGAAAAGCGCATGGAGGCCTGGCGTGCGAAGAGCCGTGGCGGCAGAATGATGGGAGACCTGCCGGGGATGCCTGTCCGCCGCCGCAGCGGCATGGCACAGCCGCAGATGCGCGATCAGGATCTGCGCACGGCGCGGATCTCGGTGGCGGTGCCCCTGCCGGAGCTGGACGCCCGGATGCGCCCGGTGCGCAGCGGTGTGCAGCCCGTGCGCACGACCCGCATGGACCGTCTCCGCGAGGAGATGCAGCGCCAGCAGCGGCGTGAGGGCCGGTGGGTCACGGCCGAGGGGGCGCGCGGCCTGGTGGTTTTCATTGCGCTGCTGGTGCTGGCTGCGGCGCTGATGGGCATCTGGATCAACGCCCGGTATCAGGCGAATCTGGCCGCTGCCCAGAACCTGGAGCTGGTCGCGCACATTCAGGAGCTGGAGTCCACCAAGGCGGTTCTGCAGCAGAAGCTGGAGGAAAAGACCGCGGGCATCGTCGTGGGCTACAACGCGGTGGAGATCGGCATGATGAATCCGCAGAACGCGGAGATTCAGCGGCTGACGGTGCCGGACGGCGCCGTGCTGCAGCGAAACAGGGACACCGCGGCTTCGGCGTGGTGAGAGAGCCGCAGAGACGGCGGGGGGCAATTCAAATGAAACTGTCAGAGATGCTGCAGGATATGCCGTATCTGCTCGGGACGCGGGGCGACGTGAACACGGAGATCGGCGCGCTGACCATCCGCAGCCGCGAGCGGACAGAGAACGGACTCTTTTTCTGCATACCCGGCACCCGGGTGGACGCGCATCAGTTCGCGCCCGAGGCGGTGCGCAGCGGCTGCACGGCCCTGGTGGTGGATCACTATCTGGATGACGAGAGTGTGCGGCCGGTGACCCAGGTGCTGGTCAGCAATGTGCGCGGCGCGCTCAGCTACATGGCGGCGGCCTTCAACGGCTGGCCGTCCCGCCGGCTGAAGCTGGCGGGCATCACCGGCACCAAGGGCAAGACCACCACCAGCTACATGCTCAAGGCGATTCTGGAGAAGGCCGGCTTCAAGTGCGGCCTGATCGGCACCACGGGCAACATGGTCGGTCAGCGCCGCATCGAGAGCCACCTGACCACGCCGGATCCCCTCGAATTGCAGCACACGCTGCGGCTGATGGCCGATGAGGGCGTGGAGGTCGTGGTGATGGAGGTCTCCGCGCACGCCATCGACATGAAGCGGCTGGACGGCATGGTCTTCGATGTGGGCTGCTATACGAACCTGAGCCAGGACCACCTGGACTATTTTGGCACGATGGAGCGCTATTTCGAGACGAAGAAGCGCTTCTTCACCGAGGGCCTCGTGAAGGAGGCTGCCCTGAACGCGGACGACGGCACCACCGCGGACATCCTGCGGGATCTGACCGTGCCGAAGATCACCTTCGGCATCTGCAACAATGCCGACCTGTACGCCCGGGACATCAGCCGCCACGAGGAGGGCGTCAGCTTCTCCATCTACCTGCACGGGGAGACCGCGATGCCGGTGCGCCTGAAAATGGCCGGCACCTTCAACGTCTACAACGCGCTGGCGGCGGCGGCCTGCGCCCTGATCCTGGGGGTGCAGCCGGCGGTGGTGGCCGAGGGGCTGGAGAGCGTGGAATCCGTACCCGGCCGTGTGGAGATGCTCCACACCGGCACGCCCTACCGCGTGATTCTCGACTACAGCCACTCGCCGGACGCCCTGCAGAACATCCTGACCACGGTGCGGGAATTTGCCCAGGGCCGCGTGATCGCCCTGTTCGGCTGCGGCGGTGACCGGGACGAGACGAAGCGCCCGATCATGGGCCGCATCGGCGGGGAACTGGCCGACTTCTGCGTGCTGACCAGCGACAACCCGCGCTCGGAGCATCCGATGGAGATTCTTTCCGCCATCGAGGAGGGCATCCGCCCCACCGGCAAGCCCTATCGGGTCATCGAGAACCGCCGGGAGGCCATCCGCTTTGCCATGAGCATGGGCGCGGAGGGCGACGTGATCGTGCTGTGCGGCAAGGGCCATGAGACCTATCAGGAGATCCAGGGCGTACGCCACCCCTTCGACGAGAAGAAGGTCGTGCAGGAGCTGCTGGAGGAGATGGGGACCGGAAAAGAGTGAGGCGGACGCTTCACTCTTTCTGCGGTTCATCGGGAAAACATGAGGATTGGAGAGAGAGACAATGCCGCTGATGCTGCGCTGGGGAATTGCGGTGGTGCTGCCGCTGCTGCTGGTGCTGGTGATGGGGCCGCGGGTGATTCCGCTGCTGCACAAGCTGAAATTCGGGCAGGCCATTTACAACCTGGGCCCGCAGACCCATAAGAACAAGGAAGGCACGCCGGTCATGGGCGGCCTGATGATGGCCGCGGCGGTGCTGGTGACCGCGCTTGTCACGCACGCAGGCCCCTGGCAGGGCGGCTGGGACGCCACGCTGGCGCTGCTGCTGGTGTCCTTCCTCTCGATGGCCGTCGGCTTTGCCGATGACTTCGTGAAGGTCTGGAAGAAGCGCCACGAGGGCCTGACGCCCTGGCAGAAGATCGCCGGACAGGTGTTTGTCGCGGCGGGCTTTTCCGTGTACTGCTATTTTCATCCGCAGATCGGCCCGGCCATCCGCGTGCCCTTTACCGCGCTGGAGTGGAACCTGGGCTGGTGGTACATCCCGGTGATGACGCTCGTGGTGATCTTCATGATCAACAGCGCCAATCTGCAGGACGGTCTGGACGGCCTGCTCTCCACGGTCTCCTCGGCGGGGGACTGCGGCTGGGCGGCGCTGGCTGTGCTGGCGGCGATCGCGGCCGGCGGCGCGGCGGAGATGCAGCTGAACATCGCATCCTTCGCGCTGGCGATGGCGGGCGCGGCCCTTGGCTTCCTGCGCTTCAACCGCTTTCCGGCGAAGGTGTTCATGGGGGACACCGGCTCCATGCTGATCGGCGGCGCGACGGTGGGCATGGCCATGCTGCTGCGCCAGCCGCTGCTGCTGCTCCTGATCAGCTTCCCGATGGTGATGTCCTCCGTCAGCGTGATGCTGCAGGTGGGCTACTTCAAGCTGACCAAGAAGCTCTACGGCGAGGGACGGCGCATCTTCCGGATGTCGCCGATCCACCACCACTTTGAGCTGTGCGGCTACAGCGAGACGCAGATTGTGGCGATGTACCTGACGGTGACCGCCGTGGGCACGCTCATCGCGGTGCTCTCCGAGGCGGCCCGGCTGATCGGCTAAAATAGCAGAAAAACACAGAAAAAGGTTGCACGCTGGCAAAAAAAGCGTTATCATTCCGGGGAAAGACGGTGTTTGCATGGAGTATCGCGGGAAGAAGATTCTGGTGGTCGGTCTGGCGCGCAGCGGCATTGCGGCGGCGCAGCTGCTGACAAAGCATGGCGCCCTGGTCACGGTGAACGACAGCAAGGCCAGGGAAAAGCTGCCGGAGGCGGCGCGCGCCCTGGCGGACTGGCCGGTGAGCTGGGCCGTCGGCCGTGAGGGGGAGAAGCTGCTGGAAGGGCAGGATGTGCTGGTTGTCAGTCCCGGCGTGCCGCTGGAGGCTCCGGTGATCCGCGAGGCGAAGGCGATGGGCATCTATGTGATCGGCGAGCTGGAGCTGGCCGCGCAGTGCTGCACCGGCCGCCTTGCCGCCATTACCGGCACCAACGGCAAGACCACGACGACGACGCTGCTGTATGAGATGTTCCGCGCGGCGGGCTGGCCGGCCCACGCGGTGGGCAATATCGGCTATCCCTTCTCTCAGGCGGTCATGGAGGCCGGGCCGGACGACGCGTTCGCCTGCGAGTGCTCCTCCTTCCAGATGGAGACCATCGACACCTTCCGTCCGCGGGCGGCGGCCCTGCTGAACATCACGGAGGACCACCTGAA
>CAMNHF010000032.1 GCA_946538975.1 uncultured Clostridia bacterium | reverse complement strand
GACAAGAGCCGCCTGGTGCGCATCGCTCAGGAGCTGAACCTGGTGGTCGGCATGACCGGCGACGGCGTGAACGATTCGCCCGCCCTGAAGAAGGCCGACGTCGGCTTTGCCATGGGCTCCGGCACCGAGGTGGCGAAGGAAGCCGGCGACATCACGATCCTGGACGACAACTTCACCTCCATCGACAAGGCCATCCTGTATGGCCGCACGATGTTCAAGTCCATCCGCAAGTTCCTGATCTTCCAGCTGACCGTCAACGTGGCCGCCGTGCTGACCTGCTTCCTGGCCCCGTTCTTCGGCGAGAATGAAATCCTGACCGTTGTGCAGCTGCTGCTGATCAACCTGGCCATGGATACGCTGGCCGCCATCGCCTTCGGCAGCGAGCCCGCGCTGAAGGAGTACATGAAGGAGAAGCCGATCCCGCGCGATGCCTCCATTGTCTCCAAGTCCATGCTGATCCGCGTCATCATCAGCGCCCTGTACATCACCGCGGCCTGCCTGTGCATCCGCTTTGTGCCTGCCGTGCAGAACCTGATCGGCGTGACGGCCGCCAACTATCCGGACATCAATCCGCTGACCGTTGTGCTGAACTCCGCGGTGTTCGCCACCTTCATGATGGCCATCACCTTCAACGGCTTCAACGCCCGCACGGATCATGTGAACGTGTTCGAGCACCTGGGCCGCAACAGGAACTTCCTGCTGGTCATGGGCGGCATCCTGCTGGCCACCTTCGTGTTCGTCACCGTCGGCGGCGAGGTGCTGCACGTGCACCCGCTGATCTCCACCACCTGGCTGGTCTGCGCAGTCATCGCCTTCATGGTGATTGTCGTCAGCACGATCTTCAAGGCTGTCCTGCGGCCTGAAAAGCAGGAAAAGTAATGCACCGCCGGGCCTGCATCCCGCGGTGCGGGCCCGGCCGCTGATTCTGAGCAGAAGGAGGACGAAATCATGCCAGTGAATCTTGTCAAGGGACAAAAGATCAGCCTTGTCAAAGAAGGCGACCGCCTCAGCCGGCTGATGGTCGGTCTGGGCTGGGACGAGGTGCAGCGCGGCTTCCTGAGCAGCCTGTTCGGCGGCGCGAAGGCGGACATCGACTGCGACGCGTCCGTGATCCTCTGCGGCGCTGACGGCAAGCTCGTCAGCCGCAGCGTGAACGACTGCCTCGTGTACTTCGGCAATCTGCGCCATGCCAGCGGCGCCATCGTCCACCAGGGCGACAACCTGACCGGCGCCGGCGAGGGCGATGACGAGCAGGTCATGGTCGATCTGGCCCGGCTGCCCGCCAGCGTGCAGAAGCTGGTCTTCGTCGTCAACATCTACGACGCGAACGTGCGGCATCAGCACTTCGGCATGATCCGCAACGCCTTCATCCGCATTGTGGACACCGCCAACAACAAGGAGCTCTGCCGCTACAACCTGACGGATGACTACAGCGGCATGACGGGCGTCGTCGTCGGTGAGATCTACCGCATGGGCGGCGAGTGGAAGTTCAGCGCCGTGGGCCAGGGCGTGGCGAACGCCAGCCGCCTGGATGCCCTGCTGGCACTGTACCGCTGAGATACCCGCAGAATCGTAATCGAAAGGAGAAACAACCATGGCAGTGAATCTGAGCAAGGGACAGAAAATCAGTCTGGACAAGGGCCTGACCCGCGTGCTGATCGGTCTGGGCTGGGACACCAACCGCTACAGCGGCAGCGCGGACTTCGACCTGGATGCCTCCGCCTTCATGCTGGGCGCCAACGGCCGCGTCCGCCGCGATGAGGACTTCATCTTCTACGGCAATCTGTCGAGCCAGGACGGCGGCGTGCAGCACACCGGCGACAGCCGCAGCGGCGGCAGCTCCGGCGACGACGAGGTGCTGCTGATCGACTTCAGCAAGATCCCCGCGGATGTGCAGAAGATCGCCATCACCGTCACGATCTATGAGGCGGAGGAGCGCCGCCAGAACTTCGGCCAGGTCAGCAATGCCTACGTCCGCCTGGCCAAGCGCACCAGCGACGACGACATGGAAGGCGTCGAGCAGCTCCGCTACAATCTGGGCGAGGACTTCTCCGTGGAGACCGGCCTGGTCTTCTGCGAGCTGTACCGCGAAGGCTCCTCCTGGAAGTTCAGCGCCGTCGGCTCCGGCTACGCGGGCGGCCTGTACGCCCTGTGCAAGAGCTATGGCGTGAACGTGTAAACTGAATCAGCTGTATGCGCCGCGCACCGCCGGCCGAGGCAGGATGAAGCTTGCCCGCGGGCGATGCGCGGCGATTTTCGGAGGGGCAGGATGAAACGGGGCTTTCGGATCACCTACAACGCGCGTGTGACCATCACGTTCGCGCTCATCTGCTTTGCGGTGCAGCTGCTGGATCTGGCGACGGGCGGGCGAAGCAACGAAGTGCTCTTCTCCGTGTACCGCTCTTCGCTGCTGAATCCGCTGACCTGGCTGCGCTTCGTGGGCCACATCTTCGGCCACGCGGGCTGGGATCACATGATCGGGAACATGATGTACCTGCTGATCCTCGGGCCCATGCTGGAGGAAAAGTACGGCACGCAGAACATGGTCATCGTGATTGTGACGACGGCATTGGTGACGGGCATCTCGCATTTCATCCTTTTCCCGCGCATTGCCATGCTGGGCGCCAGCGGCGTGGTGTTTGCCTTCATCCTGCTTTCCTCCATCACCGGCTTTGAGGAGCACACGATCCCGCTGACCTTTCTGATGGTGGCGGCGCTGTACCTCGGCCAGCAGATCTACGACATGGTGACCGCGGTGGACAATATCTCCCACCTGAGCCACATTCTCGGCGGCGCGACTGGCGCAGCGCTGGGCTTTGCGATGAACCGGCGCCGCCTGCATCCGTCCCGGCCGGTCTATGGCAGACGGTTCTGATGGCCCGAACGCGGAAGGGGTGAGATGATGGAGCAGCTTTCGATCAACCGGGCGGACGACGTGTTCCTGCCCTATGCCCGGCGGCCCCGGCCGGAAGGCTACCTGAGCCGGATGACCGCGCTGGGCGGCATGGCGGGGGAGAATTTTCTGCGCCGTTATCTTGCGGAAGCCGACGCCGTGCAGGGCATCTTCGACGGGCGCATACCGAATCCGGACCAGGCGCAGCTGGATGAATTCCGCCGCGAGATCAGCCGCCTGCCGGTGGATCGCGACACCCTGGATCAATGGCTGACAGAGCTGAACGGCCAGGCGGTTGATGACTGTGCGGCGGGACTGGAGCAGATTGCCTCTGAGCTGCGCCGTGCGGGCAAGCAGGAGAGCATCATCCAGAATGCGCTCACCAAGATGCTGTGCTGGCTGCGCTTCCCGATGCGCGGCGTGATCCGCTCGCTGAAGGGACAGGAGGCGCCGAAGATCTTCTTCGCGGGCGCGCCGGGGGAGCAGGAGCTGCTTTTCCTGCGGATGATGAGGCGGATGGGCGCGGATGTGCTGATCCTGCAGACGGAGGAGAAGCCGCTGAAATACGAGGTTGCGCAGCTGCCGATCACCGGCCAGCCCTTCCCGCCGGGCTTCCGCTGGGACAGCCTCCTGCAGAAGACCCCGGAAGCGCCGCGGCCTGCCTCGCCGAAGCAGCAGCCGAATGCGCGGCCCGCACCGATGAATTACGCCGGCGCCGGCAAGCCGAAGCAGCAGACGGCCGCGCCCAGGCCGCCGGTGCCCCTGGTACCGGGCGGGCAGTCGGCCAAAGCGGCCACCCGGGCGGAAAGCATTCACTCGATCCCGGGCGCGCAGCCCGTGCCCCAGCAGGCGCCGATTCCCGGCGGACAGGCGGCCACCCGCACGGAGAGCGTCCCCGCGGCTGTGCCGCCGACGAACCGGCCGCAGCTGACGATCCCCGGAGGCGTACGGGGCCTTGGCAAAAAGCCGGGAACCCCGCCGGTGAACACGCCCGCCCCCGCAGAGCCCCAGCGGCAGTATGGCGTGCGCGGCCTGGGCTGGGAGCCCACGCGGAACATCCCCTCGCAGCGGCCCGACAGCGCGGTGCTGGAGAGCCACTTCACGCCGCCCCGGCGCGAGGCCAGAACCAATGTCTGGATGACCGACGCGGACTGGCATGTGATCGCCCGGCCGCTGGCTGACCGGGGGCTGGATGGCAGCGCGTTCTGCAACGCGTTCATCCGGCTCAGCGGCGTCGATGATCCGATGACCTACCAGCGGGACCTGATGGCCTTCGCGGAGGAAATCAAAAAGACCGGGCGCAGGCTGATTATCATCAATCAGAGCCTTGGCGCGCCGACCGGCGAGGAGACGGGACGCATCCGCCGCCGCGCCTCCTATCGGGACGCCGCGGACATGATCGTCGATCTGGCGCAGGTCGCGCTGCCTGCCCGCCAGCCGCAGGAGCTTCAGCGCGAGATGGAGCGCAGCTTCATTCACACGATGACGGCCTGCGCGGAGCAGGAGACGGAGCTGGGCAAGCTGACCACGGTGGCGGTGTCCATCCTGTGCTACCTGAACCGCCAGATGGAGAAGGATCATCTCTTCGACGGCTGGACGACGGACAGCATGCCCTGTGTGGTTCACATGGGCGCCTGCCGCGACGCGAAGGAGGCCTGGTATCTGCGCTTCCTGGCCGGTCTGCCGGTGGACGTGCTGATCCTGGCGCCGGATCTGACGAAGCCCTGCCTGGTCAATGCGCCGGAGCTGCTGGAACTCAAGCGGAAGAGCTCACTGCCGGAAACCCCCTTCCCGGTCAATGACGGCACGCTGCAGGTGCAGACGGTCGCCTCCCATGCGGAGGACGAGATTCACAGGATGCTGCAGGGGGAGGCTGGCCTGCACCGGCTTCAGCAGTACAAGCAGGCGGAGGTCATCATTCTGCGGACGACCTTCGACGAGGTGGGCCAGCTCTGGAAGGAGGAGCTGCGCTACCGTCCCGGCTTCCGTGCGGGGGAGGATCACGCGGTGATGCCGGTGCTGTTCGCGAAGTTCAGCGGCATGCCGGAACAGCCGAAGAAGCTCTGGCAGCTGCTCCGGGAGATGGCCGACACGGATCAGACCCTCCTCGTCTCCAACCCGCCGATGCTGAAGAGCGGCTCCTGCGACGGCATGATCAAGCTGGCCCAGCGGGTGGTCCGCGACAAACAGCTGCTGGTGGAGAAGCTGCGCGCGGACAGGCAGTATCCCTACGGCTTCCTGCGGGAGGACATGCAGCAGCATATTCTCAGCAAGCTGCAGCTGATGATTTCCAAGGAGATGATCCGCGGCATGCACCAGAACGGCCGGGTCTACACCTGCGTGGCCGTTGCGCTGAGCCTCAGCGAGGAGATTCTGCACCTGATGCACGCCTTTGACTTCACCCGGAACAATCCGAAGATCATCTGCTTCAACCCGGGCAAGGATGGCAACACCCTGGAGGACGCGATCCTCTTCACCTTCCTCAGCCTGTGCGGCTTCGACGTGCTGCTGTGCGTGCCGTCCGGTTATCAGACGGTGGAACAGTACCTGGAGGGCATCGGGCCCGTGGAGCATGTGCTCGGCAAGTATCAGTACCATGTCACCCTGCCGGATCTGAGCCAGATCGGCCAGGGCCTGTGGAACAAACTGTTTGGAGGACATTGAGCATGGCAGTCAATCTGAAACCCACGCAGACCAACGAAACCGGCTTGCAGCTGCAGGTTCCCGGCACGAATTCGCCGGCGGAGCCGCAGCCCTATGACATTCAGGCGGATCGGGCGCGCGTTGCGGATGAGCTGGCGCACTCCCCGGAGATCGAGGCGCTGACCGCCCAGATCGACGTCGGCGACATGGGCAGCATCGTCACCTTTGGCGCGTCCTGCGCGGAGGAGATTTCGCGCGCATCGGACGCGGTGCTGCAGAGCATGACGATGTCCCAGATCGACGAGAGCGGCAAGATGTTCCAGCAGCTGGGCAAGATCATGGCGCAGTTCGATATCGACGAGCTCCGCGGCGGTGTCTCCGGCATCGAGCGGTTCTTCCCGGCCGGCGCGCGCAGGAAGCTGGAGCAGGTGCTCTCCAAGTACACCACCATGGGCGATGAGGTGGACAAGATCTATGAGCAGCTGCGCTCCTATGAGGTGGAGATCACCGATTCCAACGCAAAGCTGGCGCAGATGTTCGAGGCCAACGTCGCCTGCTATCACCAGCTGGTCAAGTACATCGTCGCAGGCGAGCGCGGCTGCCAGGAGATCTCCGAATACCTGGAGCAGCGCAAGCGCGACATGCAGCAGACCGGCGATCAGAGCATCATCTTCGAGATCCAGACCCTGGAGCAGGCCCTGCAGCTGCTGCAGCAGCGCGTGCAGGATCTGCGCACCGCGGAGCTGATTGCCCTGCAGTCCGTGCCCATGCTGAAGACGATGGAGATCAGCAACCTGAACCTGGTGCGCAAGATCAACTCCGCCTTCGTCATCACCCTGCCGGTCTTCAAGCAGTCGCTGGCGCAGGCGATCATGCTCAAGCGCCAGCGCATTCAGGCCCGCGCTATCAGCACGCTGGATGAGCGCACGAACGAGCTGCTCATCAAGAACGCGCGCAACGCCACCGAGCAGGCCCGCATGACCGCCAGCCTGGCCGCGGGCAGCTCCGTCAAGGTGGAGACGCTGGAGCAGACCTGGCAGTCCATCATGACCGGCGTGGACGATGCGAAGCGCATCCAGGAGGAGACCGCCCGCAAGCGCAAGGAAGACCAGGCGCGGCTGGAGCGGATCAAGCAGGACTACATGAAAAAGGCCGGCCGCAGATAAGCTGTGCCGAATCAAAAAAGACTTCCGTCTGTACGCACATTCATCAGCGCGTACGGACGGAAGTCTCATTTATTCAGAATGCAGACTCCGGTCGGAATTGCAATCCGTCCCGGATCAGATAGAACAGCGCGCAGCCGTCCACGATGACGGTGTCATGCATTGCGTCGAAGGGCGCCAGCGCCAGGGTGTGCTGCGTGCCGCTGACCGTGTCGAAGGTGAAAACCGTGTGCGGCTCCGTCGGAGCGTCGTAATCCTCCGGCAGGGCACCGCTGACCGTGACCAGCAGCAGCTGGCCATAGGCTGTCTCAAAGGCGTCCCAGGACAGGGGCTGGCCGTTGAGCGTGACGCTCTCCGCCAGGACAGGCTGGCCGGCGGCATCCGTGACCGGCTGCTGATCCTCGTCGAGCTGCTCCGTACGGGATACCTCGTAGACGCGCTCGGTTCCGTCACTGCCGCGGATGGTCAGCCGGCGGAGGTTGCTCAGCGAGGTCAGTACGGGGTAGCGGGTCGCCGTGCGCAGCGGATCGCAGTCCAGCACGGCCTGCAGGATGAAATGACTGCTGGTGTAGATGCAGCCGTCATAGAGAATGTAATTGAGCAACTCGTTTTTCGCCCCGCCCACGGTGAGGGTGACCTCCGTCTCCGGATAGGCTGCGGCCGCGGCTGCGCCGTTCTCGTCCGCCTCAAGGATGGATCCGGCGGCCATGTGCAGCGTGATGACCATGCGCGGCGCGTCGAAGCCGTACGCGGTCAGGTTTTCCGCTGTCGCCGCGCAGACATAGGCGCCGAGGCGGAAGTTGGCCAGTGTCTCCCGCAGGGTTTCCACGGCCTCGCCGTCCGCCGGGTAGCGCACCGGGGAGAGCAGCAGCCAGCGGTCCGCGGCGTCGCCGTCTGTGATGGTCCCCTCCAGCTGCCACGCGAGGAGGGCGTTCGGCTTGCGCAGCGTGATGCGGTCAATCCGCGCCTTGTGGATGACCGGCTGCACGATTTCGTGGAGCAGGCGGCGCTCCGTCAGCAGATCCTCGGCGGTCAGCGTGTCCATGGCCAGCAGCCTGCTGCCGTCGGGCTCCATCATATAGTAGAAGCTGTCCTCCGCCAGCCGGACGCGGTCGCCCAGCAGGAAACGGAGCCCGGTGCCGTCCGTGTAGCGGATTGTGATGTCCGCGGCGGGCGGCTGCAGACCAAAGTCTGAAAGATGCTCCGCATAGGCGGCGGGATCCTCGCTCAGCACCGCCGAATAGCTGACGGCTGCCGCTGCGGACATGATCCGCCCGGCCAGGGCGCTGCCGGTGACGAAGGCCTCGTCGTTATCCTCCGCGGCGATCCGCAGCCGGCCGTCCTCCAGCCGCTCAGCCGTCCAGGAGCCGCCGTCCCGCAGGCTGACGGAAAGCCCGCTGATGTCTTCCTCGGCCGCCTGCCGGAGCAGACCGGAGGTGTCCGGCGCCCGCTCCACCACGGGGGCCTGGCCGGTGCGCAGATGCTGCCACAGCGCCAGCGCGGCGATCAGCACCGCCAGCAGCGCGGGGATCAGCACGCGGTACAGGTGCGGATGCGTCTTCTTGGTTTTCCGGTTGACTGGTTGCATGCTGCCTCCTGTGTATGATTTCCTCCGCATGATAGCAGATTCCGCCCGGGATGGCAAGGGGGATGCGCGCGGTTGATTTTTCTCGGATGATTGCCAATTTCGCCTGAAAGTGGTAGAATGTCCGCTGTGACACGAGGGAGGAATGACTTGTGCGGATTATGCTGGTCGGGGCCGGGAAGGTCGGGCGCACCGTGGCGGAGTATCTCACCCGCGAAGAGCACGAGGTGACGGTGATCGACAGCGACGAGGATGTGCTGCGGCGCTGTGAGGATACGCTGGATGTGCTTTGCGTGCACGGCAACGGCGCCAATGCCCAGACGCTGATCGACGCGGCGGTGGACCGGGCGGACATCCTGATCGCCGCCACGGCGGATGACGAGATTAATATGCTCTGCTGCCTGATCGGCAAGCGGCTGGGCGCGAAATTCGCCATCGCCCGCATCCGCGACCCGCAGTACAACGAGAGCCTGGCCCTGCTGCAGCGGGAGCTGGACATCGACGTCGCGGTCAACCCGGAGCGTACCACGGCCCTGGAAATCAGCCAGCTGCTTCGCTTCCCCTTCGCGAGCAACGTGGAGACCTTCGCCAAGGGCCAGATTGAAATGGTCGAATTCCGCGCGCAGGAGAACGATGCCGTCGTCGGCGTCCCGCTGCACGCCCTGCCGGCCAAGTATCCCTCCATGCCGCGCGTGCTGTACGCCGCGGTGGAGCGGGAGGGGAAGGTCATCATCCCCACGGGCGATTTCATCCTGCGCCCCGGCGACCGCGTCTATGTGACCGCCGAAATGATGATGATCACCAAGTTCTTCCGCTTTCTCGGCAAGGGCTCGCTGCGCGTCCGTCATCTGATGATTCTGGGCGGTGGAAGGATCTCCTACTATCTGGCCAAGTTCGTCGTGCCGATGGGCATCAGCGTGACCATGATCGAGCTGGACGAGAAGAAGGCCGCGCGGCTCTCCGAGGAGCTGCCCCACGTCAACGTGCTCTGCGGCGACGGCACCAGCCAGGAGCTGCTGGAGCAGGAGGGCCTGCGCGACATGGACGCCATGATCTGCCTGACAGACCGCGACGAGGAGAACCTGATGACAGGCATCTACGCGGTGCGGCAGGGCGTGCCCAAGGTGATCGTGAAGAACAACCGCGACAATTACGCGGACATCATCGCCTCCATGGGCCTGGACAGCGTGGTTTCGCCCCGGCTGATCACCTCCTCGACGATCCTGCGCCACGTGCGCGCGGAGATCGGCGGTGCCGGCACGAAGGTCGCAAAGCTCTACCAGCTGCTGGGCGGCAAGGCGGAGGCGATGGAGTTCGAGGTGCAGCCCTCCGCGCCGTGCGTGGGGATTCCGCTGCGCGATCTGCGGATGCGGCCGAACACCCTCGTGGCCGTCATCGCCCGCCGCGGCAAGGTCATCGTCCCCGGCGGCAATGACCACATCGAGGTCGGCGACCGGGTGATCATCATGGCCTGCGAGAGCGGCATCAGCGATCTGAACGAGGTTATCAGCAAATGAACAAAAAGCTTGTGATCCGTTTGCTGGGCGCGCTGCTGCTGATCGAGGCGGCCTGCATGGTTCCCTCGCTGCTCATTGCCCTCATCTACCGGGATCCGGAGGATGCGCCGGCGATCGTCTGGTCCATCCTGCTGATGCTGGCCTTCGGGCTGCCGATGCATCTGCTGCCCCGGGGCAACACCGCGCAGAACCTCCACGCGAAGGACGGCTTCGCGGTGGTCGGGCTGGGCTGGATCATGATGAGCGTTTTCGGCGGCCTGCCCTTCTACTTTTCCCACCTGCTGCCGACCTTCGTGGACGCGGTGTTCGAGTCGGTCTCCGGCTTCACCACGACGGGCGCCAGCGTGCTGACGGATTTCGAGCGGCCGCTGCACGGCGTCATCTTCTGGCGCTCCTTCACCCACTGGATCGGCGGCATGGGCGTGCTGGTGCTGACCCTGGCCCTGCTGCCGAAGCTGACGGGGCGCACGGCCCATCTGGTGCGCGCCGAAAGCCCAGGCCCTACGCTCAGCAAGCTGCTGCCGAAGATGGGCGATTCCGCGAAGGTGCTCTATCTGATCTATGCCGCGCTGACCGTGGTGATGATTGCCGCGCTGATGATCTGCGGCCTGTCGCCCTATGACGCGGCGGTTCACGCCATGGGAACGGCCGGTACAGGCGGCTTCAGCAATTACGGAAGCAGCGTCGGCGCGTTCAATTCGCTGGCAGTTGAGGTCGTCATCACGGTGTTCATGCTCCTGTTTGCGGTGAACTTCGGCCTGTATTACCGGATGCTGCTGGGCGACTGGAAGAGCGTTGTCCGGAACGAAGAGATCAAATGGTTCCTCTGTATTGTGGCGGCGGCCATGCTGATCCTGGCGGTGCTGATTCTGCCGGTTTACCACAGCTTTGGGGCCGCGCTGCGCTATGCCAGCTTCAATGTGGCCACAGTGATCTCCACCACGGGCTATGCCATCGCGGACTACAACCTGTGGCCGGCCGCGGCGAAAATGATCATTGTGCTGCTGATGTTTATCGGCGGCTGTGTTTCCTCCACCGGCGGCGGCATGAAGGTGATGCGCATCATCATCCTGCTCAAGGCGGCCCGCCGCGAGGTCCGGCACACCTTCCAGCCCCGCAATGTGCAGAAGATCCGCATGGACGGCCGCGGCCTGGAGGAGGACGCGGTCTATCAGATCGTGACCTTTTCGGTCGTGTATATGCTGCTGGTGCTGTTCGGCGCCTTCCTGGTGTCGCTGGACGGCCACTTCGATCTGGAGACAAACCTGACCGCCGCGCTGACCTGCGTCAGCAATGTCGGACCGGGCCTGGGCGCCGTGGGTCCGGCAGGCAGCTTCTCGGGCTACAGCCCGTATGCAAAGGTGATTCTCAGCCTGCTGATGCTCTCCGGCCGTCTGGAGATGTTCCCGATGCTGGTGCTGCTGCATCCGAAGCTGTGGCAGAAGTTCTGAAGCGTGAGCGCCTATCCCCCCTGATGAAAAGAGGAAAACACGTGGCGAAATCCACCAAATCTGTCCTGGGCGGCATGACGATCCTGGGCGTGACCGGCATCGTGTGCAAGCTGATCGGCATGCTGTTCAACGTGCCGCTGGCCTTTCTGCTGGACAACACGGGCATGGGCATCTATCAGGGCGTCTATCCCACCTACAACATGCTGCTGACAATCTCCTCCGCCGGTCTGCCGGTGGCGGTCAGCCGCATGGTGGCCCACAGCTTGGCGAAGGACGACCCCCGCAATGCGCGCGGGGCGTTCCGGGCTGCGCTGTCGCTGCTGGCGGCGGTGGGCTGCGTCTGCACCATAGTGATGCTGGTTTTCAGCCGGACGCTGGCCAACGACATGGTGAAGCAGCCGGACTCCCTGCGCGGCTTCTGGGCCATCGCGCCCTGCATCACGGTCGTGTGCGTGCTGTCTGCCTTCCGCGGCTTCATGCAGGGCCAGCAGGACATGGTGCCGACGGCGGTTTCCCAGCTGATCGAGCAGGGAGGCAAGGTCCTGGTGTCCTTGCCGCTGGCCTATCTCGGCTCGCGCCGTTCGCAGGCCGAGGGCGCCGCCGGGGCGCTGCTGGGCATCACGATTGTCGAGGCGCTGGCGCTGGGGTATATGTGCGTGCTGTATCTGATGCGGCGCAAGCGTTTTGCGCAGTATGAGCAGCTCTCGCGGGATCCGGAGCGCGGCTGGCGGGCGCAGACCCGTGAGCTGATGCGCATCGCGGTGCCGATCACCATCGGCTCGTGCATCGTGCCGCTGGCGCAGTTTGTGGATTCCATCATGCTGGTGGGGCGCATGGTGTCCTCGGGCCTCGCGCAGGAGGAGGCCCAGTCGCTCTACGGCCTGTTCTACGGGCTGGTGATCCGGCTGATCAACATTCCCACGGCCCTGGCCCTGTCCATCTCGATGAGCCTGATGCCCGCCATCGCGGCGGCCAAGGCGCTGGAGGATCACGTGGCGATCCGGCACGAGACGAACACCGGCATGCGGTTCGCCTTCCTGATCGGCCTGCCCGCCTCCATCGGCATGAGCGTGCTGGCGGAGCCAATCTTCCACTTCTTCTACGCCGGCGCGCGCACGGCCGAGGAGATTCACGTGGCTGCCTCACTGCTGCAGGTGTCGGCGCTGACGGTCGTGCTCTTCACCACGGTGCAGGCGACCAGCGCGGTGCTGCAGGGGATCCACCGGCAGCGCATCCCCATGTATACGCTGGTGATCGGCGTTGCGCTCAAGATTCTGCTGAATTACGTGCTGGTCGGCACGCCGGGGGTGAACATTCACGGCGGCCCGATCGCCTCGATCGTCTGCTACGGTACGTCGATGGTGCTGAACATCATCTTCATGTGCAAGTATACGAAGATGCGGTTCAACTGGATTGACTGGGTGCTGCGGCCGGGCGCGGCGGCGCTCATCATGGGCGCGGTGGTCTTTGCGCTGCGCTCCGTCCTTCCGCTGAACCGTCTCACGACCATTCTGGAGATCGCGGTCGGCGTGGCGGTCTACGTGGGCGCTGCGATCGCGCTGAAGGCGCTGAAGAAGGATGACCTCACGGCCCTGCGCAGAGGCAGAAAGGCGAAAGCATGAGCGTGAAACAGATCACCGTGGTTTCCCTGGGGCCGGGTGAGCCGGAATGGATGACGCTGCAGACCTGGCAGACCCTGCAGGCCGCGCCGGCCGTGATCCTCCGCACCGCCCGGCATCCGGCGGCCGCCATGCTGCAGGATGCCGGCATCGCCTTCGACACGCTGGATGGCTTCTACGACCGGTTTGACGATTTCGATGAGATGCACCGGGCGATGGCCGTTCATCTGTGGGAGCGCGCGGGGGACGGCCCGCTGGTGTACGCGGTCATCGACGCGGCAGCGGATGCGTCCGTCACGGCATTGACCGAAATCAGACCGAAGTCTGCAAAGCTGCATATCCTGCCGGGTGTGCCGCTGAGCAGCGCTATATTGGCCAAGGCCGGCCTCTCCCTTCCGGAGGGCTGCCGGATCCTGCCGGCCGCCTCGCTGCAGGGACAGCCGCTGACGCCCACGCAGGCGCTGCTGGTCACCGAGATTGACAGTGCGCTCATCTGCGGCGAGGTCAAGCTGGCGCTGACCGATCTCTACGACGATGAGACCGAAGTCTGTTTCGTCTGCGGGGCGGGAGAGCACGGCCTCATGCGGCAGAAACGGATCCCGCTGTGCGAGATCGACCGGCAGAAGCAATACGATCACCGGACCGCCGTGCTGCTGCCCGCGCAGCCCTTTAAGCAGCGCAAGCGCTATGACTTGGACGACCTGGCGCAGATCATGGAGATTCTTCGAGGCGAGGACGGCTGCCCCTGGGACCGGGAGCAGACCCACCAGACCCTGCGCAGGTATCTGCTGGAGGAGGCCTGCGAGGCCTGCGGCGCCATCGACGAGGGGGACGACGCGCATCTGGCGGACGAGCTGGGGGACGTGCTGCTGCAGATCGTATTCCACGCCAGCATCGGCCGGAGCCACGGCAGCTTCACCCTGCGCGACGTGACCAGCGCAATCTGTGAGAAGATGATCCGCCGCCACGCCCATATATTCGGCGACACCGTCTGCCGCACGGCCGAGGAGGTCTCCGAGAACTGGGAGAAGCTGAAAAAGGCCGAGAAGCATCTCAGCACCGTCGGCGACGCCTTGCGGGATGTCTCGCGCGCACTGCCGGCCCTGATGCGCGCGGAAAAGGTGCAGAAGAAGGCGGCCCAGGTCGGCTTTGACTGGGACAGCGCACGGGAGGCCCTGCCCAAGGTGAGCGAGGAGGCCGGCGAGGTGCTGGAGGAGCTGGACGCGGGCCGGGATCCCCAGGAGGAGCTGGGCGATCTCCTCTTCTCCTGCGTGAATGTGGCCCGGCTGGCCGGCGTCGATCCGGAGCTGGCGCTGACGCGGGCTGTGGAGAAATTCATCCGACGCTTTACGGCCATGGAAAAGCTGATTGTTACCGATGAAAAATCGCTGAAAGACTTGACTTTGCAGGAAATGGATGTATACTGGAATCAAGTCAAGACGTTGCAGAAACGTACCTGACCCGCGCCCCGCGGGGCCGCTACACTGCGCCAGTATGGCGCATAATAATGAGGAGGAACCCCCGATGAACAAGTCCGAACTGATCGCCGCCGTCGCTGAGAAGGCTGGTCTGAAGAAGACCGAGGCTGAGAAGGCCCTTGCCGCTTTTGTGGAGACCGTGAGCGAGAAGCTGGCCGCCGGCGAGAAGGTGCAGATCGTTGGCTTTGGCACTTTTGAAGTGAAGGATCGTCCCGCCCGTGTCGCGCACAATCCGATGACCAAGGAGCCCGTTGAGGTCCCCGCGTCCAAGGCCCCCGTCTTCAAGATCGGCAAGGCCCTGAAGGATGCCGTCAACAAGTAATCACGGGACATTCAGGCAGGCTGTGCCATCTCGGCATGGCCTGCTTCTTTGTTTCATGCAAGGCAGGAAGGAGAACGCAATGCGGCTCGACAAATATCTCAAGGTTTCGCGGATCATCAAGCGCCGCACCGTGGCGAACGAGGCCTGCTCCGGCGGCCGCGTGTCGCTGAACGGCAAGGTCTGCAAGCCCGGCTCCGAGGTGCACGAGGGGGACATCATGACCATCCGCTTCGGGGACAAGCTGGCCAAGTACCGCATCCTGTCGGTGGCGGAGACCGTGCGCAAGGAGAATGCCGGCGCGCTGTATGAGGTGCTGTCCATCGACGCAGGGCTGGAAGAGGAACTGGGCGAATGAGCGGGAGCTGGTGGCTGATCCTGCTGGCCGGGGGCAGCGGCAGCAGGATGCACGCGCCCGTGAACAAGGTTTTCCTGCCGCTGCGGGGCAAGGCGGTGCTGCGCCGCTCCGCCGAGGCCTTTGCCGGCCGTGTGGCGGGGATCGTGACCGTCTGCCGCCCGCAGGAGGAAGAGACCGTCCGCGAGCTGCTTGCTGGGTTGCGGGTTCCGGAGCTGCGCTATGCCAGCGGCGGAGAGACGCGGCAGGCTTCCGTGCGCGCGGGCCTTGACGCCCTGCCCGGGGAATGCACTCATGTGCTGATCCATGACGGGGCCCGCTGCCTGGTGGACGCGGAGACCATCGACAACGTTATGGAGGCAGCCCTGCGCCAGGGCAGCGCAGTTCCCTGCGTGCCGGTGACGGACACCATCCGGGATGTGGAAGGGAAGCTGCTGGAACGGGAGCAGCTCCGCGCCATGCAGACGCCGCAGGGCTTTTCCCGCGCGCTGATCGCCGAGGCGCACCGAGCCGCTGCGGCGGAGGGCTTCATCGGCACGGACGACGCGGCGCTGACAGCCCGGCTGGGGCACGCGGTCACGCTGGTGCCGGGCAGCCGGCGGAATCTCAAAATCACAACACCGGAGGATCTCATCATGGCGGAAGCGTTTCTGAGGGAGCAGGGGCCGGCCTTCCGGATCGGTCATGGCTACGACGTGCACCGGCTGGTGCCGGAGCGCAGGCTGATCCTGTGCGGTGTGGACATCCCGCACAGCCTGGGCCTCCTGGGCCACAGCGACGCGGACGTGGCCCTGCACGCGCTGATGGACGCCATGCTCGGCGCCTGTGCGCTGGGCGACATCGGCCAGCATTTCCCGGACAGCGATCCGGCATACCGGGGCATTTCCTCGGTGCTGCTGCTGGAGAAGGTGAAGGACCTGCTGCAGCAGGAGGGCTGGGGCGTTGTGAACGCGGACGTAACCATCGCCGCGCAGAAGCCCAAGCTGCTGCCCTACATCCCCGCCATGCGCCAGCGGATCGCTGACGCGCTGGGCCTGCCGGTCGGACAGATCAGCGTGAAGGCTACCACCACGGAGCATCTCGGCTTTGAGGGGGAGGAGAAGGGCATCAGCGCCACCGCTGTGGCCCTCGTGCAGCGCCTGTAACTTTCAATGAGCAGCTTTCGATGAGTAACTTTCAATGAGCCGCTTTCGTGCGGCTCTTTCTAATACATAATAAGACAGCGCAAAAAAACGGCCCCCGCATTCAATCGGAGACCGCTATTCTCATTTGCGATTGTCGCAGATCGTGTTCATGAAATGGATCAGGGTGTTCGCCGCGTCCCGAACCGCCTTGGCTTCGGACCGGTTGCAGATCTGGTTCCACGCCTGAATCTGCGCTTGGGCGCTGTGCTGAACCTGCTGCAGCAGGTCTGTGCCCGCGTCGGTCAGGCGGATGTTGACCCGGCGCCCGTCAGAGGTGTCGCGCTCCCGCACCACCAGGCCGCGTCTTTCCAGCAGATCCACCACCGGCGTCACGTTGGGCTTGGCAATGCCGAGATCCCGGGAGAGCTGGCTGACGGATTTGTTCTTGTGATGCAGCGCGACCAGAATCTTCAGCTGGGAGACGGTCAGATGATACTCGTGCAGCAGCTCGTTGATCCGGAGCAGCGACTCCGGAAACAGCGCGTACAGTGTCAGGATAGCCTCTGAGATGCCAGAGGTCAATGCATCGTCCTTTTCCCAATGACTGGCCATCGGATCTCATCCTCTCATCTTCGCTGTGAGTGTATTCCCCACAAAAATTATAACAAAGAGCAAATTGAAAGAAAAGCCTTGCAAACTGATTCACAGGACAAAAATACCTGCATAATAACACTTGCAGTAATTTTGATGAAATAAATGTATTCCGGCCACACTTAACAGATGCAAAGCAAAACACCTCCGTCCGGGAACAGAGGTGCATCGGTCATCACTCTTCTGAGGCCGTGGCGGTATCCTCGCCGGCCTTGATCGCTTCCACTTTTTTCCGGTACTGCTCGATGGCGGAGGTGGCCAGCTCGTCGCAGCGGTTGTTCCAGGGATTGTCCGCGTGGCCCTTCACCCAGTGAAAGTGGACGATGTGCTTTTTTGTCTGGATCAGCAGCAGGTGCCAGTACTCCTGATTCTCCACCGGCGTACCGGCGGACGTTTTCCAGTGGCGGCGCTGCCAGCCCTCCAGCCAGTGATCCTCAAAGGCCTTGACCAGGTAGCTGGAGTCGGAGTAGAGATCGACCTCGCAGGGCTCCTTCAGTGCGCCCAGAGCGCTGATCGCGGCGAAGAGCTCCATGCGGTTGTTGGTCGTGCTGGGGGAGTACCCGCTCATCTCCTTCATGTGGGGACCGAACTGCAGCACGCAGCCCCAGCCGCCCGGGCCCGGGTTGCCGGAGCAGGCGCCGTCGGTATAGATGGTAACTCGTTTCCGTTTTGTCTCAGGCATTCTGTCTGTCCTCGCTTACTGTTTTCCCATCTCGCGCGATTTGTCCGCGCAGGCCCGCATTGCCCGGAGCACGGCGGAACGGAAGCCGCCTTCCTCCAGCGCGGCCACGGCATCGATGGTGGTGCCGGCGGGGGAGCAGACCGCGTCCTTCAGCTGGGCGGGGTGCGTGTCCGAGGTCAGCACCATCAACGCGCTGCCCAGCACCGTCTGCGCGGCCATTTCGATGGCCTCATGGCGCTTGAGTCCCTCGCGGACGCCGCCGTCGGCCATTGTCTCGATCAGCATGTACACATAGGCGGGGCCGGAGCCGCTGAGCGCGACCACGCCGTCAAACTGGGCTTCCGGCAGCTCCGTGGTGCGGCCGATGGCGGAGAAGATTCCGCGGGCGGTGTTCAGCTCGTCCGGGGTCAGCGTGTTGTCCGTGCACAGCGCGGTCATTCCTTCGCCGACCATGGCGGGCGTATTGGGCATCACGCGCAGAAAGCGGGTGTCTATGCCGTCCAGCAGCTGCCGCAGCATCGCGCAGGTCCAGCCCGCCGCGATGGAGATGATCGCCTTGCCCTCCAGGCTGTCGCGCAGGCCGTCGACCACTGCGGCCAGCATGTTGGGCTTCACGGCGAGCAAGATCAGATCCGCCTCCTCCGCCACCTCGGCGGCGTCCTTGCAGAAGTTGAGATTGGGATACTCCTCCGCCAGCTCTTCCATGCGGGAAGCGGCCGTGTCATACACGAAGAGATCCGCCTGCTGGGCATAGTCCGCATTCAGGATGCCGCGGGTGATGGCGCTGCCCATATTTCCGAGCCCGATGATGCCAATGTTCGTCATGGGGATCCCTCCTGTATGCTTTTTGTCAGGCCTGCAGCGCGTTCACCAGATTCGTCAGATCGATTCCCTCGCAGCCGCGCAGCACCTCCAGCAGCATCTCCAGCATCTGGCGCACGCCGCCGGCAATGTCGCTCTCCACATTCAGCGGGAGCACCGGGTCATGCACGGAGAGGCGCAGGAGGAACCAGCCGTTGTCCAGGCCGCCGTCCAGATCGAAGGAGATGCGCACGCCCTCGCGGTTGTCCGGGGCGATATGCCAGCTGGCCACGGCGTTGGCGTAATCCATCACGTGCGCGATGGCCTTTTTGCCCGTCTCGCGGAAGTCCTCGTCGGTGATGTTCAGGCGGATCTCCAGGCTTTCCACCGGCTCCTGCAGGTCGGCGATCAGGCTGCCCAGCGTGCGGCCCTGCTGCTTGAGCTGCATGGCCTTCACGATCAGCACCGTCACGAGATACATGCCGTCATCCAGGAAGTGGTTTTCCCGCAGGGCCGCGTGCCCGCTGGTTTCAATCGCCAGGGGACAGGAGATGCCCTCCGCGTTCAGCCGGATCGCCTCATCAATGACGTTGCGGTAGCCGCGCTTGTAGCGGTAATGCTCGCCGCCCCATTCGTTGATGAATTTCCGGAGGCCGGAGGACGTCACAGAGTCGGTGACGATGGTCTGGCCTGGCTCATCGTCCAGCAGGATGGCGGACATCAGGGCGATCAGCCGGTTGCGGTTGATGCCGCTGCCATCGCGGTCGACGACGGCGGCCCGGTCGCAGTCCGCGTCGAAGATCACGCCCAGATCCGCGTCAACCTTCTTGACGGCTGCGCTGAGGGAGGCCATGGCGTCGGGATTCTCCGGGTTCGGCACGTGGTTCGGGAACATGCCGTCCGGCTCCAGGAACTGGCTGCCCTCGATCCACGCGCCCAGCCGTTCCATCAGCTCCGCGTAGAAGCCGCCCGCGCCGTTGCCGGCGTCGACCACGACATGCAGGCCCAGCAGCGGCTTTTCGACGTCGGTGCCCAGGCCGCGGCGGATGCGGTCGGCCAGCTGATTCATGTAGGTGGGCAGGAAGGGCCGCTGGGTGATGGTGCCGCTCAGGGGCATTTCGGCGGGGTTCATTTCCGCGGCCGCGTCGATCAGCGCAGCGATCTCCTTGCTCTCCAGCCCGCCCTCGGCCGTGATGAATTTAAGGCCGTTGCGGTTCCACGGGTGATGGCTGGCCGTCACCATGATGGAGCCGTCCGGCGCGAAGCCGGGCGTGATGATGGCCATGAACATGGCCGGCGTGGTACACATGCCGTAGTCCTGCACCGACGCGCCCGCGCGGGAGATGCCCTCCGCCGCCGCGCGCAGCAGCGCAGGCCCGCTGATGCGGCTGTCACGGCCGATGCCGATCGTGATCTCGGTGACCGGCTTGTGCTTCTTCTCCGCCAGGAAGTTGGCGAAGGCCATGCCCAGGCAGACCGCCGTCTCCTCGGTCAGCGTGATGCCCTCGCCCACGGCCACGCCGCGCACGTCCGACCCGCTGATCAGTTTCTTCCACGCTTCCGCATGAGTGCTCATCAGAATCCTCCTTCATTTCAATCCGTTTCTGTCAATTCGTTTGTGCGGCTGCTTTCTGCATTCGGATCAGCCGATATGTATCGCGCTTTATTCCCATTCGTCGCGCATCTGCCGGCGGCCGATGATGCCGTCTGTGAAGGTGGCGGGCGCCTCCTCGATGAGGATCTCGTCCTTCCAGCCCCGCAGCAGGCGGTAGATGGGCGTCAGGGCCTGATAGTCCGCGCGCACGTGCTCAAGGATGTCCCGGCTGTGGATCTCCCGCATGTCCGGGGCCATCTGCATCAGGCTGATGTCCTTGCTGCGGTACCAACGGGCCAGCTCGCCCGTCACCCCGGGAGGCACCTCCAGCCGCTTGTACTGCTCGGACACCAGGGCCAGGTGCCGTTCCGGCAGGCCGGAGGAGGTGATGATGCCGCCGATGCGCGCCGGATCCGCCTGCGCCGCCCTGCGGAAGCGGTCCATCACGCCGCGGGCCTCCTTTGCGCCGCCCCACAGGGCCAGCCCCCAGCCGACCCCCTGCGGCCCCAGCTCAAACCAGAAGCCGATGGAGCCCTCTCGCGGCTCCGCCGCCGGGTGATACCAGGTCCAGAGATGATCACGGTAGGGGGACTTGTCGCGGCTGAAGCGCGTGTCCCGGTGGATCCGGGAGAGGGAGCGGTGCGGCCGCGTCTCCATGCGGGGATCCGCCTGCAGAAGGGTGGGCATCAGCTCCTCGGTGAAAGCATAAAAGGGCGCCTGCACATCGCGCACATACCGGTCATGCTCCCCGTGAAAAAACGCCGCGCTGTTGTGATACCGCAAATCCAGAAAGAACTGAATCGTCTCCGGCGGAAAACCCGTAAACATCTGCCACCTCCATGTGTCAACTCATTATAGCCGAATTTCCGGCGCTTTTCAACGGGGAAAATGCGATTTCTGCAGATTGGCGCACGGAATCCCGCAATCCCCTCCGCGCGGGAGGCCGTGAGGCGGAAAAGGCTGTGCTGCGCCGTTTCTCATCGGATTCTCATCGATTTTGCCGGAAACATGCATTTTTGTCGGTTGACACTTCCGCTGTTCCATGTTATCATTGGTTAAGGTTAAGAGCCTGTATGAAGTGAATGAAGGAGGGTTACATCATGTCACAGAAAGATGTCTTGACCGACCGCACGATCGAATACCTCGAGTCGCAGCACTGGCACTATGATGTTCGCAGCAACGACGATGAACGTTTCATTGCTGTGCTGGGCATGAATCTGCACTGCCGCTTGTCTAACTGCAAAGTGCTCATCATCGTCAGTGCGAGCGACATTCAAGCGATGGCTTATTGCAATATCAAAGCTTCCCCTGATGTGTACCAGCAGGTTGTGGAGTACATCACCCGCGCCAACTACGGCTTGAAGATCGGCAAGTTCGAGTTCGATTATTCTGATGGCGAGGTTCGCTATCAGACCATCCTCTCCGGGCTTGAAGGCGTACCGTCCATCAGTGATATAGAGCGCGTAATAGATATGTCCTTCCGCATGATGGATCGCTATGGCGATGGCCTCGTAAAGAACTTGTTTGGCGTCGGTAATCCCGAGGCGGATATCCAGGAGGCCGAGGCCCCCCGGTGACGATGGATTAGACAAGCCAAAGCTCCGCTCCGGCGGAGTTTTTTGCTGCGCGCAAGGCAGTCGGGGCCTGCGTTCGTGATTGCATTTTGCGCGGTGATGATGTAAAATGACAGGCAGAAAGGTTGTGATCTCATGAGACGCGTTTTTCTGACTGTACTGGACGCCGTCGGCTGCGGCGAGTGCCCCGATTCCGCGGACTACGGCGACGCCGGCGCCAACACCTGGGGTCATGTGGTGGATACCGCCCATCCCAGCCTGCCCAACTTTGCCCGCCTTGGCCTGGGCCAGATCAGCGGGACGCACTATCCGCCGGACGCTCAGGCAGTGGGCGGCTTCGGCCGCTGCCGCGAGGTCTCCGCGGGCAAGGACACCACGACCGGCCACTGGGAGATTGCAGGCCTGCGGCTCGCGACGCCCTTCCCGACCTTCCCGGACGGCTTCCCGGCGGACTTCATCCGGCGCTTTGAGGAGGCCATCGACCACCGCGTGATCGGCAACAAGGCCGCCTCCGGCACCGCGATCCTGGAGGAGCTCGGCGAGGAGAGCCGCGTGAACGCCACCCCCATCGTGTACACCTCCGCCGACAGCGTCTTCCAGATCGCCTGCCATGAGGAGGTCTTCCCCCGCGAGGAGCTGTACCGCTTCTGCACCATCGCCCGTGAGATGCTGCAGGGCGAATTGGGCGTGGGGCGCGTCATCGCCAGGCCCTACGTCGGCGAGAAGGGCAGCTTCACCCGCACCGCCGGACGCCGGGATTTCTCGCTGCCGCCCATCGGCCGCACCCTGCTGGACGCGGTGAAGGAGGCCGGCATGGAGAGCCTCGGCGTCGGCAAGATCGAGGATATTTTCGAGCATCAGGGGCTGACCGGCTCCAACCACGCGGCGGGCAATCCGGCCTGCATCGATGCATGGATGGAATACATGCGGCGCGATTTCGACGGCCTGTGCTTCACGAATCTGGTCGATACGGACATGCTGTGGGGCCACCGGCGCGATCCGCAGGGCTTCGCGGAGGCGCTGGAGTACATCGACGGCAAGCTCCCGGAGATCATGGCGTTGATGGGGGAGGAGGATCTGCTGATCTTCACCGCCGACCACGGCTGCGACCCCACCTTCCGCGGCACGGATCATACCCGCGAGTACATCCCGCTGCTGTGCTGGCACCGCGGCATGACTAAGGCCGTCGATCTCGGGACCCGCTCCACCTATGCGGACATCGCGGCCACCTGCGCGGAATGGCTGGGGCTGGAGGACCGCTGGGGCGCAGTCCCCTTTGCGCGCGAGCTGATGTGAGGCGGGAGGACACCATGAGCAAAGAGATGGAAATGATTCGGGACATGGCGAACTGCGTGCGGCAGCGTCTGGGCGAGGCGGACACCGCCGTCGTGCTGGGCAGCGGCCTGGGCAGCTATGCCGAGACCCTGGAGGACGCGGAGTGGCTCAGCTACCGGGAGATCCCCGGCATGCCCAACCCCACCGCGCCGGGGCATGAGGGCGGCCGCTGGTGGCGCGGACGCAAGGGCGGCCGGTACGTGTACATGCTGCAGGGCCGTGTCCACTGCTACGAAGGATACTCCATGGCGGACGTGATCCGCTATGTCCGCGCGATGAAACTGCTGGGCGTCAGGCACCTGCTGCTGACCAACGCGGCCGGCTGCGTCAACACTGCCTGGCAGCCCGGGGATCTGATGCTGATCACGGATGAGATCAATTTCTCCGGCGTGAATCCGCTGCGGGGCGAGAATCTGGACGAACTGGGGCCGCGCTTCCCGGACATGAGCTGCGTCTGCGATCCCGGCATGCGCCGCGCCTGCGAGGACGCCGCCGCCGCGATCGGGCTGGGGCTGCGGCAGGGCGTGTATATGTATTTCATGGGCCCCAGCTATGAGACGCCCGCCGAGATCCGCATGGCGCGCATCCTCGGCGCGGACGCGGTCGGCATGTCCACCGTGCCGGAGATGATCGCGGCGCGCCACAGCGGCATGGCCGTGCTGGGCATCAGCTGCATGACCAACATGGCCGCCGGCATTCTGGATCAGCCGCTCAGCCACACGGAGGTGCAGGAGGCCGCTGCAAGGGTACAGACCTCCTTCCGGGCGCTGCTGGACGGCACCATCGCCGGGCTTCGCGACTGAGACGGAGGCTGGCATGGAGAAGGGCTTTGTTGATCTGTGCGAGGCCATCCCGGGGCTGCGCTGCGAGATTCGCTACGCCACAGCGCACAATCTGACCGGCCATCCCCTGGCGGGCTATCTGGCGCCGAGGGCCATCGGCACTGTCCAGATGGCCGGCGCCCTGCGGGGGGCCTTCGGGATGGCGCAGGCGGAGGGCTTCGGCCTGCTGGTGTATGACGCCTATCGCCCGCAGAAGGCCGTGGACGACTTTGTCCGCTGGAGCAAGCTGCCGGAAGATGGCGCCACAAAGCAGGAATTTTATCCTGCCCTGGCGAAAGAAGATTTGTTTGCGCTCGGCTACATCGCGCTGCGTTCGGGCCATTCCCGCGGCTCCACGGTGGACCTGACGCTGACCCGGTACGGACAGCCTGCGGATCTGGGCACAGGCTTCGACTACATGGGGGAAGAGAGCCATCACAGCTATCTGGGGCTGCCGGAGGAAACGCTGATGCTCCGCAGAAGGCTGAAAGCGCTGATGGAGGCCGCCGGCTTCCGGCCCTATGACGGGGAGTGGTGGCACTATACCCTGATCGGCGAGCCGTACCCGGATACCCTGTTCGATTTTGACATCACCTGACTGTGAAGGAGGCCATGATATGCTTGACCAGAGGATCGCCGGCGAGGTGCTGAAAAGAGCCGTCTCCACCGGTGCGGATTTTGCGGAAATCTTTCTTGAGGACCGGCGCAGCCACAGCCTGCAGCTGCGCTCGGAGCGGATGGAGACGGTGAACTCCAACCGCAGCCATGGCGCCGGCATCCGGCTGTTCGTGGGCACGCAGAGCATCTATGCCTTCACGAATGACACCAGCCGCGAGGGCCTGCTGCGCTGCGCCGACAAGGCGGTACCGGCGCTGTCCGCTCCGGTGGACCGGCTGG